>CALMZO010000260.1 GCA_937870825.1 uncultured Chloroflexota bacterium | reverse complement strand
ATACCAAAGGCAGGGTAGCCCTGCCCGCTGACCGTGACGACCAACTCGCTAACCCCAAAGATTTTGAAAAAGATGGTGGGGATCTTTGCCTTTCCCCATACCGTGATGCGAGTCGGCTGCGTCGTGATTTGGGTTTTGACGAGATACTTGCTTTTGTTGAGTGCGATGAATTGCTGTGCAATTGCGGTCGCGGCGCTCTGATTGAGTACAACCTGATTGGTCGCTCGAAAGTGATTGACGTCGATTTCATGGCTTGCCGCTTGCGCCGCGCCTTCGACCGTTGTTTGCGCGTACCGATACTGCTGGTACATGAATCCACCGTCGATGACGAGACCGAGCATGACGATGGCGACTGGGAACAGCAAGACAAAATGCACGAGGTATTCTCCGCGCTGATCGCGCCACCAATGTTTGAGTTCTTTGAGCAACATCACTCTCCTCCGTTAGCGTTCCCACCACGAGCGCCACGTTTGGATGCGCGACCACAAGGCTGACTTGAGCGGAATCGCGCCGCCCGGATAAAAGAGCCGCACCATCGGAATGTCGTTCGTCCTTAAGGTGTATTGAGTTTGACAGCGCACCCATGCTCCGCGATCCCATTTCCCTTGTGGCCTAACCGTCAGCCGCGCGCTTGCCGCGCTCATCGAAAAGCCATTGAGAGTTTCGCGTCCGGCATCCAGCCCCTGCCGCCGTCCATCATCTTGGCGCAGCGATTCCACCGCCGCGCGGCACGCGTCATAGCTGGTCATGTTCAACGCGATGGTTGAATAAATCAGGCGTCCAAAGAAGATGAGCGCAGCAAAGAGGATGAACAGGAACGGGAGGATCAAGACAAACTCAACCAATGCTTGTCCGCGTTCGTTATCAACGTTCGTTTGTGATTGAGACTGCCAAAGCCATTTCATACGTTTACCTCTCACCACCACCAAAACGACGCGCCGCGCTTGCCGACAGGACCGCCATAAAAGCGTTCGAGCCGCTGGAAACTGTGCGCTTGAATCGTGTACGGCAGATTGCCAATGAACGGAATGACGAATGTCTTTTTGGTTTTGACCGACCCGCTCACGCTTTTGCGCGGGTCGCTTTGAAATTGGATTTGGTATTGATTAGAGAATTTTCCGACCGCCGCGTTCAGCATGTCCTTTGAACGCGCCGCGCCTTCCGCTGCGCTGCCTCCTCTGATTGCTGCCAAATACGTTCCGTCATGCACAGCGCCCGCTGCCGCCGTTTGATTCCACCACACCCAAAAGTACATGGCGATTGCGCCGCACAGCACGAGGAACACCGCGAGACTGGCAGACCACTCGATCAGGTCTTGCCCGCGCTGGTCTTGGAGAAAACGTGCCACTCCTTTTCTGATTCTGGAAAGATTGTGCATGGAAAATTCCTCCCTGATTCCGGACGCCGAGCGCGCACGCGCTTGGCGGCGTCCGGTCTTGTTCGGTTTGTGTGAATTGTTACTGCCCTGCGGCGGACTGAAGCGAATTGTTGGCTTTGGTCAACACGTTTTTGATTGTGGTGTACAGCGCGGTCAACACCGCCACAACGCCGACGGCAAAAGCGACGATGAGGGCGTACTCCACGAGGTCTTGGCCACGGTTGTCTTGGGCAAAACGCTTCAAGAGCAGCCACGCGCGATTGAACAAACCGGACAGCACGCGCGTGAGCGCAAACACTTGCAGTAGCAAGATGGCGAGCAATGGAAATGAGCGACTTGTTGTGAGAGACATCTTCAGGACTCCTTTGTTTGTCATTGGTTCAACTGAACTTTATCGATGAGTTGATTCGGTTCGAGTGTGCGGCGAGTGCAGCAGCAATCGAGATTATCGGGAATGAAATTCCCAGTTATGCGCTTTTTAACCAACTCACTGTTGGAATGCCGAACAGCTCGTTCGCTGCTGCACTCGCTCTACTCCTACCGCGCAGAATTGCTTTCGTTCTATCCGATAGCCACCTCCTTTTTTGAAAAGCGTCCACAGAGATTCTTCGTCGAGTTGTTGACAACTCATCGAAACAAAAAGTACTGCGCGGCGAGATAGATTCCCGGACCCATCACCGCGATTCCAATCGCGGGGAGAATCAAACCGCCGACGGGAATGATCATCTGCACACCGGACGCGATGCCGCGCTGTTCCATCTCTTGGAGCGCCTTGTCAATCATTACATTGCCGATATTGCGGAGCACCTCCGAGATGGATGTGCCCGCGGCAGTGCCCGAGCGCAGCAGTTCCACAAGGGTCACAACTTCAGGAATGTCGAGATTGCGTTCCTTCATCCGATCCAGTGCTTCGTTGGTCGTCATGCCCACATTCAAGTCGGTCGCGATCTTGCGTAGTTCTTGGATGAACACTCCACCCGGTTTGTCCTCGTACGCGAGATGCTGGATCGCTTCATTGAGGGATTTCCCCGTCGCGCAGATAATTGCCATGCGGTGCAGCGAAAATGCCATTTCGAAACGCATTTGCTCTTGGCGTTTGCGAATGAGTTGCGAGAGCTGTATGTCCGGTAGGAACAAACCGGCAAGCCCGAGTCCAAACGCGACAAAAAGAAATCCGGAACCGGCAATCAGCGAAGCGGCGACACCGACGAGAAAGAGAAACAAGCCCATCGCCACTTTCCACGCGTAAAAATCATAGACTGTGGGATAGCGCGCGGGGGACCCCGCCGCGCGAATTCGCGCTTCATCTTTGTCCATGCGGCGCAGCAGCAGCGCCAACCGAAGGCTCAATCTGCCCAAAAACGGACCGAACAAGCGGTCGAGCAGCGGGGTGGTATGAACTTGCACCTGTCCACCGAGCGGCTGTCCGCCCGCCCCATCTTTTGCCAATGTCGGCATCGTGATGGCGCGCCAGACCAAAAACACTCCCACCGCGCCGCCGAACGCGATTGCTGCACTCGTTAAAAAATCCATCCTCTCTCCTTTTGCGCGCTTATGCTAACGCGCCAAGCGCTCCTGCTTTCTCTTTTTCGTCCGATCTAGACTCGTTCATTGACTCTACCGGGCGCATCGCGCGTGCGCCGATCCGGTTCATCAGGTAGTACGCACTGAAACACATCGCGCCGATCACGATGAGAGCGATTTGACCGACGACACTTCCATAGAACGGACGCTGCAAGTCCGGCGCGGTCTGATTCAAAATGAGGATGAACACAAAGGGCGCTACACAAACGATGCGCGCCTCCCAACGGATGCGAACTTGGGCGGTGGCGATGCGCCGCCGCGCCGCAGATAGACCGCGCACCAATTCGTTCATCGGACGCAGCACGTCGAGTAGTGACGTCTGCCGCAAGTGTGTAGAGATTAACGCTTCCGTCAGACGATCAAAGAGCATGTCTTGACGTTCGGCGCTCACTGTCTTGAGCGCGTCTTCGAGTGGCGTGCCGGTCGCTTGCAGTCGCTGCGTTTTTTGAAAGTCCGCGCGTACCATGCCCGGCGCGCGTTCCGCCGCGAATTGAACCGCCATGGGAACGCCCATCCCAACTGAGCTCGCTTGCAAGAGCATATCGATGGCGGCAGACATCTCGTCTTGGTATTGCCGCCGCCGGTTGTCACGGCGGTCTTCGAGATACGACCAATATCCGGCAATGCCGATGCCTAAACCGACGAGAAAGGCAGTCCACGCGCCAATGCTCAAATACAACACGAGTCCAAGGACGAGACCGAGGAACAGCGCGATGCGGATGAATTCACTGGCGCTCACGTCGAGGTCGGCTTCGTTGAGCTTGCGCTGCAAACGTTCGCTAAACTTGGTGCGGCGCGGTCCGCCTTCAATTAAGCGATGTTCCGGCTTGATTTGCAGGACGAGCGTAAGAATCAGCACACCTGCCGCGCCGATAAATGCCACCAACACATTCGGTCCGTACAGCTCCATCAGTTCCTCCCAGCGAAAACGCCCGCAGTCATTCGGGTTTGGCGCGGCAAAAATTGCTTTGGATCAATGCCGTAATAGTGAAACCTCTGATTCAATCGCTCGGGCAGCGGTCGCATTGAGCGTGCCAATTGATCTTGCTGCTGCTCGAATATCAGATCCCGTGTGACGTTGATGCCTTCGGTCCGTCCTTCCAATCCAGCGATCTCACGCACAAAGCGGCGCGGCGGATTGCGCGTCTGTCCGAGAAAGACGACAACATGGAAACAGCGCGCAATCCACTCCGCAAGATATTCGGGCTTGAAATCGCGTGCTTCTTCCGCGAGCGCACAGAGCTGCAACAAACGCGTGATCGCCTCGCTCGCCGAGTTCGCATGCACGGTGGCGATGGTTCCCTCGTGACCCGTATTGTTCGCCATGAGCATGTCGAACGCCTCGCCACCGCGCACTTCGCCGATGAGAATGCGGTCGGGACGCATCCGCAGCGCGTTGGCAACCAAGTGCCGCTGCAAAATCGGGCGCGCCATTTCCGCCGAATCTTCGCGGACGGTCAGGTATTGCACATCGTCCAATTTGAGGTCGAGTTCGCGCGTGTCCTCGATCACCACGATCCGTTCTTCGGGTTCAAAAAAGGTCGCGAGCACGTTGATGAAATTGGTCTTGCCCGTACCGGTACCGCCACAGACGAGAATGCTCAGGCGCGCCTGCACGGCGGCTTGGAGGAATTCGCCCGCCTCTTCCGAAATCGAGCGCAACGAGTACAAGTCGGACATGCGCCGTGCCACGAGCCGATGGCGGCGAATCGTGATGGAGGGACTGGGCTCAGCGACCGGACCCAACACCACGTTGATGCGCGCGCCGTCGGGTAACTTGGCGTTGAGAATGGGATTCATGAGGTTGACCTGACGCCCCGTTGGCGCGACGAGCCGATTGATCTGGTCGACGACGCGCTCGTGGTCGAGATCGAGCTCGAGCAAATTCACTTTGTCTTTGACGCCATTCGCGCGCAGCACCCACATCTGCTCCACGCCATTCATGATGATTTCTTCGACGTTGTGGTCTTCGAGATACTCGGTGAGAAATCCCATCCCGGCGATATCGTTGACGAGTTGATTGACCAGCGTCGGAAGATCGCCTTCGAGAGTGTGCGCCGCTTGAAGACGCGCTTGGCGGTTGAATTCATCGAGCGCCCACAGCACCACGCGCCGCACTTCGTCTTTTTTGAGAGACCATTTGACATTCTTGAGATGGGCGTACTCGGCGTCGAGCTTGAGGCGCGCGATCTTGAGCACCACGTCATAGGGCTTGTCGCTCGGTGCGGCATTCTGCAAATTCGCTTGCACCGCTTGTGCGAGCGCGCTGGCACGATAGGCACGCGCAGTTGGCGGCGGGGGAGGTGGTGAAGTGTAGAGACGTTCTGATGGAATGTCCCCATTCGGCGCAGTTTGCGAGCGGGTTGGAAACGAATCGTTCACGGTTTGTTCCCCTCTCCTGTCACAATCCAGCGCAAGCCCGCGCCGATGGCATTGAGCGCGCCGCGATTCTTCGGCTTTGGTTTTTTGCCCAATTTGCCGCGATGAGTCCAGATGTCGCGCGTCGGCGGATAAATGGTGGACGCGATGCTGACGATGCTTTCCGCAACCTGTCCGCGATGATCCACCATCAAGGGCTTGCCGCTGTTGACGATATTGCTCACCGCTGGACCGCCATCGGGGATGGTCGCGATTTCGGGCATGTCGAGGGCTTTGACGATCTCGGCGCGGCTGATGCCCGACGATTCGTGATAACGATTGATGATGAGGCGAAATTTCGAGCGCGCGAGTTTGACATGTCGAAAGAGTGTGTCGAGCGCCTCTTTGGTCGCGAGAATGCTCGAACGATCCGGCGTCACGACGACATACACATAGTCCGCAAATTCGAGCGAGGCGAGATGCACGGGACTGTTCGCGTCCTGCCCGATGTCCACAATGATGAAATCTTCGAACTGCCGCAATGTCGCGAAAAGTTCACGCATGAACGCGCGTCCGTTCTCGTCGCCGAAACATTCGTAGCCGCCCATGTGTTGGCGCGGAATTCCTATCAAGAGTTTTAGTTGCGATTCACCGTAGCGGAATAAATGGGCATCCACTTCGTCGGCAGGCAAAATGGGACGCTGTCCGAGCATTCCGGTCGCCGAGGGCTGAATGGGACCATAGCGTGAGTTGAGCATCGCGCGATCGGCGAGCGCGTTGATGTTTTTGCCGAGCTGGGTTTGTGGAATGCTTTGATAAAAGTGATGGTGATCGTTGCCACCCGCCATATTTGCATCCACCAACACCGTGCGGCGATTGCCGATATAGCCGAGCGCAACCGCGAGATTCGCCGCAACTGTCGTCTTGCCGACGCCCCCTTTGGGTCCCCAAATCACAATCACGCCCTGCTGCCACCCGCGCGCCGCGATTACCTGGGCAGTGCGGCTGTCCATCTGAGGAATGTAGCCGATACTGCTGCGATACCGCAGTGCTTCCTGCACGCTGACATGACACTTGGCGACCAGTTCGTGCGCCGAACGTTCGGTGAGGGGGCGCGTGACCAAATCCACCGCGCCCAATTGTTTCATCGTGTTGGCGAGCCCGCTGTGCGGTGGAACGGCGGCGATGGTGACGATCGGTTTCTTGGGGTAGATCCACAAGCGCTGAACGTCTTCATGTTGAAAACTGCGCGTCTCGGGATCCACGATGACAACATCGGCATCGCCATCAATCGCGGACTGATACAGATTGAGCCCGTTGTCACACCATCCAATTGTCTTGATGCCCAGTTCCGGCTGCTCGGTATAGATGCGGTCGAGAACCCGAAACTCGTTGAACTCTTGTGTCGCAATGAGTACACGCAAGCTGTTACTCGGCGCGGTGAATTCAGATGGTTGGGGAGGCAGTTCGGCAGATGGAACCGCGCGCGAGTCCAAGTTCGGTTGCACTTTGTCCGACGCGATGGGCGGGGCGGTGAACGGGAGAGATGACAAAGGAACTGAGGTGCGCGGCTGAGCGTTAGTCAAAGCCTCTTGCTCGTTGCCGTTCGGCTGAGCGCTCACGACGAAGCCGTTCCAGGGCGTGTTAGGGTGTGACATGAGCCATTCTCCTGCGACGAATCACGCGAATCACGATGATCGCCAGAACCAAGAAGAGGAAGCCACAAGCAAGCGGAGTGATGATCGCCATCACATCAGGTCCAGTTGGCAATTGATTCTGCGGCGCGGGTGAATTGTTGCTCCCACCATTGATCGCGTTGTTGATGCCATTGGCGATTCCGGCGATGGTGGTCGGCACACCAAGACTGGAAACTTGAGTCGCAGTTGCACTCGGCGCACCGAGGGTGGGTGTTTGCACAATGGTAGGAATCGGGGTGGGATTTGTCGCCGACAGAGCGTTGCTGCTATTGTTATTGCTGTTGTGCGGATTCGTTCCGTTGGATGCTCCATTGTTTGCGGCTGTCAAGTTGAGAGTAGCTGCGAGTGCTTCCCGTTCTTGGATCATGAAAGCGAGAACATCGTTCCACGACACGCCGAGAGTTGGATCGTTCTTTTGCGCAACAAATTCGGTTTGTCCTTCTTGCACCGGCAGCAGCATCACATGCACCTTGCCGTTATCAATGCCAAAGTTCAATAACTCGGCGCTGTCACGCGGCACGGAAACGGTGATGGACTTGATTTCCCCATCAAGGTAGGCGGGCTGCGGCGGCGCTGCATTCCCGTTTTCTCCAAATCCCGCGCTTGCATACGTTGGATTGGGCGTTTGTTCGAACGTGACGGCGAGCACTGGCACGGCGCGAATGACCGCTTTCGTCACCGGCAGATTCATCTCTTCGCCAGGGAGAAAACCGCTGATTACACCGCTGGCAGAAATGAATGGGGGAAGCGTAGTGCTGCGTGTTGGCGTGATCACCGCGGACGGACCAAAACCGACGCTGCTCACCGAATTGTTGTCTTGTCCAGCGAGGATTTGACCGAACTTGTCCGAGTTCCCGCCGGTCAAGTTGCCCGGTGCCATGCTGATCACGAGGTCGACGTAATCGCCTGTGACAATCTGCGTGGGCGCTGTTTGCGCGTTCACGGGAATCACCGCCGCGACGCGGTTGGGCTCCGTGAGCGCGAGCGCGAGTCGTTTTGACGCAAGCGGATTGCCCGCGTTGACAATCGCCGATTTGCGGAGCGGCTCACCTGCGTAAATCGGCGTGGTGACGAACCCGCCGATATATTGTTCGAGTTCATCCTTTTGAATGAGGGTTGCCAACACTTGACTGTTCAAGTGTTGCGCGTCCAAGCCAAGCATCGTCGCGTCGAGCGGGGTGTAGGGAGAGATGTCGCGCAGCGCGACGACGACATTCGCGGGCGGTGGGGCGAGAAAATTTCCCAACACGAGGAAACCGACAAACGCGCCGAGCGCGAGCAGGATGCCGATGGCGAAGGTGGCAGATTTGAACACGAACCGATCTCCTTTCGAGCGTCAGAAATTCGTTCTGGATTTACACTGGTGAATCGTTGTGTCGGTTACGCGCAAGCGGTCATTCATTCTTCACTCCACTGGGCGTTCACTTGTTGCAGCTGCCGCTGCGCTTGTTCGCGAAGATTGAGTAACAATGCAGAGAGCATCTGGAGTTCGCTGCCGGTCAATTCGAGAATGGCGCGCTCGTCAAAATATGCCAGCCCCTTAGCAATGGACTGCATCGCATCGCCGTAGGGTCCTTGCGCGGCGCGCTGCGCCATTGCGCGTGCGATGGGCACGGCGAGATTGGGATAGTACTGGCGCACAAGACGCGTCCACTGTTCGATAGTCTCATCTTGGCAGAGCGGATCATCGCTTATGACTGTGTGGATTGGCGATGTGAGAGCGTCTCCGTTTTGTGCAAGATCGGTCGCGTTCATAGCGTGAGATAGTTGAGAAAAATAAAAAAAGAGGGAATCTCGCTCGCCCGCGACATGCGGGCGAGCGAGATTCCCTCTCTGCATGAGTCCAACGATTCCGGACGTCTTGTTCGGCGTCTAAAAAATATCTTCCCGACGTACTCTGACGTCAGCCAGCGAAGCGGTCAGGAATAATGAAAAACGGAATTCGTTTCAGATGAGGTGTGAGACAGAAGCTGTCTCGTATTGAATTGTGCGGCTACTATAGCACAACCGATTTGCGCGCGTCAATGAATTATGCAGCGAATTTCAAATCGAGTTGTTTTTGATCACGTGTAAAATTGACCTATTTTGTCAGGCGATTCGTGCGTGCTCTCGCGTCGCCGAAAATTTTTTGCAAACGATGGTTTCAAATTTGGAATTACGCGTCCGATTGCGAAAGGAATGTGCTATGGCGAATAGTGATCGGGTTTGTGGAATGGACGCTTTAATTGCAATCGCTTCAGCGCGTTCGCAGTTCAAAGCCAAGGTTGAGTTGGTATTAAAAGCGCGCTTGCGCCCTCGCGAGGAACGCTGTCGAGTAGCAGATATCTGCGCTTGAAGCTCAAAAGCACACACATGAAGAAATATGGGAACGAGTGACGAATGGGCAGAGCGCTGTCCAAAAACACGCGGCGCTACGGGAAGGGAGCGAGGACGAAGGAAGAGCGCTGTATAGCACGGTGCGCGAGCTCTTGGCGGCGCGCGAACGCTTTGGCGAGCATATCGAACGCGTCGAAAAGACTCTGGATATGAATGGTCGCATGAAGGAAATTGCCAAGCTATATTCTCATTTCGTAGAGCAAGCGCGCTTGGAACTTGATGCACCGATCAATGCAGATGGCGCGCCCGAAAGAGCAAAAGAAGGGCGCATTGCCGACGCCAAGCGGTTATTGCAGCTCGCGTTACGAGGTGGTTTGGGTGAATCGCGGGCGAATGAGATTCAACGAGAGATTGCACATGCTGAGTATCTGACATTGGTGAAAGCATGGGAACAGGATCTGCTGCAGCGCGCGCCAGGATTGAACGGCATGAGCACGGTGAACCGTTACAAAGAACGCATTGCGCAAAAGAACAGGAGCATGGCTATCAACGACTGCCGCGTGATCTGGCGCGGGAGCTAACGCAAGCAGAGAAGGCGGCAGGACAAGGGTGTGGTGGCACGGCGGCGCATGCTCGAAGCGCACGCAGCGCAGTACATCAACAGCCAGAACAAGTTCTTTTCCGCGCAGATCATGCCTGATTCAGGAAGAGTGATGATCGCGGTCAAGAAGAATGTTCAGCGGCTTCGGCGCGCGCTCTGCACGATGGTCGAGCAACAAGGCGGCTACGAGATCAAGACTTCTTATTACGAACGCAAGACGCTTCTGGATGATCAAGCAGAGTAGGGCAAGCGGCGGGCGCGACTTGAAAAGAGATTGCCCTCGCGTTCGGATGAACGCATTGAAACAATTGCCGCGTAAAAAGAAAGGAAAAGAGGGGTGGTCAGTTCTACCCCTCTTTTCTATGCATGTTTCGGCTTAATGGCCTCAGGATGAATCAGTCGAGTAAGTGCTATTTATGGTTTGCAGCACCTTCTCTGCCTTTTCCCACGCCACCTTGTAATAATACGGCGGACCATCGCACCACGCGCGTTCCTTCGCTCGTTCCGCGTGCTCGCGCACCTTTTGTTTCAATCCTTCTCGTGCGGGAAGGAACATCTCGCCCTTGACCCACTGTGCGCGCTGCCAATGCCATTCCGCCAAAAAATTGTGAATCTCTGCCTGCTGCAAACGATACTCACAGCGGTCGGCGATACTCAATGCCTCGTTCGCAAATTGCAATGCTTCGTCCATGCGCGAACCCATCGCGTCCACATGCCCGATAATTCCCGTCGTCTGCTGTCTGTCGTCTGTTGTCAGCATCCGTGCTTGGTCCATCCGCAATTTCGCAAACTCGAGCAGAATCGGCGCTTCCTCCTCAACCCAATTGATTCTACGATCACGAGCTAACGCAATTAGTAAATGGTGTTCAGATTCATTCCATCGCCCTATCTTCCAAGCCGAAGATTGATCTAGTGCATTACGTGCCAGCTCTGAAAATGCAGAGCCGATCAGGCGCTCTGCTCGTACAAAATCGCGTATGTGACTATAGTGGGTCCGCTCGTACTCTTCAGCAAACTGAAGTGCTGTCGATGCTTCTTTTAGAGCAATAGTTGCGTCGGTCGTCAAAAGTGCACTATAGGCACGATACGAATGAACTATACTCTGTTCCCGTAAGCTAACACTTTTTGTTCTTAGAACATTCTCAAACTGTGCTTCTGCTTCCTCATACTTTCCACAATAAATGAAAACTTGTCCCAATTCGCGGCGGCTGACGACCTCCCAATATTTTGCATCATAAGGCTGACGAATATCAATAATTGAACGTAGTACTTCATCTGCGTTTTTCAAATTGCCTAATATGCAATTAAGGAGTGCCATTGAGATCAACCCTGCTGCCAAGCTACCCATATCGCGCAGTTTACTGTGAATTTCCATGTTTTCGCTATAAAGGAACATCGCTAAGCGTGGCTGCCCAGAATTCGCGTATGCATTCCCAAGCAGATCCAGTATCCATGCGTGTAGTCCTTTTTCTTTCGTCCTTAGCTGCTTGTAGTCTCCGTTAGTGAAGGCTTCACCCAATAGTTGAATGCACGTTTGATAAGCACCAAGTTGGTAATATAGTGGTGTTGAAAGTCGGTAACGGAAGAATTGGATAGCTTCATCATAGTAACCCGCGCACAAGCTATGATGGTATAGTTCGATTGCGGATTGTAAATCGTCAATCGATTCAACTTTATGGGTTGAAGACAACACCTGCGCTAGTTTTTTGGGCTGAAAAATCTTGGCTAATCCTGGCGACACTTTGCGAACTGCCATCCAGACTTTCATATATTTGCTAGCAGGGACCTTGAATCTTCCATAAGACCATGTAACTGAGTTCAATTCTCGTTGCACTCCGAGAGGAGATTTTTCATAAGCAGCGAGTAGCTCATTTGTATCATTAGCCACAAAATAATTTCGGAGATATATGTGTATTTGGCGTTTGTCGCCCAAACGATCGTAGCAGTATCGCCGCACTACAGGATGCAGGTCATAGGTTTCGGTTGTTGAGTTGCGCTGCACCAGACTGCGTTGGATCAATTCGGTTACGAAATGCGCGAGTTCGTCTTCAGAATATTGGACACGAATCGACGCGGGTTGGCGCGGATTTTCTTCTTTTCCGCGTTCATCGGCGTTCATGTGCGTCCCATTCTCTTTGCTCGCAAAAATTCCAGCTATCGCGTCCCACGAGATTGGATTACGAAATGCGGCGAGTTGGCTGATGAGTTTTTGTTGGCGCGGCGGGAGCGAGTTGTAGGCAAAGTCGAGCATCTTGCGTTCTTTGTCCTGATCCAGCGGATTCACGCGCGGCGCGAATTTTATATCGCGTTTGTATCGCGGGTCACTCGCCAATGTGCTAGACAGCAAACGCAGTGAGAGCGGATGAAAACCATATCCCGAACACGCATTTTCGATTTCCGCGCGCGAACCCTTGATGCCTTGCCTTTCAAAAAATTTCACCGCGTCGTCGGGATTCAGACCTTTGAGTTCGACATGATGCACGCTTTCGAGTTCGTCCAATTCGCGCGGCATGAGGCGCGTCGTGATGAGCGTTCTCGTCAGTCCCGCGTTCACTGCCAAACCGCGCAAGAGAATGCCCGCGTTTGGGTCGGTGCACGCGCGAAAATCGTTGCGCTCGTCCACGTCAAATTCGTCGCCCCGATATGCCGCATCCATCCGCGCATACGCGCGCATCATGCGTTCAAAACCATCCAGCATGAACAAGAAACGCTTGTCGCGCAATTGTGCCAGCAGCGCGTCAATGCGCTCACGGTCGGACGCGAATGATTTGCCATTCTGCGCGCCGTGACTCGCATACGACAATGCCTTGTCGAGAAACGACGAGAGGTTGCGTCCTTGCGGGTCGTAAAAACTCCACCAGAGCACGCCCGCCGCGGGCGCGCCCAGCGAAAAAATATCCTGCGTCCACACCCATGCCAGCGCGCTCTTGCCCATGCCGCCAATGGCATCAAGGACAAACACGGACTGCGGTTCGCGCGTGAACCAATCGTTCAACGTGCCGAGTTCGGTTTCGCGTCCCGTGAAATTCGCCTGGAGCGGATACGAATGGACATAGTACGGCACGGGCGGGAGTGGGTGCGCGATGGTCGCTTGCACGCCGCTGGATGAAAGATGCCGCGCGAGGTCAGCCGAAACTTTGGCGAGCAAATCCTCGGGCGTCGTAAATTCCTGCCGCACGTATTGTTTGTCAATGCGTTTCAAGAATGAATCGAGTTTCGTTTGCGCGTCGCCGCCCTCTATCATTTTCGGATTCCACGGCTGGTCGGGCTTGACGCGATAACAAAAAATCGTTTTGCCCAAATTTTGCGCGCGGTCAAATTCCTGCTCGGTGATGGATTTTCTATCGCCGTCGGGGATGAATCCATAGCGATGCGCGTAAATGCCGACAAACACCTCGCACTGTGCGACCTTGTCCAGCGCGGCATGTTTCGGTTCGTCCGACAGCGCGCCAAAATACTCCATGCCCACAAACTGCTGTTCGAGCAAATTGATAGCGCGTTCGACCGCGTTGCGATATGCGACCAGATCAATGTAGGTGGAACTGACGAAGATTTTCATGGTCTATGTCCATTGCAATTGCAATTGGATGCCCACTTTTCGTGATTATACTCGAATTCAAGCACTCTTATTTGTCTTAAAGTGAGAGAGATAATGGTAAGGAAGACAAAGTTACGAGGAGGTGAGGCAGGCGACATCAGACCAAACAAACTCGGTCGCCGAACGCTTTGGACACAACAGTTGCAATTCCTATTGAATTGGGTTCCGCGCCGTTCGACTGGAACGATTTGTCGCCGAGCCAGATTGGTCCTGTCCGCTACGTCAACGGACCTGTGCTCATCAACGCTGCCGCAGGCACGGGCAAGACGCGCACGATTACGTATCGCATCGCATACATCATCGAACAAGGCAACGTGTCCGCACTTTCGATTCTTGCAGTCACGTTCACACGCAAGGCGGCACGCGAAATGGTGCAGCGACTTGAAAAATTGTTGGGCGCAGACCTCGCGCAGCAAATCACAGCCGTCACGTATCATGCGCTCGGACTCAAGATGCTGCAAGCGTATGGTGACTGGCTCGGCTATCAACTCAAGAAACTCGTCATCTACAATCAAGCCGAAGCGCATCAAGTATTGTTGGAGGCAATGCGCGCGGTCGGAGCGAACCAAGGGATTTGGGAGCCGCAGCACGTTGGTGAGGCGATCCAACAATGGAAGGAAAATCGCGTGACGCCCGCCGATTTCGACAGCCCTGATTTCCGCGACGACTTGTGGAATCGCACGATGCGGCACATCTATGAATGCTATCTCGAAAAAATGCGCGCGGCGAACGCACTCGACCAAGACGCCCTCATTTATCAGAGGTACTTAATGCTGGAAACATCTACTTCGTCTTCCCGATATTTTCCAGTTGAAACAGCTGCGCGCGCCAAGCCGCATAGGCAAAGCCAATCTTTGCGCGCAAATTATCGGGCGTTATTTGAACTTGTCGGTATACCTCATTCAACTGCGCTAACGGATTAACTTGGGCGCGCGCCATCGCATCCAGCAAGTAACCAATTTCGGGAGTGTTCAGTTGATACGACTCATCGTCGTCCTGCGTCCGCGCAAGAATCCGCGCGCGGGTTGCCAGATCAAAATAAGTACGGGCAGTTCTCTCGCGCTCCCATTCTTTAACCCATTCCAACTTTTCTGCAAATTCTTGAATCGTAAAACGCGGCGCGTCTCCAATGGTCGCATCCTCCCCCCCCACGCGCGACCGTTTCACGATTTCGTATGTTGCTTGAATGAATTTGGATTTTTCGAGCGCTGCCTCCGTGTCGCGCTCCACAAGGGCTACGGTATTGATCGGACGCCCATTCCAACTCCATTCTGTTTTGTCGAGAAACGCAAAAAGAATCCGCACCAAGTCAACCGATCGTGCATACGTGCAGATATGCTCGATGCCGCCCGGGAGTTTTGCCAAATTGGGAAGTTGCTTGGCAAGCTCCCGCAACCGCGATGCACTAACTTCATCATCCAGATGAACATACGCGTTGATATATTCTTCGATTCGCCCATCATCAAATGGTAGCAGCCGAACAATCCCACTCAATCGATGCTTGTTTTGTTCCAACAGTTGCCGCGTTCGGACCGGATCGCTGCTGGAAAGGAGAAATCGCGAAAGGTCGCGCAAGCGTATTGCAACGCCGGGCTTGTGTTCATTGGGAACACGATCCCAACCATCCAGATGCCAAAAAATTTGGTTGGCAAAATCCGCGTGAAACAATTTCTCTTGCACCCACGATACTCGTTCGCGATCGAGATCAAAACGCGCACTGAGTTCTCGACTGGCATAGGCAAAAAACGATAATCCCGAATACGCAAAATCTTCGAGGTCTAAATAAAATACAGGACCGAGTTGGTGGGCATGATGCAGACGAATCATCGCGCCGTGCATCCACGTTTTTCCGCCTAACGGGGGCGCGCTCATCAAGCATCTTCCTTGTGTAAGGACTGGGTAATCCTTTAGCGTAAACTCGTACGTTTTGTATGTTGCAAAATCCCAAAACTCAATGGCAGGTTCGATGAAAGGCGGGTAAAAACAGTATGCCAAGTCGTTCTCAGTTGACGCATTCTGCGGATTGGTATGAATGGTCAACGGGACATGCAAGAAAGAGGGTAATGCAATCGTGGGGCGATCTGTGGTTGGAGTATCCGCAGCAGATGTGACAACTAACGCAGTGCTGTCAACGTCAATGACTTGAACGTCCGTGGTGGCGATCTGCGCCTCCAAGGATTTATCGCGAAAAAAGATTGGCTTTGGTGTCGTGTGTGTTGCTTCAGCAAAGAGCGGGCCGAATTTTGTGTGCGCGTCTGTGCCCAATTTCTTTTCTTCGACGAGCGCGTGATAAATTTTCGCGAGACGATATGCCAGTGCGAGACGGAAATTTTTGTGCCATTCTTGCCATACGCGCAAATCATAATCGCTTGGCAGCAATTCGGCTCCCGCTCCAAACAGATTCATCCATTCTTTCGTGTTTGGCTTATCCAGCACATCTGCAAAATTATTTCGTGCCGCGCGCGACCGAACGCGCGCGGTAAAATAACTCGGCAGCAGTTCATCGCGGAATTCTTGGAATAATGCAACAAGGGTCGAAATATGAATGCGGGAAGGAAGCGTCGTGTCGTGAGTTCCGATGCTTATCAAATTTCTATGGATTTGAAACTTGCCTGCCTTCTGCGCCGCTAGTTTTTCGTGTGGGTCCTCTACGCGAGTGTCAAAAGGAATTCCAAAATCATTGGCGGGCTGCTCGTCGCGCAAGAGACTATGAATGTGAATGAGAATTCCGCCGCGCACGCGATCGAGTTCTCGACGCAGAGCGCTAACGTTTTGATTTGGCTGATTCAACTTTTCAAGATGATGCAGCAGCATAGATTCGACCAAACATCGAAATACCACTTTCGCAATCGCATGGCGCGCATCTGCGATGCGTGCTTGGGCAACCATATCACGCGCTTTTGCTTTGCGCGCGGCTTGATCTTCTTTCGCTTGCTCAATGAGTTGGCTGCCGAAAACGGGCGTGTAATCCAAATAGAGTCGCTTGAGAATTTCGGAATGATATTCGGACAAGAAGTTCTCAAACAACTGCGCATTTTTGTCGCGGCGATCGCCTGCGGCACTGCCGTTCAGCCATGCGATGAATTTGTTGATCAAATCCATCCATCTGGACTCAAAGGTGGTAACGGTCTCAATTCTCGTGCTGGACAATTTTTGGTTCTCCTCACAACAGAGCGAATGATAGCAGATGTTGTAAGATAGAAAGCATTATGACACGACCTCAAGCAGAGATCCAAGTCGTCATCGGCCAAACGCACGGTGCTGGCGCGACGACGATAGTTCGGGCGCTAGGCGTAGAACACGCGCGGGCGAACAAACGAACCTTGCTGATTGACCTCGACTTGTGGAGCGTCGAACTGTCAGCATCTTATCATCAAAGCCAAAGTAAATTTGTAACACTTGGGGAAGAGTACTGGAATGATGGCATGCTACGAAGCGACGCCATAACGGAAGCAATCGTTCCCATTGAAGAGAATTTGTGGCTGCTGCCAAATCACGCGCATTGGTTAGCAAGCAGTTATTTGGGTGGAACGGCTGGCTATGATTTCATCCGCGCTCTATTCGGCACATTGAGTATGTCCTATGACTCAATTCTCGTCGACTTGGGTGCATCTGTTGCCGACCCAAAGAGCAAGACACGCTCGTTTCTACCCGGATGCGCCGCACATCTCGCTGCCGTGGAAAGTGCATCGCGAATTTTCTATGTCTTTTCTTCTCCGAGCGAGTACGAAAAATGGCGCGTCGCAAGTCCCCGCGTGGAACATCCAGAAAAGTTATTTTTGCTGATCAATCGCGCAAAAAAACAAAGGCGCGAACTACTGACGATTGGATCGTATTCGATTCCCCTTGTGTTCATTAAGCAATCGAGCGAATTGGAGCTCGATCCCACTCTGGGATTGTAAAGCAGAACGTACTCTGCTTATCACGCGCCGCAGTTCAAATTCCGCTGCTTTCCTCCGCTTTCAAGCCCACTAGCCTCCTCTTACGCAGTCTTCAACTCAATTTCCGCAAATTGCCGTCTAGCACTCTACCAGAGAGATTGCCAAGCCGCGAAAAGTAGAAGAATGCGCGGATCGCGAAATTCTTCGCGTTTTCGTTCGCGCGCCCATCTGAAGTTGTGCAAGCTCGTGATACGCTCGCTCTGAGCGAACTCGCTTCCCAAGAAAACAAATAAAGGAGACTGGACGATGGAAGAAATCTCTCAAGCGCAGGTGGACGATGCTCTCATAGCGTGCTTGCGAATTTTTGCCCGACGTGGGCGGGAGTTGCGCGAACAGCGCGAGCGTGCACAGCAAAGGAACGGCGAAACGGCGGGTTTTCAGCCATTGCTCGTCGTAACTGACGCTCCGCAAACCGTACCAGACGGGCAGGTTGATGCGATTTTCCAAACAACAAACGCGTAAAATTGAAAAATCAAAATCAGATGCCCCTTGACAAGCAATCTGTCGCCTAGTATAATGCTAGACAATGGGGCGCGAAACACAACTGAATATACGCAACTTCCCAGCGGACTTGAAAAAAAAGATACAAGCGCTGGCAAAAAAGAATCATCGCAGTATGGCGCAAGAGATCATACTTGCATTGGAAGAGTATGTTCAGCGTGAAACCGCGCAACCGAAAAAGTAAATAAAACATAACGTCCCCTGCGAGTGCTGATAACACTCACAAGGGACTAACCCGCACCGTTGTAATAGCCAACGGCACAGGCTAGAGCCGATTATAGCATATCGGTTTGGCGTGTTCATTCGCGCCTTCATGGAATCACTCGTGATTCCGCGTCGCTTGTCGTTTGGCGCTGTTACAGCCCAATTCGGCAAGCGATTTTTTATTTCTCGAAAGCGGCAATCAAGGAGGTGAAGTCCATGTCGGTTGACATCCGACCGCTCGCAGCAACGGAATTAGAACTTCCGCGCTTTGTGGATTGGCTACAGCAAGTCGTGATAGCCATATCTAAAGTGTGGATGCAAAGTAATTCGCCAACCAAAACGAATCGGCGTTCGCGACCCGCCAAGATCATCGAACGCCGACGATGACACCGCAAGAGATTGCGGCGACGCTTCAGATTCTAGCATCACTCTGGCGCTGCCGCAATCTCTCCGCGATTCAAATTGAGCAACTCATGCAGCAAATGAAAAAGGCAGTCATTTACGCCAGAGTTTCGACTGACGATCAAGCGGACAAGGGCTACAGCTTGCCGACTCAATTGGAGCAATGCCGCAAGTATGCCGAGAGCCTGGGCTATCAAGTCGTCGCGGAATTCAGGGAAGACTATAGCGGCGCGACGCCGATTACGGACCGACCTGAAGGCAAGAAAATGACTGCGATGCTAAAAGAGCGTGAAGCAGACGCGGTGATCGCCTATCAGGTTGACCGGCTCTCGCGCGACATTGTTGACCTCTTGCAATCTGTGCGTACATGGCTGCGAGCCGGGACGGAGGTTCACGCTTGCGATGTTGGGAAAGTCGAAAGCGAACTCGATATTGTCCTTGTGATCAAGGGATGGCAAGGTAGTGACGAACGCAAAAAGATTGTTGAGCGCACGACACGCGGACGTTGGGGCAAAGCCAAAGCCGGCAAGGTTGTTGGCGGCGGTTGCATTCCGTATGGTTACCGGTATGAAGATGGCGCTTTGGTTGTCAACGAAAGCGAAAGCAAGATTGTGCGGCTCATCTACCAGTGGTATGTATACGGAGACGAAAACGGTAAGCGTCTGACCCATTGGCATATTGCGCGAAAATTGAGCGAGATGGGCGTCCGCACACCGAGCGGAGGTGACCCGCGACGTCGTCGTCGCAAGGAGGGACTTTGGTCAGACGGCACAATCAATTTCATTCTCAAGAATGAAACCTATTCTGGAGTATGGCACTACGGCAAGCGGATTGGCGTGGATGGAAAAGGCGGCATTCGCCCAGAATTCGAGCAAGTGCCCATGCAAGTCCCACAGATTGTTGAACACGAACTGTGGAACGCCGCGCAGATTCAACGCGAGCGCAACAAGCAAATGGCACGCCGCAATGGCAAGCGCAATTTCCTGCTGCGCGGATTCGCGAAATGCGGTTGCGGTGCGAGGATGACTGGATACCAAGCGCGCAAATATCATTACTACCGATGCGCGCTCCGTCAATCACATTATTTTGCGGGACTGGAAAAAAGGTCCTGCGAGGAGAAAACCGTGTCAGGCAAAGCACTCGATGAATTTGTATGGGATTACCTCTATGGCCTTATTATCAATGCAGACGACTTCGCGCGGTTGCTGCGCGAGGCGCAAGCGCAGGAGGAAAAGGAACTTGACCCCAAGCGCGAGCAACTCGCTACGCTCCTTGAAATGATTACAGAAACAGAAGAAGAAGTGAATGTTCTTGCCGAAGCCGTGAAAAAGTCCAAGGGCAAGGCAATCGGTAGAGCATTGGAAAGACAAATTGACGAAGTAGAAAGACGCTATGCGGAGCAATTGGCGCGCCGCGACAAGTTACAAAGGGACTTGAACGAGAGAAGAATCACAGATGAGAAAATAGAAAAAGCATTGCAATTCCGCCGCGATGTCGCGGAAGGTATGGAAAACCCAACGCTTGATGACAAACGCGATATCATGGAGACACTCAATGTGGAAGTCAATGTAAAAGATGGTGTTGCCGTCGTGACCTGCTACATCCCTGCCGAGCCGGGCAAATTGAATCTGGGAGATTTAAAGGGCAAACGAGGCGTAATTGGACTTAACATCCCACAAGGCATCGGCTTTCATTATTTCATGTCGCGCAAATTCATGCTCGATTATTCCGCGCTTGCCTATGTTTTTTTCCCCGGCGGTTTCGGCACCCTCGACGAATTGTTCACCATCAGCACGTTGATTCAGACCGGCAAAGCCGACCGCGACGTACCGGTTGTCCTTGTCGGACGCGAGTATTGGGCGCCGCTTATCGAGTGGGTGCGGACCGCGCACGTGGAACGTTGGCGCACCGTTTCACCACAAGACCTTGACCTTTGGCATCTGACGGATGATTTGGACCAAGCCGTCAAATGGATTTGTGACAAGTGCTGATTTTTGCGCTACATTCAAGCCGTGCTAAAATCTTGGCGCCATCACGCATTGGCGTCGGTACGTTGACGCGTTTGTGATGGCGTTCTTGTGTCCATAGCCCGCACGCGGAACATTTCACCGCGTTCCGCTGTCTATTCGCTATCAGCATTTTTCGGATACAAGAAAGCATTCTGCGTAACATCGAAAAGGAGCTCGTCAGTTATGTTCTCTCGCTTTACAAAAATTGCCGGCGCGTTGACGGTCGGTCTGATTCTTGTTGCCGGTTGCGGCAGTCCTCCGCCAACTCCTCCTGCCGTTCAACCGCAAGCCACGCGCGTGCGCACCGCAACCCCTGTTCCCGCTTCCGACGAAGAAGCCATTCGCCAACTCATCAATGCCGAGTGTGAAGCCGTCGTCCAACAAGACGTAGACCGCTTGCAAGGCATGTGGGCAACCAACGGCGTTGTCATGGACGCCAATCACACCAAAGACAACACGGGCGATGATGTGACGTGGAAAAATTGGGACGCGCTGCGTGACCGCTACGTCAATATTATTTTCCCGTCCAACCCCACCTTTTGCGAACATCCAAATATCCAAGTCACCGTTAACGGCAACAATGCCACCGCGACCAGCAGCGTCAAAATTGGCGTCACCAATTGCGACAACTGCAACGCGTGGGTCTTTACCAAAGCCGCAGACGGTTGGCGCATCGTCTCGCTGACCTACAATCTCCAGGCGCAATAAGCCAATAAAAACCAATACCTTCGCCAAAAACCCGTTTTGTAATTTTTGGGCAAATCACGCTCCTGATTTCAAACGAGAAAACGCCTTTTTGGACGGCGTGATTGAAATTGGCGAGGGTATTGAAAAACGAAACCCGTTTTCTTCGCTTTGCTCCAAGTGAACCGAAGGAAACGGGTTTCTTTTATTGTACCAGTAGGGCGTTTGCAAAGTCCCTTGACAAGGAGGTGTCATTTCGAACGGAGTGAGAAATCTCGCCTGCCGCGCGTAGTGAGATTTCTCGCATGCGCTCGAAATGACAGTTAACGCGACTTTGCAGTTGCCCTGTATTGTACCAGTATCCCCCTTGCTTGCAGGAATGCCGCAATGATATAATCGCATGCAGCGAAATGAGTATGGAAAAAGTTGGCAATCGCCTGCGCGAAAAAATTCTCATTGTAGATGATGTCCGTTTGCATCGTGACCGCACCGCCGAAATTTTGGCGCGCCGCGGTTATGCCACCGTGCAAGCCGAAAATGGCGTGCGCGCCCTCGACATGGTCATGAGTGAAAGCCCTGACCTCGTAATCCTCGACGCATACATGCCCGATGTGGATGGGCTCGATATTGTCAAACGTTTGAAAGCCGACCCCTTTACAAATCACATTCCCATACTCATTTTCACGGGCGACAGCAGTCCTGCCATCGAGATTCAAAGTTTGAAAGGTGGCGCAGATGGTTTTGTGCGCAAATCGTTCGACGCCGAAGAACTCGTCGCCAATGTCGAAGCGCTCTTGCGGCGCAGCTACCAGTTCAATCCCCTCACGAAACTGCCCGCCGCGCCGTACCTGCATCGTCAAATCAACGCGCGCCTTTCCCAGAACCAACCCACCGCCGTCATTTACGCGGACATTGACCATTTCCGTCCGTACAACCAATTGTATGGACACAGCGCGGGCGACCACGTGCTTGCCGAACTCGCGCGGTTGATGGTGGAAATGCTGCCCGCGCGCGGCGCGTTCGTCGCCCATCTCGGCAGCGATGATTTCATCGCGGTTGCCACTCCCGAAACGGCGGAAACGTTCGCGCAAACGATTGTCGAGCAGTTTCGCGGTCTGCGCGACATGTTCTATTCCGCCGATGACATCGCCCGCAATCACATTCTCGTCGATGGACGGCGCGGGGAGCAGCGTCCCATCGCGTTAATGACACTCTCGGTTGCGATCGTCACCAACGAACGCCGCGTCCTCATCAATTATGTCCAAGTCAGTGACCTCCTCGCCGAAGTCATGCGCTTTCTGAAATCGCAGGGGGGGGGGAATTGGGCGCGTGACCGCAGAACGCGCTAAGCGCCGAGTTGCGAGCATCGGGCATTGAGTAGTTGTTACTCGTTACTCAATGCTCATCCCTCAACGCTTTTGTCATGTCTGCCGACCTCGAAAAATATCGTTCCCTCTATTTTGCGGAAGCACAAGAACAACTCGCCGCAATTCATGCCAGCCTCGACGCGCTCAGCGATGCTCCCGCCAACCGCAATGAATTGAACGCGGCGTTTCGCGCCGCGCATACGTTAAAAGCCATGTCCGCCACGATGGGCTATGGCGAACTCACGCGCGCTTCTCATTCGCTTGAAGATTTGTTCGCGCGAATAAAGAATCAAAACGAAACGCCCACCGACCTTTCGATTCGTTTGCTGCGGAATGCCGCCGAAGAAATCAATGTGCGTTTGCGGCGCGCGGAAACTGCTGCCGTCATTCAAGCCACCGAAAAAGATTCTGTCGAACCCGCTGCCCAGGTGTTCACTTCACCGCTCTCTGCCAATGTGCGCGTGCGTCAGCAAGATTTGAATTTGCTGCTCGAACTAATTGCCGAACTCGCCGCGAGCAGCAACGTTCTCGAACATGCCGCCGCGCAAACGCAATCGCCGCACGCGGATTCTGCCATTCGCAATCAACGCGAGCTCGTCCGCGAATTGCGGCGGCTCACCTGGCAGTTGAACATGTCGCCTGTCGGTCCCGTGTTTGACCGCTACGGACGCGTGCTCACCGAACTCGCGCGCCAGCAAAACAAAACCGTCCGCGTCGTCACACAAGGCGTGGATGTCGAATTGTGTCACGCGATGCTGGATGAATTGAACGAACCGCTGCTGCATCTCTTGCGCAACGCGATTACACACGGCATCGAACTGCCCGCCGAACGCACATGGGCGCAAAAAGACAACGCGGGAACTGTGACCCTGCGCGCCCAGCGCAAAGGCGACCGCGTATTGATTCAAGTCGGCGACGATGGACGCGGCATGGACGCGGGCGCGATTTTGCAAGCGGCGTATTCGCAAGGACTTGTCACGCGCGAACAGCGGCGCAGTATGAATGCCAAGGACGCGCTGCGTTTGATTCTGCTTCCCAATTTTTCGATGGCGCACACGATTACGCCGAACGCGGGACGCGGGATTGGGATGAGCGTTGTCCAAGAAAAATTAAACGCGGTGGGCGGACACATTGACATTCGTTCTGAATTGGGACACGGCACCGTCTTTACACTCGACGTGCCGCGCCTCGTCGGTCTGCTCGAAGTGGAATTGGTGCGCACCGGCACGCGTATTTATGCCATTCCCACCGTTCAGATTGCGGGCGCGCGGATTTGGCTTGCGCCGGAAGTGGCGAAACGCCAAAAAGAATCGAGCAACAGCGCGAACGAATGGCGTGTCCTCGATGTCGAGTCCTTCAAAGCGGTGAGCAAAGCGCAGCTCGGCGCGCCCGCCGGAATTTCGCTTGTCGAATTGCAAGAACCGCAAGGTATCGCCCTGCGCGTCGATGAGTTGCTCGGCAAAGCATTGTTGAATTATCCCTTTGCCGTGCGCGCCGCCTCCATTCCCCTGCTCGACCCCGCCGCGTTGTTGCAAACCTAACGCGTGTTGTTTACCTTTTTTCCCTGCTTGTGATAATGTAGGGAATGGATTCGCGCACGCGCGTGCGCGAGTTCTCTCCATCCTTCTTGAAACTCGCCTTTATCGTCAGTTGGTTAAATCAATATGGCGGCGCGGAACGCGTGTTGGAAGCCGCGCACGCGCTTTTTCCTGACGCGCCCGTGTACACGTCCATGTACGACCCGCGCGTGATGCCGCGCGAATATCGCGCGTGGGACATTCGTGTCTCGTTCATGGACCGTTTGCCGTTTGTGTATCGGCGGCATCAACTTTTTTTGCCGCTGTATCGGTACGCGTTTGAATCGTTTGATGTGTCGGAATATGACGCGGTGCTTTCGATTACCAGCGCGTTCGCGCACGGTGTCAACACCCGCGCGGCCGCGCGGCACTTGTGTTATTGTCTCACGCCCGCGCGTTTTCTTTGGCAATATGATGAATACGTGCAGCACGAAAAAGTGAACGGCGCGGCGCGCAAATTTTTGCCCGCTATCGTTTCGCGTTTGCGCGAATGGGACAAACGCGCCGCGTCGCGCGTGGATGAATTCATTGCGATTTCACGTGAAGTCCAAAATCGCATTGCCGCGTGTTACGGGCGCGACGCGTGCATCGTGTATCCGCCCGTGGACGTGACCGCGTTTCACATCGCGCCGCCGCAAGACATCGGCGATTATTTTTTGATTGTCTCGCGGCTCATTCCGTACAAACGCATTGACCTCGCGATTGAAGCGTTCAATCAAACGGGACTGCCGCTCGTGATTGCGGGTGATGGGCGTGACCGCGTGCGTTTGCAAGCGCACGCAAAATCGAACATCAAATTTCTCGGGCGCGTGTCCGACGCGGAACGTTTGAATTTGATGGCGCGGTGCAAAGCGTTCGTGTTTCCCGGCGAAGAAGATTTTGGCATCACGCCACTCGAAGCGAATGCGGCGGGGCGTCCCGTGATTGCGTATGGCGGCGGCGGCGCGCTCGATACGATTGTCGAAGGGATGAACGGCGTTCTGTTTCACGCGCCCACATCGAACGCGCTCATTGCCAGTTTGAAAAATTTTCGCGCGTCCGATTTTGACCCGCAGCAAATTCGTGCGCACGCGGAAAAATTTGATACGCGCGTGTTTCAAGAGGCGTTAAAGCAGAGGATATTGGTGGGGTGATGCTTGAAAAATGAAACCCGTTTTTTGCAAAAAACGGGTTTCATTTTTCAATTGACGAGCATCACACTAAACCATCACACATTTTTGCATTCTCTCCACTCGCGTTTATACTCGCAGTGCGGCGTGTTTCCCGCACAACGCATTTTGCAGTTCCCCATGACAGACATTCGCGAATACTGGCGTATTCTCCGTGCGCGTTGGTACATCCCCGCCCTTCTTATCGTACTGACCGTTCTCGTTTCCGCACTCACGTATCAAAATCCGCCGCCGCTTTTTGTGGCGACGATTCGTTTTACGATTGGCGTCAACGCCGACCCGAACGTTACCGGCACGGACCCCATTCTCGCCGCGTATCAAGCATCGGAATACATCCGCGATGATTTTGTCGAAATTCTTCGCAGTCAACTGTTTGCGAACGATGTAAACGCGGCGTTGAACAATCCCGCGCTGCAAATCTCCAAAAATAATATTTCGGGCGCGGTGGAAAAACAACGCCGCATCATGTCCATGACGATTACGTGGCACGACGCGGCGCAGGCAAAACAAATCGCGGACGCGGCGGCGAAAACGCTCGAAACGCAAAACGCAAAATATTTCGCACAGCTCGGTTCGCAAGGCGCAACCGTCACCATCATTGATGGACCCGACGTATCGCAAGTGACGCAAGGTTTGCGCGAGCGGCTTGACATTCCGATTCGCGCGCTGCTCGCGTTTCTGGCAGCCGTCGTGCTGATTTTTATTCTCGATTATTTGGATGATTCCGTGCGCGGCGCAAAGGATTTGGAAAAAATGGGATTGAACGTGATGGGGGAGATTCCGGACAGGAAATGACAGGGTGACAAGGTGAGCGGATGAACGGGTGAACCTTTTTTACTGTGTCACCCTGTCACCTTGTCATGGCTTTCAATTGTGCTAAGATTACGTCGCTTCCTTGAAAGGAGTTGCTAAATGGATTTACGTGAATACGCGCGCGTGTTGATTCGACGCGGATGGATTGTGGTGGTGGTGGCGCTTGTCGGCGCGCTTGCCGCGCTGTTGTTCAGTCGCATTCAAACGCCGATTTATCGTTCCACGATTACAATGAGTGTCCAACCCTCGCGCTCCTCGGATTACGGACAGAGTTTGGCAATCAAGAACCTGATGCGTTTGTATGGTCAGCAAATGCAAACGAAAACGATGGCGCAGCAAGTGATTGACCAATTGCAGTTGGACATTCCGCCGGAAAAATTTTTGGGCGGTGTTGAGGTAAGCCCGAACGAAGCAGATTTGACGATTCAAGTTGCCGTCAAGGACGCGAATATAGATATGGTGCAGCGGATGGTACAGAGTCTCGCCGAGAACTTTGTCCTTTTTCATCAACAAGAAAATTTACAGATGGACCAGAATGACCGCATTCTCGTGAATCTGTTGGACAATGCAACGCCTGTCGAAAAATTTTCACCCAAGACCACCATCAACGTTATCGCGGGCGGCATCCTCGGCGCGCTCGCGGGCATGATTGCGATTTTCGTCATCGAGTACATTCAGTCCGGTTACATTCGCAAACCCGAAGACATCGAACGCGTTTTGAAACTCAATGTGCTCGGCACGATTCCGACAATCAACGTCAAAGACGGGACGCCGAAACAAAAAACTGCACTACAACCGCAACCGTCAAAAGCAACACAAAGCAGTTGACGAACGACGAATAACAAACAACGAATGACGAATACCCTCATCACCATCTCTAACCCCCGTTCGCCCATCGCCGAAGCATATCGCACGCTGCGAACGAATTTGGAATTTTCCAATCTCGATAAATCGTTGCGCGCGCTCGTCGTCACGTCGGCAGGTTCGGAAGAAGGCAAAAGTACGACGCTCGCGAATCTTGCCGTCACTATCGCACAAAGCGGCAAGCGCGTAATTCTCGTTGACGCGGACTTGCGTCGTCCGACGCAGCACCAAATTTTCAATTTGAAAAATAACGCGGGACTGACGGACATGGTGCGCGACGACGAAGTGTTGAAAAATCCGCCGACGCAAGAAACGAACGTTCCCAATCTTGACGTGTTAACGAGCGGACAACTCCCGCCGAACCCGGCAGAAATTTTGGGTTCCAAACGCATGAGCGAAATTTTGGCATCGCTGCTCGAACGCGCGGACATGGTGCTGTTCGATGCGCCGCCGGTTCTCGCCGTCACGGACGCCGCTGTGCTTTCGCAAAAAGTGGACGGCGTACTGCTCGTCGTCAGCGCGGGCAAAACGAAACGCGAAAACGCGCGCAAAGCGCAAACGCAATTGGAAAAAATCAACGCGCGCGTGATTGGCGCGGTGTTGAACAATATAAAGGCGGAAAGCGGCGCGCAGTATTATTATGCGGAGAGCAATTAGTTGTTCGTTATTAGTTCTTTGTCATTCGCCGACCTTGTTTGTGCTATTGGCGAACTGCGAATAACTAATGACCAATAACGAAAAACGGTTTGATGAAGGGTCTCGTATTAAGCGGCGGCAAAGGCACGCGTTTGCGTCCACTCACGTACACGGGCGCAAAACAGCTTGTGCCGGTGGCGAATAAACCGGTTTTGTTTTACGCGCTCGAAGATTTGGTCGAGGCGGGCGTCCCCGAAATCGGCATCGTCATTTCGCCGGAAACGGGCGAGCAGGTAAAACAAGAAACGGGCGACGGTTCCAAATTTGGCGCGCGTTTTACGTACATCATGCAGCCGCAGCCGCTCGGCATCGCGCACGGCATCAAAATCGCGCAGGACTTTCTCGGCGGCGAGCCGTTCATTTTATTTCTCGGCGATAATTTTATTCGCGGCGGCATCGTGCCGCAGGTGAACGCGTTTCGCCATCAAGCGATGGACGCGCAAATTATTTTGTACGAAATGAATGACCCCAGTTCGATGGGTGTCGCGGTGTTGAACGGCGACGGGCGCGTTGAACGCGTGGTTGAAAAACCAAAGCAATTTATTTCGCCGTACGCGGTGATTGGAATTTATATGTTTGGCGCGTCGGTGTTTGATGCGGTGAACAATATCAAACCGTCGGCGCGCGGCGAATTGGAAATCACCGACACGATTCAGTATCTGGTGGACAAGGGTTTGAACGTGCGCGCACACAAACTCACCGACAAATGGGTGGACACCGGACGCATCGGCGATATGTTGGAAGCGAATCGTTTGGTGTTGGATGTGATGGAACCGAAACTTGACGGCACGTTGGACAATTCGATTTTGGAAGGACGCGTCGTTTTGGAAGAGGGCGCGCGCGTGAGCAATTCCAAAATTCGCGGACCGGCGATTATTGGCAAACGCACCGTCGTGGAAAACGCGTTCGTCGGTCCGTACACTGCGATTCATCACGGTTGCACCATTCGCAATTGCGAAATCGAACACAGCATTGTTTTGGAAAACAGTCGTTTGGAAGATTTGCATACGCGCGTTGCCGATTCACTCATCGGACGCAATGTCCAAATCAAACGCGCCGAAGGTCCGACGAAAACGATCCGGCTCATGCTCGGAGATTTCAGTCAAGTCGGAATCTAACATCAAGCTCAGGTCCAACGTTTTTCTCGAGGGGGAGCGAAAAACACGGAGGTAAGGATATGGCAAATTCCGCATTGCAGGGTCTCGCGTACTCGGACATTTTTGCTGCACTCGGCAGATTCATTCAAGACAAAAACTTGAGTGATGTGTTTGTGATGGAATTTGAACAGGGCATCATTGTGACCGGCGCGTCGTTGGTTGAAGGGCGTACCAACTTTGACCATGTGGTCGAAACGTTTGTGCTGTCCGCAGAAGATTTGCGCGTGCTGGTCTCAAACAAATCGTCCAAGTCCGAAAAGCGCGGACTCTTTGGACGCTAATGGAGGAAGTACATGAATCGTCCCCTCATCAACAATCGGCAAATGACCTATTCGGAGTTGTTGCGCATTCTCGGCTCGTACCTGGACAGCCATCACATGGTCGAAGCGCGCATTATGGAAGCGGCTGACACATTCATTTTGCAGGGACTCGCGACGCGGGGCGAACACACGGGCGAACGCGTGACATATCAACTCACCGAAGACGACCTCTTTGACCTGTATCTGGACGCCACTGCCAAGCGCGGGAAACGACTCTAATCGCATCTCGCAAATGGCGAATGGCAGATGGTCCGGATGACCCTGTCTGCTGTCTGCTGTCTGCGGCAATCGCGAGCGATTGCAACTGTTATCTGAAATGAAAAATATTCTCGTCACCGGCGGCGCGGGCTTTATCGGCTCGAATTTCGCGCGCTACATGTTACAAAAACATCCGCAGTACAACATCATCGTTTTCGACAAACTGACGTACGCAGGCAACTTGGACAATTTGCGCGACCTCGAAAAGGATTCGCGCTACGCCTTCGTACACGGCGACATTTGCGACGGCGAAGAGGTGCGCGATGCGATTCGTGAACATCGCATTGACACGCTTGTCAATTTCGCGGCGGAAACGCATGTTGACCGTTCGATTCTGGATGCGGACGCGTTTTTACGCACGAACGTTTTTGGCACATTCGTTTTGCTCGAAGCGGCAAAAGAATTTGGACTGGAACGGTATCATCAAATCAGCACCGACGAAGTGTACGGCTGGGTGGACAAACCCGCGCGTGAAGAGGACCCGCTTATTCCGCGTTCGCCCTACGCGGCGGCAAAAGCGAGCGGCGATTTGCTCGTGAACGCGTATCAGGTGACGCATCACGTTCCGACGACAATCACGCGCGCGTCGAACACGGTCGGTCCGTATCAGTATCCCGAAAAAGTTGTGCCGCTGTTTGTGACGAACGCGTTAGAGAATGAACCGCTGCCCTTGTACGGCGACGGCAAACAAATTCGCGATTGGTTGTATGTGACCGACCACTGTGAAGCAGTGGACGTGGTGCTGCATCAGGGAACGATTGGCGAAGTGTATAACGTCGGCGGTGAGAATGAACGCTACAATGTCGAGGTGGTGAAAATTATTTTGGACACACTCGACAAATCGCCCGACCTCGTCCGCCGCGTCACCGACCGTTCGGGGCATGACCGCCGTTATTCGCTCTCGATTGAAAAAATGCGCGCGCTCGGTTGGCATCCGCGCCATTCGTTTGAACAAGCGTTGACGGAAACGATTCGCTGGTACGAAAACAACGCGTGGTGGTGGCAAAAAATCAAAAGCGGCGATTACCGCGCGTATTATGAACAGCAGTACGGAGAGAGATTGAGAACGAGTGAAGCGGTGACGGTATAAAAATTGTAGGGGCGACGCATACGTCGCCCCTACTCGTTCATACGAATTCAATTCTATCCCCCACTCGCACCATCCCCGCCGCCACCACATTCGCATAAATTCCCGCGCATTCCTCGTGATGCCGCGCGACAGTTCGCAGTACGGCAGGATTTTGTATCGCCGTATCGGGGTCGAGATTTATCATCATGCAGCGCGAATCTTTTTTCGTTACGCCGATAATTGCATCACGTCCAACGCGCAGTACGCGTCCTACCCATGAATCTTCGATGAACGGGACCGCGTCCGTCGGTTCGATGTACAGATTCGCGCGGAATTGACGCACGTTTATCTGCGATTCGCTTTCTGCCTCCAATTGCGCGAGTGTGTGAGTGGAAAACAATGAAACGTGCTGCGAATCAAAATTGCCGCGTTTGGTTTTGAACAAAAAAACGGGATGTCCGTACAACCGCGCAATGTCCTCGCACAATCTCGAATCTCCTATCTCGAATTCTTTTCCTTCCGGCGTTTGCACCATAATCGGCACATCCCAATCTTCGGGCGTTGGCGTACGAACAAAACGCGGCGCGTGCAGAATCATTTTCGGTTTTTCGCGTCCCGTCATCCACGGAAAACCGTCCGTCGCCGCAATCTCTTGCCGCACGAACGCGTAACGCCTATCGCCGACGAATCCGTTGAGCGTGAGATGCGCTTCTTGTACCGAAACGCCGCGCATGGACTTGATGGGATAGAGAAAAATTTCTCGGATGGTGGCAAGCATCAACTCTCCAAGTCATCCTCCCCCCTCTCCTTGCGAGGAGAGGGGCTGGGGTGAGGTCATCCTTCGCGCGCATCCTCCGGCAGCACCGCCAAATTCAAATCATGCGCCGCGAGCTGGTTCAAACTTTCTACCATTTGTTCGTACGTATCGCCCAACTCTTGCGGTTCTTTGATGACAATGAGCGTGACGCCGTTCGCTTTGGCTTCTTTTAAACGCTGTAAAAACTGTTTGGCTTTGGTTTTGGGTTTTGGCATGAGGTGTGATCCATTGGGATAACGACAATTATAAACTTGATAGAGGATGAAACAAAGAGAGGCAGTCGTGACGACTGCCTCTCTTGATTTCTAATTCGCCTTCGCCCGTATCAAAAATTCACTCCATCCGCTCCACTTGCTGCACACCACCGTTTCGCCTTTCACGCACGCGCGCACGCGCCAGACATATTTTGTGCGAACGTCGAGCGCGCCGGGCGTAAATTCGGATGCGATGAGTTTGCCTTTTTTCAACACGAGTTCGCCTTTGGCACTGTCGCGGCGCAGTTGCAATTTATAGAACGTCGCGCATTCGACATCGTTCCAGTCCAAATGCGGTTGACGCGATTTACTGCGCGTTTTGTGCATGGGCGCGAGGATTTCGGGTACAGCAGGCACGCAAGGCACCAGAATGCGCGTGGCGGTGCGCGTCGCCGTTTTCGTCGCGGTGCGTGTGAATGTGCGCGTGGCGGTCGGTGTTGTGACAACCGTCGTTGTCCGCGTCGGCGTTCGCGTGTGGGTGCGTGTTGCCGTACGCGTCGCGGTTTTCGTCGCGGTACGCGTTGGCGTCAAGGTCGCGCCGGTGAGCGTTTTGGTCGGTGTCTTGGTGGACGTTTTCGTTGGTCCTGTCGCCGTTTTGGTCGGTGTTTTGGTTGGACCGGTTGGTGTCCTGGTCGGTGTGAATGTTTTAGTGGATGTTTTTGTCGGACCCGTTGCCGTTTTGGTCGGTGTAGGTGTGAATGTGCCTGTCGCCGTGAACGTAGGTATTGCGGTGTTGGTGCGCGTCGGCGTGGCTGAAAACGTTGCGGTGCGTGTCGGCGTTGATGTATTCGTACGCGTGGGTGTTGACGAAAGCGTAGCCGTTTGTGTTGCGGTGCGCGTTGGCGTGAGTGAAGGGGGGGGCGTTTGGCTGCTTGTCGGCGAGGGTGTCGCGGTGACGACATTCGCCGAGAGCGCGAGCTGCGTTGCGGGGTCGCCGAGCAAATTGTACGTGTCGAGCAAATCGAGTCCCGCGCCTTGTGTATTCAATTTTACTTTGGCGTGGAGAAGCGCGCTGCCGATGCGATTGACGCCTCGCTGCATCGTCGCTTCAAAAAAGCCCCGGTCTAAAATATCGTGATGCGTGGCGACGCCCAGCCCCGTTGGCGCCCAACTCGCAATCGCGCCGCCGTCCGCGCGCGTGACCATCGCTTCGCTCACACTCGTCAAGCCGGGAAATTGAAAATAGCCGTCGTAACAGGTCATCGGCAGCAGCATGAAAAGTTTGGTCGAGTTGGTGAGCGAACTCGCGTTCGAATTCGTGAGCAAGTTTTGCGCCCATGCGGTCATCGCGCTGTGTCCGACGTAATTGACGATGAAACGCCCCGCGTTGATGGCGTTGAGAACCTCTGTGCTGGATTGACCGGGATAATAAATTTTGTCCGCGACCATCGGCGACGGCATATAGTACGGGTCATCCGCAATCACATTGGAAAGCGCGCGAAAATTTCCCGCCGCGTCGGGGTCATCGGCGACGAACGAAACTTTGGTGCGCCACGCGCCCGTTGGCGGATTTTGTTCATAATTCAAAACTTTTGCCACCATCGCGTCGGCTTCGGCTTTGGTCAATACCGGAAACCGCCCAATCAACATGCTCGGCAAACGCGAATTGCCGTCGAGGGTGACGAGCCGATGGTCACTCGCGACGAGACCGACCCACGGGTCAACGAGTTTCATGTACGGCGGAATGTAATTGGTTTCGGTCGAGTACGAAGAATAATTTTTGAAATTAAAGTTGCCGTTGCCGACGAGCAGCACGTACGAAGGCTTCGGCGGCTGCCAGTTCGCGTACGCGTACGCGAGAAAATCGCGAATCGCTTGCGCGTCAAATACGCCGCCGTTAAATTCGTCGTACACGTCTTGGATGTTCACGACGGCGACGCGCATCTGCGTCGCGCGAAAATCGGCGAGCGGTTGAATGTTCGGCTCAAAACGATTGTGCGTGATGATAATGTAATCCGCGCCGTTGTTCGCGCTGCGTAAATTCGACGCGGTGTCGAGCGTGATGTTCGCGGGCGTTTTGCGCTGCGAATTGGTCAGCGCGATGTATTCGCGCGGCGCGGACGCGTTATCAAAAAATTGCGCGGTGAAAATTTCGCCGTTCTGCGTGGTGGTGTTGTTGATGAGCGCGACGTTGTACGGGTCGGAAATATCAAAGACCTGGAGATTCGCGCCGCTGAAACTGCCGATGGAATAATTCCACGCGCCGTTGTTCGTTTGACGAAAACGCAATGTGTTGTCGCGGGCGTTGTATGTGCTGGTGTAATCCAATGCGAGCGAATTCACCCACACGTAATTCGGCGCGCCGACAAGTTCCTTGACGCGCACGACATTGTTTCCCGCGCGCAAAAGATTCGCGTTGAAATTGATGATGGCTTCGCGCGTCGTCACGCCATTCCACGTTTGGTCGTACAACAAATTGTTGTTGACAAAAATTTGCGTGCGATGAGTGGTCGAGCTCACCGCGCCGAGCAGGACGCGCAGTGTGGCATTTCCCGACGTGATGGGCGAGTTCAATGCAAAGGTGAAATCGGCTGACGTCGCGTCGCCGTTGCCGTCGGGGTCATATTGATTCGGCATTGCCACCCACCACCAATGTTCCGCGTTTTCATTCCACGGCAAATAGCCGATGAAAAATTTATTTTCTTGGAGCCGCGCAGTGTCGGTAAAGGAACTACTCGGCGTGCCGCTGCCGGTGCCTGCGCGCACGCTCATGCGTTTGCCCAACGCGCTGCCGAACGTGAGCCAATAGATATTTCGGTCGGTGTAGTTGGTGTTGGCGCTGGCGCCCCAAAACAAAATGAGGTCGCTGCCGTCACAGCGATTGTTTGCGTCCGCATCAATTACGTGCAGCGCGATTTCGGTGCCGCGATGCGTGATTTGAATTTTGTTCAGTTCGAGCGTGGCGAGAGTGATGCCCGCCGTTTCCAAATCGGCGCAGGTGAGTCGGTAGATGCCGTCCGTTTCTACCGCGATTCGGTACGCGGTGGAACTTGCGGCGGCATTTTCACTTTCAAAGGATTGTGCCGCGTGAGCTGTCGTGCGCCAATTTTTGGCGGCGTCGTAATTCAAAAAGGTGTTTTGGAAAATCGTTTCGAACGCGCCTTCGTTCACGAACGCGCCCTGTGCTTCCGCGCTCGCGTTTTCAAAACGAATTTCGACGCGCACGCGTTGATGGATTGTGAGTTCGTTGCGCGCGGCATTGTATTGAAACGGAAACAAACGCAAGCTCACGTAGCGTTGACTGCGCCACTGCGCGGGTTCGGAAACTTGAACAAGCTGCGCGGGAAAATTTCCGTCGCGCGCGTATTCGGCGGCGTTGAGGTTGGTTTCAAGAATCGGCGTGGGCATTGTCGCGTCGGCAGTGTAATCCGCGCGCAATGTCGGCGCGGGCGCGAGGGGATGCGCGAGCGCTTCGCGCGCAGTCTCATCGTTCAATACCTGTGCGCTGACACGCGCGCCTTGAGGAATTGCCAACATCGCGCCGAGCATCGGCACGCGCGGTTTGCCCGCGTCGTTCGTGGTATCCCATGCGGGAACGGAGAGTTCGAGAACGGTTGCGCGATTGAGCGCGCGTTGGGTCAAAATATGCGCGGGCGTTTCAAGGTCGAGGACGACGCGCTGCGCGTTGGATTCGACGACGCGCAGACCTGCGCCTGCGGCGGCTTGAAGGGTGTGCGGCGCGAGAGCGAGCAAGAGGAGCGTCGCGATGCTCAATAGGAAAAATTTTTTCATGTTGTGACGAAAGTTGGTTGGAACCGGAGGAACTATCCGCAGGCGCGGACGACAGGACGATTATAACATTGGCGCGCAAGAGGATAAAGTCCCGCGCGCCCAATCTATCTGAATTGGAAACCCGTTCGCTTTCATTTGCATCAAGAGAACGGGTTTTTGATTTGTGCCGCAAGGGGAGTGGTTAGCGCGGTGTCGTCACGCGCACAATTTCGGTCCACTCGCTATGTCCATCCAGATACTTGACCTCGATTTTGTACCGATACGTTTTCCCCGCTTTTACTTTTTTATCGCGAAAGGCATACTTGTTGCCTTGCGGGCTGCCGGGATTTTTCGCTTGTTTGAATTTCGTGTTGACTTGCTTCCACTGTTTTCCGATTTTGCGAAATAGATTGAATCCGGCGATTTGGGACTCGCTCGTCGTCTGCCATTTCAAAACATTGCGGTCTGGTTTCGCCGCGCCGTGTACGTTCGTCACGTTCGCGGCAGTGGCAAATTGTAATTCAAACGCGCCAATGTCACACAAATAGCCGGGGGTGCCAGAGATGTCCACGTTGCGCGGCAAACCGCGTTGGTCAACGCCGTTGAGCGGCACGGCGAGGCAATCGGCGTTCGGCGCTTTGTCAACGGCGGGACTGCCCAATTTGAGCGCATGCGTTTGCGTGGGCCCACCGTTGAACGCAAGGGTGGGGTTGAGGATGTTATTGAGCGGCGTCGCGTATGAACCGCCAACGGTCGCGTCGAAATCTGCTGCGGTGGGAACAAAATTTTCGAATGCCTGTGCGGGCGTTTCGCCGTCGTGTCCGAACACGTTAAATTCAGAGTAATTGATTGTGCCGGCGTAATCGTAAATCTCGTTGGCAGTCGCGGCAGTGTTGCCCGAGATGAGCGACCTGCCCATCCCCGACATAGCGTACGTATTGTCAATGCCGCCGCCGTGTGCCGTGTCGGCATGATTGTCCGTAACGGTTGTATTCAAGAGTCCCACCTGCCCCGCGTAGGCATCAATCCCGCCGCCGCTGCCCTGTGTTGCGGTATTGCCGCTGACCGTGCTGTTGACGATGCCGGTTAACCCACCATACATGTTCGAAATGCCGCCGCCGTTGTATGCCGCCGTATTGTTTGCAATCGTACTCTGATAGAGGACCGTGACCGCATAATACGCGGCATCGGTTGGGGCAAACGCGCCATTGGGTTGAAAGATTTGACGTTTGCCTTTGGGACGCCAAGCGCTGCCTTTGCGTTCGGGGCGCGGTGTGCTGCGTTTGGCGGAATGGGTGCGCGCCGCGCGTTTATAGTCGCCGCTGTTGCGACTCGCTTTCAGGGCGGACAAATCCACGCGCAAGCCGGGGTCATTCCGACTTGTCTCGAGCAGAGTCGAGAGGTCAAGTTTGCTGCCATGTTCGCGACGGATTTGGTGGAGCCGCGCAAAGACACCGGTCTTTTGCGGTGCGCTCTCATCGGCGCGGGGCGCGAGGGGGGGCGCGGGTGGCGGCGGGCAAGGGCAGGAAATCTCACCGGTAAAGATGCCGCCGCCGTCGAGTAATGCCTCGTTGTTGGCGACAGTGCTGGTGTTGAGGTTGATGCTGCTGTCGGCGGTTAGGTATCTATTGAAATAATGAAGGATGCCGCCGCCAAACGTGGCGGTATTGCCGCTAATGGTGGTGCCATAGATGTTCATCTCACTCGCCACGCTGAAAATCCCACCGCCCAACGCATACGCGTCATTGTTGCTGATGGCGCTGTCATTCAGCGTCGTCGTTCCATAAATGGAGGAGATGCCCCCACCGAAGTAGGCATTATTGCCGGTAACGGTGCTGTTATTGAGCGTGAGTGTGCCTTGATAATTAAGGATCCCGCCGCCGCCAATAAAAAAGGTGGTGAACCCTCCGGTCAACGTGGCGTCATTGAGGGTGAGGTCGCCGCCGGGGGATACAGTCAGCAGATTGAAATCGTCTGGCGCGGCGGGGTTGCGTTGAATGGTGGAATTATTGGCGTTAATCGCAATGGTGCTACTGACAACCGGCAGCGCGCTCACCGGCGGACCGTAATAGGTCAGATAATCGAGCGTCGCGCTCGGTGGCAAATCAATCGTGTCCGTGCCGCTGCCCGCGACACATTCCGCGTAGGTTGCCGCGTCGTCGTTCGCATTGATGATGGCTTCGACGAGGGAACAACCGTCGCTCGGGTTGATGCCCGACGCGCCGGGGTCAACGGTAATTGTCGCGGCGTGAACGACAGGCGCGCTGCTCAACGCGAGCAGCATCGCCGCGCCGATGAGCGACGTCGCCAACGCGCGCTGTAACACGCGCCGCTTGCGGCGCGGCAAGGACGCGAGCTGTGCGTAAAAATACGCCAGTCGTTTCAAGACGCGCTGCAATTGTTTCAACAAGAGTTGAAATAAAAAGGGATTCGTCCGCGCATTTTGCAGTTGTTGTTGCCATGCGGCAAGAATTGGGTTGTCCTCGCGTGGATGGAGGTCTGACACGTTGTTTGCTCCTTTGATTACGACACTGTGCGGACACCGCGCACGATGGAATGAGCGATTGCTGTGTATGTGAGGGCGGCTCGTATTGGGGGAATGCGAAATTGTACACTACATGACGCGAAAAGAAAATGGGGTGGCGCGAAAAAAAATTGTGCGAGCGTTCTGGCGTCGCTCGCACAATTTTTTCAAAACTCTATGGCGTTTTCACTTTGACAACTTCGGTCCACTCGCTGCGTCCATCCAGATACTTGACCTCGATTTTGTAGCGATACGTTTTCCCCGCTTTTACTTTTTTATCGCGAAAGGCATACTTGTTGCCTTGCGGACTGCCGGAATGCTTCGCTTGTTTGAATTTGGCGTTCACTTGAACCCATTGGGCTTTGCCCTGTTTGCGGAACACGTTAAAGCCCGCGATTTGGGACTCGCTCGTCGTCTGCCATTTCAAAATATTTTTGTTTTCCTGTGCGATGGCGCGCACGTTCGTCACGTTGACGGCGGTGGACAGTTGCAATTCAAATGCGCCGATGTCGCAGTCGTTCGGGGTGGGCGGCGGCACAAAGTCCACGTTGCGCGCGAAACCGCGTTGGTCAAGCCCACCCGCGCCAAAGGTAGGCGAACCGACTGCCGCGCTGCACGCAGTGTTCGGCGCTTTGTCGAGCGCGGGACTGCCGCTGATGAGCGCGTGGGTCAGAGTGCCATTCGGATTGCTATTGAGCGCGAGCGTGGTGTCGAGGATGCTGCCGAGCGCGGTGGGCATTGTGCCGTCGCTCGTCGTCGTAATGTCGGATGCGCCGGGCGTAAAGTTATAGAATGCTTGGGCGTTCGTTTCGCCGCTGTGTCCGAACAGGTTATAGTTGTCAGCATTGACCGTGCCGCCTGCGCGGTTATAGATTTCGTTGCCGCTGGTTGCGGAGGTGTTGCCGCTAATCAGCGTGCGGATGAGAGTGGTTGTATCCCCAAAATCGTTGTAAATTGCGCCGCCCTGGCCCGTTGCGGAATTGCCGGTGAGGGTGCTGTTGATGATTTCCAGAATGCCCTCATTTTCCACCACACCGCCTATAGACGATGCGGAATTGCCGCTGATCGTGCTGTTGGTGATGGTCATTGTGGAACCACTATCGTTATCAATCGCGCCGCCATCATCGACTGCGGAATTGCCGCTGAGTGTGCTGTCGGTGATGGTCGCAATTTCATCGTTTTCAATCGCGCCGCCCTCGTCATTTGCGGAATTGCCGCTGAGCGTGCTGTTGGTGATGGTAAGAGTGCCATTGTTATCAATCGCGCCGGCATCGAACACTGCGTAATTACCGCTGAGCGTGCTGTTGGTGATGGTCGCAATGCCATTGTTATCAATCGCGCCGCCATCGAACATTGCGGTATTGCCGCTGAGCGTGCTGTTGGTGACGGTCAATGTGCCGTAGATACCGTTAAGAATCGCGCCGCCGCCGTAATCGGCGTCATTGCCGCTGAGCGTGCTGTTGGTGATTTCCAAGATGCCAGCATTAAGAATGCCGCCGCCATTGTCGCTGATGGCATGTCCATTCTGAATGATCGTTTCGTTGACGGTGAAATCGCCTGTGCTGCTCACGTAAAACACGCGAAAGGCGTTTGCGCCGTCCACATAAAAATTGTTGCCTTCGAGCGTAATCTCGCTCGTGATGTTGGGCAATGCTGCGCCGAGCGTGATGTTGGCGGTCAAATAAAGCGTGTCCGCGCCGCTGCCCGCCGCGCAATCGGGAAACGTTGCGGCGTCGTCGTTCGCATTCGCAATCGCTTCGTCGAGCGTGCACGCGCCGCTGACGGTGATGCTGTTGGCGAGCGCGACAGGCGCACTGCTCAACGCGAGCAGCATCGCCGCGCCGATGAGCGATGTCGCCAGCGCGCGCTGCAAGGCGCGCCGGTTGCGGCGCGGCAACGACGCAAGCTGCGCGTAAAAATAGGCAAGCCGTTTCAAAACGCGCTGCAATTGTTTCAACAAGAGTTGAAATAAAAAGGGATTCGTCCGCGCGGCGAGCAGTTGTTGTCGCCACGCGGCGACCAGTGGACTCGTGTTCGACGTATCTTGAGACATTGTGGGTTGTCCTTTCGCTTGGAAATCTACAGTACTTTATCATGCGTCTATCATCAAACTATCATCACCATCGCGCCTTGCAGCGCGGTTCACCCCCCTTCACTGCTTTACGCTTGCTCTCCCTCCCTCCTTTCCTCCTTTCCTCCATCTCTCCGCTCGCGCGGCACATCCTTTAGTGCTTCATCAGGAATTACGTACGAATGTTTCAAACGTTCGTCCGTCCATTCTAACATTTCGGGAAACCGCGCGGGCAAAATTTGCACGGCAAAAATTTCTTGGACGCCGGACTCGAAGCGCAAAAAGCCGAGCGTCTCGCCCGTGTTGATATTCACGCACCACACGCCGCACGTGCGTTCCTGCACGCGTTCGACGAGCGGAATTCCCGAAAACACCGCGCTCTCGCGCACTTGCGACAGACCGATGAACGCGAGCGGACCGATGAACGAGATGCCGCGCGTAAAGCCCGGCAATTGACAGACCGTTTTCCATGCCCGCGTTTCCAAATCCACCAGCGCGAGCGAACCTTCGCCCGATTCGAGAATCCACAATTTGTTTTGATACCAGCGCGGCGAGTGCGGCATCGAAAGCCCGCGCAGTAAAATTTCGTTCGTCGTCACGTCCATTAACAGACCGCCGTTGCGTTTGTTCTCGCGCCAACCGCCGACGGAATCCGTCTCGCCCAACATCGTCACATAACGCGGCGCGCCGTCCACCATCGCGAGCCCGTTGAGATGACATCTGTCTTCGGGTGCGAGGGCAGTGACGAACGGCGGACGCCAACGCGGATTGAAACTGTGGTCGGGGTCGAGTGTGCAGAGCGTACAAAACCGCGTGTTCACCAACCACAATTCGCCATCAATTGCATAACCCAACTCGTGAATGTCAATGTCGCCCGTGACATGAATTTGGCGCGGGAGATACGCGGCATCGTGTTTGCCAACGGGTTCAAGTTTCGGCGCGACGGCGGGGAGATTGCGGTACGTCCACACGGTATTTTGTCCGCCGATGGTGAGACGCGAAGTGTCGGCGGCGATGCCCATCGGTTTGCCGAAATTGCGAAAGTGCGTGTTGATGACGCCGTTATCGTGGCGCACGAAAATCACTTTGCCCGCTTGATACGTGGACACGGCGAGCGAGATGCCGAGTTGATTCAGAATGTTCGGCAGTGTGTTGGTGAAAACACTTATGAGGGGAAGTGATTTTGGTTCTTGCGGCGCGGCAGCCGAAGCTTGCGCGGCGGCTTGGGCGCGTTCACGTTGTGCCTTGCGTTGCGGTTTGGCGCGTGTGGACATGAGTTAGGCAAAAAAAAGAAACGAGACAGTTCTCGTTCTGTCTCGTTTTGTGATTGTAAACCACGGCTCCCTCAAGTAGCGTGCAGAGTCCGGAATTGCAATTATTCGCAGGTATTCGCTGTGCAGATGGTGGAACAGCACTCGGAACCTACTGTACACGGCTGTCCGCTGGCGAGACAACTCGCCGCATTCGTCGCTTTGGGCGCGGTCATCGAAACGATGACAGGAAGCATCACTGCCGCGCTCACGGCTCCGGCGCGGAGAAAATCGCGGCGTGTCATTCCTTTCAGGTGGGCGGGCAGAGCCGCGCGCGTCTCCAGCAAATTCTTTTTGGACAATTGGTCGAGCGTGTACCATACGAGTTTTTCGTCAACGGGCGCATTCAACTCGTGCGCGGCGCGTGTCGCGATTTCGTGCAGGCTCGTTTTGCCGTCGCAAAATTTCCAAATGACGGCGGCGGTGTGGTTCAAGACATTTGCTTGGGCGTTTATGGTGTCATACACGACAAGTTCATTGTCCATCTTTTGCGCGATGATTTGCGAACGGCGGGCTTGGGGAAAGGATGGGTTCATTTTGGCTCCTTGAATATGGGTATGCGAGGCGTTGGGTGTGGTGTGCGGGACCGCGCGAGAATGTTCGTATTATCCTAAAAGTAATGAGAATGTCAATAGGGGATTTTATAGGGCAAACGCATTTGAAAAATGTTTTTTGGGGCAGGTGCTGAATAATGCGAATTTCCGTTTGATTCGCGGGGTTTCAGCAATTGGAAATTGCCGTCTGAAAAAAGTTTAAAGCGCGCGGCGATTGTGAAGGCGGAGCATTTTGTCTTTTTTCAGCCGTGAAATTCTATTTCATGCAGGCGCGGCAATTTCAAATGCGTTTGCCCTAACGGGGATTGAAACGATGGAGTTGCGAGCGTATAATCTGTTTGGACAATGTCCGAGAGGAGTTCAGCATGGCAGAGTTCACACAAGGACATGCGCTTGTCGTCGGCGTCGGAAATTACAAAGACACCGCGTATAGTGTTCCGATTACCTATAATGATGCCAAGGGCGTGTACGACGCACTCATCAATCCCGCTGTCTGCGCGTATCCTCCGAATCACGTCACATTTCTCTTTAACGAAAACGCGACACGCGCAAACATTCTCGCCGCGCTCAAAACGATCGCGGGGCGCGTGGAAAAAGGCGACAGCGTTTTTATTTTTCTCGCGGGACATGGCGCGCCCGCAGATGATGGCACTTGGCATTTCGCCACACACGAGACCGAATTCGCGTCTATCAAGAGCATCAAGAGCGGCAACGCATTGAGGCAAACCGAACTGTTGGACGCGCTGCGCGCGATTGCGGCACAGAAAATCTTGCTTCTCATCAATGCCTGTTTTTCAGGACTCGTTGCGCCCGCTCTCGCACCGAGTACTCCGGTTCCTCCCACACTTGGGACGCCGCCCCCTGACGAATTGTCCAGCGCGATTCTACGCACGGGCGAGGGACGCGTCATCATCACTGCCAGTCGCGGAAACCAGTACTCGATGTTTGATATCGGTGCGCCGCGCACATTTTTCGGTGATGCGTTAGTGCAAGGACTGAATGGGAACGGCGTAAGCAATAAAAACGGCTACATCGGTTTATTTGAATTGTATGAATGGCTTTACAAACGCGCACAGCAAGGGGCAAGCAAATATCAAGCAGTCCAAGAACCCGTGTTGACTATCTTGCAAGGCGTCGGACCATTTCCCGTCGCGTTGTACAAAGGCAGCACTCCGGGAAATCTGGCTGACGCGGGGTTGATGACATTACCACCGCCAAACACGGCAGCCAATGTTGTAACGATTGGCGCAGGCGCAACGGTATCCAACATCACGGGTTCAAACAATACTGTGACTCAAAATTCTAACAATCAAAATATCAGCGGTTCCAATGTCGTGAACATTGGCGCGGGCGCCAATGTGTCTCAAGCCGCCGCGGGCACAAATATTCAACAGACGATTACGTACAGCACAAGCGTAGGGGACCTCGCCACGCTGTTTCAATCTGTTTATCAAAAGGTCGACGCCCGTCCTGACGACCCGAAAGTTACAAAGAAAGAAATCAAAGATGTGGTTCAAGATATTGAAAATGAAGTGAGCAAAGGCGAGGATGCAAACGCAAATCGCGTGAAACGTTGGCTCGAAGATCTCCAGGACATTGCCCCCGACATTTTGCAGGTGACTGCCGCCGCGCTGTTGAATCCTATCGCCGGGGTTGCCAAAGCAATCGAACTCGTAGCGAAAAAAGTACAAGCAGCGAACTGACCGATTTTTGTTTCTCTATGCCTCCCAATCCACTTGCTCCTCAAACCAACGACGCGAATGCTTCAAACTCCTCGGGCATTCACGTCGGCGAAAACGCGCAAGTCGGGCAAGCTGCCGCGGGCAGCAATATCCAACAGCACCTCTATCAGGCGGGTCACGGCACTATCAATATCTTTCAAGGCGCCCAGCCCGACCAACCGCATAAATGGCGCGTCGCGCTCGTGCATTACGCGGACGAAGCCAAGCCCGCGAACGTACGCGTCTTATTGCAAGATGCGTTGAGCACCGAACCCCTGAAAAAAGATTTTATCCTTCTGCCGGACGGCGAACCGGTTGAGAAAAATGACGAATGGAACGAGCAAATGTTTTTGTGGGTCGGACTCGCGCACATTGTCGTGCTGCTCGTTTCACCCAAAGCATTCGAGTCCAACTGGTTCCACAATGCGGTTGAATTTCTAAGCGGACGCGTCTTGTACAATGACCGCCTGGTGGTGGTGCCTGTGCTGTTTGATGTTTCCGCAGAAAAATTTCAAGCGCATCTCGCGTCCAAGTTAGCGCCGCAAGCGACGTGGATGGAACCCGTCGGCAATGCAGAGCAAATCACGGCGGCGATTCTAGCGCGGCTCAAAACGCTTGCGCACGGTGAAGCCGCCGAGACCGCGATGGAAACATTGGCGCGCACGATTGCGGGCGCGCTGAAAGAGTCCTCGCGCGAGGCGCTGAAAAATGCGGCATCGAAATTGGGATTAAAAGTCGCAGAGGGTTGTCCCAGAGAAGAGTTGCGGATTCAAGTCGCGGGCGCGTTGTGGTTTGCGAGTGTATTGGAATGGGAAGCGGCGCTCACCGCGTTGGCGACCGACCCGGGCGTGAATCCACTCGTGCTGCTCCAACAAATCAAACCAAGTTGGGTCAACATTCTTTCCGCCATCGAATTGGTGCCGCTCTTTGCGCGAGATACGCCCACCCGCGCGCTGGTCCTTCAAGGCACGCATCCCGAATTTACCGGCGACAGTTATTTGCGCCGCGCGAAATATGCCGCCAAGCGTTCCAAAATTTTTGTGCCGCTCAATCCGCTGGACGGCGCGCAGCCCGCGCCGATTCGCGCGGCGGAAATTTTTGATGCGCTCAAACGTTTTTTTGGCAATACCGCGATGTCGAATGAAATGCTCAAGAGCTCGCTGCAAAAACATTTGGTAGACAATCCGTTGTTTGTTGTCATTGCGCCCCCCGAAACCCAGCCCGACGGTCTCGCGGAATTTCTCGATACGTTTGTTCCGCCGCCGCCGCATCCCGCGCTGGGCAAAAATAAATCCCACTCGATTGTTTTTATTGTGTTGTGTCAAGACGCAGAACGTTCCGCCTTGAAACAACATCTCGCAAAACGCCAATGTGATTTGGCAATGGAAGACCTCGCAGAATTTAAATTCAACAAACTCGTGAGTGATTTTAGTGAATGAGGTTGGTTGTCATTGCGAGGAGCGAACTCGGCGACGAAGCAATCTCCACGCGAATCGCAAGATAACGCGTTGTGCTTTGCCGCGCGCGGAGATTGCTTCGTTCCGCGCAATGACAAAGGTACGTACAGCAGTGAATGAACACAAGGAGCAGATATGGCATACGAACCAATTTTTGACCACACGCGCAAAAAGGATGAACCCGTTTCAGGTGATGCGCGCCAAGACGCGCGCGACGGCAAGGGCTATGCGTATGACCAAAAAAATGAAATTCCGATTCGCGTGAACGTGGCGTTGGCAACGGGGCGTCCCTTGTTGGTGCGCGGTCCTTCGGGTTCCGGCAAATCATCGCTCGCCGCGAGTGTGGCGCACATCATGGACTGGAACTATTTTGAATTTGTCGTCACTTCACGCACCCAAGCGCGCGATTTGCTTTGGCGTTTTGATATGTTGGAACGTTTGAGTGATGCCGAAGCGAGGCACCCGTTGAATCCGCTCTCGCCCGAAACGATTGCGCGCGTGCGCGAAAAAGAACGCTACATCGAGCCCGGCGTTTTGTGGTGGGCGTTCGACCCCGACAGCGCGCCGCTGCGCGGGGCGCGTGAAAAATTTTCTGATCTGGAACTCGCGCGTCCGCCAACACATCTGCCGTACCACAAAAACGCGCGCTCGGTGATTTTGATTGACGAGATTGATAAAGCCGACCCCGATGTGCCAAACGATTTGTTGGTTCCGCTCGGCTCTTTGCAATTTGAGGTTGAAGATACCGATTTCTCGGTCAAACTCGAGCGCGAGAACCTGAAACCGCCGCTTATCATTATCACTTCCAACAACGAGCGCGAATTGCCCCCCGCGTTTCTGCGCCGCTGTGTCACGCTTTTTCTCCAAGCACCCGATGAAGCGCGCCTGGAACAAATCGCCATCAACCGCCGCGGCAGCAACGCCGAGAATATAAAAATCTATAAAGCATTGCTCCAGGCGATGAGCAAGCCGCCGGAAGGCATTCCAGCAGACCCGCCGCCGAGCGCCGCCGAATATCTGGATGCAATTGACGCGTGTTTGACGTTAAAGGTGAAACCGCAAGAGGATGATGAAGTGTGGAACAAAGTAATTCGTACGACACTGTGGAAACAGCCGGAACCGGATAAAAAGAGCTGATGGCAAAACATCGCACTCGCGCACACGGCACGGACGCGCCCGAACTCAATGGTGTGATTTTTGTTGGCGACCTCGTGCGCGCCTACGCCGCGCTCAAGCCCACCGACGAAGCCACCGCGCAACAAATCGCGGAAGCGTTGGGCTTTACATGGCGCGCGCGTCAATTGCAAACAGAAACCGTAAAGGAACTCACGCCGGAAGAATTGGCGGAACGCCGGCGCATCCTCGAGGAGCAGCGCAAACGCGCGCCAATTCAAGTACAAGAACAAAAACCGCGCGTCCAATCGAGCGCGGAATGGCTGCCCGGCGTCATCACCGCGCAAGGCAAAGAAAGCATCGCGGGTGAATTGGGCGTTGCCGCGCTGCCGTTGGAACGCGGCGACAGCGAACGCGTCCCCCCCCCCTTTACGCCATTGTTCAGACCCGAATGGACGCGCGCGATTCTTTCCGGCGCGCTCGCGACAATTAGCCCCGAAGGCGCGCTTGACCTCGAACGCATCATTGAATTTATCGCGCAGCGCAAGCCATTGGAAACGCTGCCGCGTTTGAGTGAAACCACCTTGCGGCGCGGCGTGCAGCTGCTGCTCGACCAATCCCAGGCGATGCTCCCGTACGAACGCGATGAACAGGAATTGACGCGCGCGATTCAAAATGTGATGGGTCAAGACAAGGTGCAAATTTTGCGTTTCGCGGGTTGTCCCACGCGCGGCGTTTGGAAAGAAAGCAACGTCGAACTCAATTCGCCAAACGAAAAAGATTGGCGGTACGCGGCTCCGCCAACCGGCACGCTCGTTTTGCTCGTGAGCGATTTGGGACACACGCGCCCGCGTCTGGCGGACGATTGGGCGGACGCGAACGAATGGATTGCATTTTCGGAAATTGTAAAACGCGCGGGCTGTGAACTCGCCGCGTTCGTGCCATACGCCGCGACGCGCTGGAAACCAAAACTGCGCGGCGTCATCAACATGATTCCATGGGACCGCCGCACAACGGCGGGACTCGCGAAAAAGTTTGCGCGCGGGCAGCGCGGAGGAACGCAATGAGTACCGTCGCAGAAAAAATGCAAGCGCTCCGCAAACGTTCGCCGCACGCGCTCGAACTCGCGATGTACGCCGCGCTCGCCTCACAGATTGAACCCGAACTCGTACGCGCGCTGCGTCTGGAATTTGTTCCCGACGCGGATGCCGGGTGCGAAGCGGATGTGTGGTTCAGTGCGCTCGTGCAGTCGGCGGAACCGGCGGGTATTGTTTTTTCCGCCGAAGCGGTGAGCGAACTGCGTGCGGCGTTTTTGCAAGAGTACGCGCCGAATTTGAAAAACGCGTTCAAGGTGATTGAACGGATTCACGCCAACGGACCGTCCGCGCTCAAGGTGGAAGAAAAACTCACGTACTATGCGCTGTCCGACGAAGCGGACAAGCAACAAAAAATTCAGCACGAGCTCAAAACGATTCTTGCCGCGATGGCAGATTCCTCGCGCAGCAAGCATTTGGCGCGGTGGGCAGTCCGCGCGCTGCCGCGTTTGCCCGAAGACGCGCAAAAAAATTCCGCCGCATCCGTGTTGGCGGTGGGCGCAAGCGGATTGTTGAATGGACGCCCGATTGCGGCGGGCGCGTCCGCGCAAGGAACGTCCGACGAATGGCGCGTGCTCACAAAAATTCTCGCGCAAAACATTCCGTACCAAAACATTTACGCGCGGCTCACGCGGCAAGGTGTCGAGGTCAGCGCGGAACCATTCGCAGGCGGGCAACTCGTTTCCGTGCCGCGCACCGACCCGCTTCAATTGCAAGTCGAGTGGACACAAGACGGCTCACCCGTTTCAAAAAGTATCACGTTCGCATCCAACGAACTCGGCGCGTGCGAAACGACCGCGAACGAAATCACGCTTCGCACGATTCTCGGCGATTGGTACACACTGCGGTTGGAAAAATATGATGTGTTTATCAGCTACGTGTCCGCCGACCAGGAATGGGTGGAGAGTGTGCTTGTGCCGCCGCTAATGCAAGCGGGCTTGCGCGTCATCGCGCCGAACGATTTTGCAAGCGGTGTGTCGCAAATTCTCAGTTACGAACGCGCGCTCAAAGCGAGTAAACGCGTCGTCGTCGTTGTCTCGCGCGCGTATCTTGAAAATGATTCCACCGGATTTTTGACCGAACTCGTCTTTACGCCTTACACACAAACTCCTGACCTGCTGCCGATTCCATTGCTGCGCGATGATATCGAATTGCCCGGGCGCTTGAAAGCGCTTCAAGCAGTGGACATGCGCGACCCCGCACGTTTTGACGGTGCGATGCAAATTTTGCTGCAAGCGCTCGGCGTGACGACGATAGAAACAGTAGAGCAAAAAACTCCTACTCCGGAGCAAGACACGCGCGCCGTTAGCGGCTATTTGAATTTCGACCTCGAGTTTTCGCGGCTCGGCGAACGACGTTACATTGTGAATATCAGTTCACCGCGCGGCACGGCACAAAATGAATTCGAGATGCCGTTCCGCGATGAGGAAATCGAAAATTTTTGGCAGAATATTGTGAGACCGCCGCGCAAAGGTGACACGCGCGAAAATGCCGCGCGCGAATTTGGCGGACGTTTGTTTGAAGCGGTATTCGCGGGTCAAGTGCGCGGGTTTTTCTTTAACAGTCTCGCCAGCACACGCAATCAAAATATGGGTTTGCGAATTCGGATTGATACGGCGAATGTTCCCGAATTTGCGAATTTGCCATGGGAAGCCTTGTACGATGCTTCGACGGAGCATTTCTTTGCGTTATCGAATGCGACGCCGATTGTGCGTTTTGTGAATCTCTCTATAAGTACACCGCCCTTGCGCGTTGTGGTGCCGCCGCTTCGAATGTTGGTCTTGATTGCCGAGCCCAATCCTTCAATTCCGATTGACACGCAGCGCGAATGGATTAACCTCCAGCACGCGCTGCAAGAAATAGTTGAAGAAGTGCGACTTGAAGTCGAACGAGTAGAGCCGTCAACACTTGACCAGCTGCGGAGGACTTTGCGCCAGAATGAATATCATATCCTTCATCTGGTGGGCGAAGCTGACAGCGAGGGTACAATTCTTTTTCCCAGTGCAGATGGTAGGTTGAATGCGGTGAACAGCGACTTGTTAGTCAAGATTTTGGGTGACCATCGCTCGTTACGCCTTGTCTGGTTGCAAACACATCACTTTGAAACCATACTGACACAATCCTTTGAAAAACTTGAGCGTGCGCTTGTTCAACATGGAATTCCAGTCGTCTTCGCCAGAAAATTTCCCATGAGCGATGCCGCCAACGTTACTTTCGTGCGTGAACTTTACAGCGCGCTTGCCAACAATTTGCCGATTGATATTGCGGTGACCAATGCGCGCCGCGCAATTCAGATTCAAGGCAATCAAGTCGAATGGGCGAGCCCCGCGCTGTATACGCGGTTGCCCGATGGAGTGTTGTTTGATATTCAAGCGCCGCCGCAAGTTCAACACGAACAAGTCAGACCTGTCGCAGAGCCGCCACGCGCCGAATCATTCGCTCTGCGCGGACGCCACATCAACGTTACGTTCGAGCCGCCGGAACAAAAAGATTCACCGCTGCAGGTGAGTGAAATTTATACGCTTGTATTCGGCATTGAGACTGAACAACCGCAAGAAATCATTGCCGCGGTCTCGTCGGAAAATGCGTTGCTCTATCCGAGCAATCTTGAACAGGTCATTTTGACGGTGCAATTGCTGGGCGACGATTTTGAAATTCTCAGCGAGCCGCAAAAAATCATTGTTCCGCGTGTCGGCAAATCAAAAAATCGCGCGCGGTTTGATTTTTCACCCAAACGCAATGGCGTCGGCGTGCTGAATGCATTCTTTTTGCTCGAAGGAAATGTCATTCAAGCGGTGGCACTGCGGCTCAATGTCGGTGTTGGACAATCCGCCATGGACACCGGTGTAACCGCCGGGCAGACACTGTACGACCTCGCGTCCCTCACCCCGCGCGCCCTTTCACTCTGGGTAGAGTACGTCGGCGAAGGATTTCGCCTCAATCTGTTGCAAGCGAACAAAAGCATCTCGGCGTTCTTGCCGCTAACGTTTACAGAACTGGAGCGCATTGTCGCGGACGCCCGCCGCGCGCTGGCAGAGATTGTTAATTTCAGCGAACGCGGTAGGTTACCCTATCAGCAAGAAATTGAGATTCCCGCGCGGACGAATCAAATCACACTTGCCAATATGGCACAAGCAGGGCATCGGCTCTACCGCGCAATTTTTCAACATCCGAAAATGAATACAGAGGGACAGCGCATCGCCGAGCTGCTCCAAGAGATTGCCGAAGGCGAATCTGCGTACATTCAAATCATTTCGCGCGAAATGTATTTGCCGTGGCACATCCTTTACATCTCGGAAGAATTCGAGTCCGCCCAAGTGGAACCGGAACGCTTGCTCGGAATGAAACATATCATTGAGCATGTGACCCTTCGACCAGACATGGAGTTCAGCCGCGAGATTCGCGCCGCGCCGCAGCTCGCGGTAAGTTTGAACCTCAATTCGGACCTGGACCGGCAACTGCGTTTTCCGTTCGTCCAAAATCAAATCAATGCTTGGAACAAACGCCGGGAACAAGGAAACATCAATTTGATTACACGGACGCGCAGCCGCGAGTTGATTGCCGCGCTGTCAGAATTGGGAATGCCGGACCAAATCATGTATTTCTACTGCAACGCGCTCGTCAAAAATGTAGCGGAAGGCGGTGCGGACGCGTCGCTTTTGCAATTTGCCCCGGGCGATTCGGTTACGATTCAAGACCTGCGCTTGTTTGCGCCTATAAACATTCCGCTCAAAACCCATCCGCTCGTATTTATCAACGCCAATGAATCGGTGGAATTGGCAGCGCAGTTTTACAATGGCTTGATGCCGTACTTGATCGCGAAAGGCGCGCGCGGCATGATTGGCGTAGAAGCGACTGTCCCCGCGCTGTTCGCGGCGGACTATGCCGAAAAATTTTTCGACCAATTTCTCGCGGGCAAACCGCTCGGTCAACTAATGCTCGACTTGCGACGCGAATATTTTTTCAAGCACAATAACGTTCTTGGTTTGCTGTACGGGTTGTACGCTGATGCAGATACGCGGATTGTGTGGAAACAAGAGTCCGCAAAAGACAACATTCGCTGAAAAGAAACGAACCAAGGTCTTGCAAAAGACGCGGCTGCCTTGCGGTGAAGCATTCCGCTCTTGAAAATTCAAATGAAACGGATTATAGCTATGTGCCGGTTTTGTAATTCACGAGCATTACGACACCCCCCTTCCCTCGCAGGGAAGGGGAACTGGGGTAGGAGAGCATTCCGGTTGTTTTTCACTGTCCAACAAAAAAAAGAGCCAACTCGCGCGGTTGGCTCTTTTTTCATTCCCTCTCTGCTTTGTTAACGACTTGTCCAGCCCCCGTCAATCAACAGCGTCTGTCCTGTAATCAGCGATGCCGCAGGCGACGCCAGAAACACCACCGCCCCCGCCACTTCCATCGGCTCCCCAATCCGATGCAGCGCCGCGATGCGTTCGATTACATCGGCGCGGAATTCAGGATTCGACAGCGCAGGTTCCGTGCCCGGCGTCTGGATGAACGTCGGCGCCACCGCATTCACCGTGATATTGTATTTTCCCCACTCCACCGCAAAACAGCGCGTCAATTGATTGATTCCCGCCTTGGTCATGCAATACACCGATTCCGTTGGCAGCGCGACAAAGCCCGCTTGCGAACTCATGTTGATGATGCGTCCATAGTTTTGCTGCATCATCACCTTGCCCGCGGCTTGACTCGCAAAGAACGTTCCCTTGAGATTTCGCGCCACTGTCTGGTCAAACTCGTGTTCGGGCACATTCTCGACCAAATTATTGAATCCGCCACCCGCGTTGTTTACCAGAATATCCAGCCGTCCAAACTGTGCCACCGCATCCTGGACGGCGCGCTGCACTTGCGCCACGTTCGTCACATCCATTTGCAAACGCAGAGTGCGCCGTCCCATCGCTTCAATCTCGGCTGCCAAGCCGCTATCACGATTCACGTCAAAGAGTCCCAACGCCACATCCGCACCCGCGTTGGCAAGCGCGAGCGCAATGGCGCGTCCCAAGCCGCGTCCCGCGCCGGTGACGAGGGCTATTTGTCCGTTGAGACTAAAATTGGGAAAGGTGTCCATTTGTTTTTGTGCGATGCCGGTCATCCTTACAGCAAAACTGGGTGAGATATATTATTCCGAAAATTTCCACAGCCACAAATTGTTGTCTGCCGCGTGGACAAAAACAATTTTGTTGCCGTCGGGAGAAATGCTCCAATCGCCGCTGGCAATTTTGAACGGCGCCGAGGGGGGGGTGAGACGTTTTGCTTCGCCGCGTTCCGCGTCGTATTCATAAAACGCGTGCGTTTGTTTCGTATCCGAAACGGGCGCGCCCATCTCGAACGGCGCAACAATCAACCGCGACCCATCACGCCACTGCGCCGCGCCAAACAATTCCACTTTTTTCTCGTCCGTGCCGTCCGCGCGCTCGACCCACAAACCATTGCGTTCGGTTTTTTTGTCATTCACAATCACATAAGCAATCCATGAACCGTCGCGCGAAACGGTGGTCAAACGTGAACGTTCCGCCCTGAAAATTTCCGTCTCTGCCCCCGTCGTCAAATCGTACACGTATGTGCGGCTCTGATTCGATTCGCGTGATACGCGTCCATTCAGCAGCAGCCGCTTGTTGTCGAGCCAGCTCGCGCCGCCGCGCAACGTCTGCGTGATGCGTTCGGCTTGCCCGACCGTGCCTGCATCAAAATCAATCGGCGCGAGCACCACGTTCGTTACGCGATTTTCCAATGGAAACGTTTCGCGCGTTTCTGTCCAGAGAATCCGCGTGCGGTCCGGCGAAAATTGCACCGTGCGTCCGCCGTTGCGAACGCGCATTTCTTTGTTATCGCTCAGACGAATAATGCGCGTGCCTGCCTGTTCGGGAATCTGCGCGTAATCAAAATCGCGCGTATAAAAGGCGATGCGTTCGCTCCACAATTCGCTCACCATTGGTTCGTTAATGTGAACGCTGTACATGCCCGTCGGCGCGTCCGCGTTCGGTTTGTCAATAAACAAAATCGTTTCAGAATCGGCATACCAGCCCGGGCTCGCGCAGCATGTATCATCCATGAGTTGAATGAGTTGCGCGGGAATGGGTGTTGGAGATGGAATCGTGGTGGCGGCGGAAAGGTTCGTTGGTCGGATGGTTGGTTCGTCGGTTGGGCGCGGAACGTTCGTTGATTGCGTGACCGGCTGCACGGTTGCGGTGGGATTGTTTCCCGCGCGTGTGTTGGAGACGATGTTTGGCGGTGCGTTAGAAGACGCAGTCGGCGCAACGGGCGCGGGCGACGCGCATGCGGTTGCGCTGAGAATGAAAAGGAAAAGGGCAAAAAATGGTTTGGGCATAACACGTACGGTATGCTGCAAGTCTCGCGCCAAGCCGCCAAGCCGCAAAGGTTTACTCAAAACAAGTTTCTTGGCGCCTTGGCGTGAGTGATGATGGCTAGACTGGAAAGAAACGCGGTCAGCGGAAATTGAACGAGGGGGGCCACGGATTTCTAAAATCGTTGATCAAGGGCGCGCCGCGAATGCCGTCCGGTTGGTCGTACATCGTTTGCCATTTGCGCGGGTCATCCAGGTCGCGTTCAAAGCCGCGTCCGAATTGTCCAAACAACGCGAGCGTGTCCCAATCCGCATTCATCAAGTTGATGGGGTTCACGAACCGTTCGTTGTTGTTGGCGCGAATTTCGAGATGCAGGTGCGGGCGCGAGTTGCAGGTGGAATCGGGGTCACCGCTCAACGCAACGACTTGGCCCTTCGTCACGCGCTCGCCGGCTTTGAGATTCGGCTTTTCCAACAAATGTCCGTACAGCGACCAATAGCCGTTGCGATGGTCAATCATCAAATTGTGCGGTGCGCTGCCCCACGGACCATCCGCGCCCAACACGACGCCATCTCCAATCGCAACCAGTTTCGTTCCACACGGCGTCGAAAAATCGAGACCAAAATGCAAGCCCTGCCCTGCCGCGTAAAATTCGCGGCGATTTGCGTATGCGCCCGTCGTATTGCCATAGAGTTGGCCGAGAAGCCACGTGTTGGGTCCCGGCGGGTCTTGGAATGGCAAGATGAACGGCTTGGATTCTTGGGCGAGGATTGGTGAGGGTGATGGAACAAACAGTGCGATTGCAACAACCGCAAGAAATAAAATTCGTACCGGCATCAAATCAGCCACCTTCCATTTTCCCGGACAGGTTTCCGTCCAAGAAAATTTTTCCGCCGTCGCGTAAATTTTTTACCATGTCCGAATGCACACGGCTTTCATTTTCGCCGCCGATAAAGGGAAAGCCCGCGCCGACGGCGAGATGAAACGTGCCGTTGATTTTTTCATCGTACAGCCTATCGCGCATGTGGCGTTGAATCCCCGGATTGCAGCCAATGCCGAGTTCACCGACCTCACCTTTCCCTCTCCTTACAAAGGAGACCTCTCCCTAACCCTCTCCTTGCAAAGGAGACCTCTCCCCCTAACCCTCTCCTTGCAAAGGAGACCTCTCCCCCTAACCCTCTCCTTGCAAAGGAGACCTCTCCCTAACCCTCTCCTTGCAAAGGAGACCTCTCCCTAACCCTCTCCTTGCAAAGGAGAGGGAAGGGGTGAGGTTATTCGCTGCGCGTGCATCAAACACTGCTCTGTGTACACACCATTCATAAATGCCAAATGAGGGAAGGATTGGAAACGGAACTCGCCGCACCATGTCAAAGCGTATCGTCGGTAGATGGGGGTGGTTCGGGGAAATCGGATTGAGGAAAACTTTCGGTGGCGACAACGCTTGCGCGCGGCAAACGACGCGCCATGGTGTAACCGAGAACGCACAAAAAAATTCCGCCGACATAAAGCAGAATGCGCTGCCCCAAACCAAAGATCAAGCCGCCAATGCCGAGCAAGTCCATCAACGCGAGAATGAGCATAAAGAAACCAATCGAGAATACGCCTGCCCCCATGATTGTGGTCAACATTCTTACGCCTCCTGTTTCCGCATTTCCAACAGCACCATGTAATAGCCGACCGCGCAATTGATGCAGCCCGTGACAAACAACAAGATATTTTCGTACTCGGCAATCCCAATCGGGATGATGAGGTCAATGACAGAAATAATCAGCGTCGTCATGCCCCCGATAAACAATTGAACCCCCATCGCCGTGGGCGGCAAATACGGGCGCACTGCCGCGACGACGATATTGCCAATGATGACGAGCAGACCGACGACGGGGACAAGTGGAGAAAGTTGCATAGGGTTGGGAGATTGAAACTTGGAGATGGAAACGTCAAACGTAAAGGTCATTCGGCGAGCGCGGCGCGAATTGCTTGCAGTGCCGTATCCACATCGGCGCGCGTGACGCCGTAATGCGTTGCGGCGCGCAGTTTGTACGCGCCGCGCGGTTGTAACAGTACGCCTTGTGCTTGTACCCGGCGCGCGAGTTCATGCGCGGGGATGCCGTTGGGCGCGAGGTCAAAAATCACCATGTTGGTTTGGATGCTCGACGGGTCGAGTTCAATGCCCGGCACATCGGCGAGTTGTTCGGCAAGATATTTTGCATTGGCGTGGTCTTGAGCAAGACGCTCAATCCTCGTTTCGAGTGCCACGATTCCCGCCGCCGCAATAATTCCTGCTTGGCGCGTGCCGCCGCCGATGAGTTTGCGCGCGCGTCTTGCTTCGTGAATAAAATCGCGCGCGCCGACCAGCATCGAACCAATCGGCGCTGCCAATCCTTTCGACAAACAAAATTGGACGGAATCGGAAAAACGCGCGATTTCTTTCACATTGACATTGAGCGCAACTGCCGCGTTAAAAATGCGCGCGCCGTCGGTGTGAATTTCCAAACGATGCGCGTCCGCAATTTCGCGTACTTGTTCATGATATTCAACGGACAACGGCGCGCCGTTCAAACGCATGTGCGTATTCTCGAGACAAATCAATCGCGTGCGCGGATAATGTACGTCGTCGGTACGAATCGCATTACGAATGTCATCCAAACGCATCGTGCCGTCAGGTTGATTTTGCAATGGATACATCGCGATTCCGCCCAGCACCGATGCGCCTCCTTGCTCGGCAACAAAAATGTGCGCTTGGTTGCCGACGATAATTTCATCGCCGCGCGCACAGTGTGTCAACAGCGCGATGAGGTTGCCCATGGTGCCGCTGGAAACAAACAACGCGGCGTCTTTGCCCAACATGTCCGCCGCGAGTTCTTCCAAACGATTCACTGTCGGGTCTTCGCCGTACACATCATCGCCCACTTCCGCACGCGCCATCGCATCGCGCATCGCGGGGGTGGGCTGAGTTACGGTATCGGAACGGAGGTCAATCATCGGACGGATGACGAAGGACGGACGACGAAAGAAAACTTTTGCTGCGTTCGTCTTTCGTCGTTCGTCATCGGTCAATACTGCTTTACCACCGTCCGGTACGCGCCGGGCTGGCGCGCTTGAAATACTTGCAACTCCTCGCGATATTTTTTCACGAGGTCCAAATCAATTTGCGCGACTGCCCAACCCTCTTGCGGCAAATTCGTCTCTTCTTCTTTTGGCACTTGGGCGTACAGCTCGCCGCGCGGTCCAATCACTTGGGTCTCGCCGAAAAACGAGTACGTGTACTCGCTGCCCAGACGATTCGCGCCGCCGACGAACACGGCATTTTCGTACGCCCGCGCGTACAAGTACGTTTTCCATTCTTCCACATTCGGGGCTTCCCAATTCGCAGGCACGACAATCAATTCCGCGCCGTCGAGCGCAAGCGAACGCGCCGTTTCGGGAAACGCCAGATCCCAGCCGAGCAAAATGCCGAGATTGCCAAAATCGGTTTCAAAGACCGGCAATTTGAAACCCGGACGGAACGCCATTTTTTCTTCGCCCTTGAGATGGACTTTGCGATATTCGCCCGTCACTTCGCCGTCGGGTCCAATCACAATCGCGGAATTGTAAATCACGCTCTCGACTTTGTGCTTGACCACCATGCCCGTCACAATCCAGGTGTGAAAATCGCTCGCGAGTTTTCCCAAAAAGTTCGAGGTGTAACCGGGGATTTGTTCGGCGAGGTCGGTAAAGTTCACGCCGTTCTCATAGCCCGTCGTCGCAAGTTCGGGAAAGACAATGAGGTTGACGCGCTGCGTTGTACAAATTTGTTGAATAATTTTGCCCATGCGGTCGAGATTGTCATTGACCGCGCCGAGTTGGGGATGCAATTGAACGAGAGCGATGGTTACATCACGCATGTAGACTCCAGATTCAGTAATCCGTCTTTAGTATTCAGTGGTCAGTGCGATAGAACAGAACGATGTGGGATTGGCTAGTTGCGATGCGCGACGATTCTAACACTGTTGAAATTTATAGGCAACGTGAATTTTTTGCGTGCGAGTACGACGCGCGATTTTCTCATTTCCCTTATTTCCTTTTTTATGCCCTCTCTCTATAATGCTCCCATCTCATCAAGGAAACAAAAATGAACTCTGCTCATTCACTTTGGCAGCGTCTCAGGCAAAACAGCAGCACGCTCGCGCTTGGACAAACGTTCACGTACTATGCCGCGTTCGTTGCCTTGGGCTTGACGACGGCGTCCATGGGTCCGACGCTGCTGGGTTTGGCGGCACAAACGGGCAGTACGGTGGCGGCAATCAGTTTTCTGTTCACTGCGCGTTCGTTCGGGTACATGCTCGGTTCGTTCGGCGGCGGACGCGTGTTGGACCGTTTGCCCGTACATCAAACAATCGCGCTCGCAGTGCTGCTCATTGCCTTGTCACTTGCGGCGATTCCGTTCGTGCCGCTGTTGTGGCTTTTGATATTGGTCGTTTTCGTAATTGGTCTGACGGAAGCAATTGTGGATGTCGGCGCGAATACGTTGATTGTTTGGGTGCATCGTGAGCGCGTCGCGCCGTACATGAACGGCTTGCATTTGTTTTTTGCGGTCGGCGGACTGATTTCGCCGTTGTTGATTGCCCAAGCGATTCAAGTGACCGGAGATTTTCGCGCGGGTTATTTTTTGCTGGCGGTGTTGGTCTTGCCCATCGCGGTTTTGTTTTTTCCGCTGCCGAATCCGCAGCCGCTTGTTACGCACGCAGAACGCGCGCGCGCGCGTCCGGACTATTTGCTCGTGGCGCTTGTCGCATTGTTTTTCTTTTTGGTCGCGGGCGCGGAAATCAGCTACGCCGGTTGGATTTCGACGTACGTGGTGAAAATGAATTTGGCGGATGAAGCGACAGCCGCGTACGTGACTGCCGCGTTTTGGGGCGCGTTCATGGTGGGACGGCTGGCTTCGATTCCACTCGCCGCGCGGTTGCGTCCGCGCGTAATCATTCTGGTGGATTTGTTGCTGGCGGCGGCGGGGATTGGAATTTTGATTGCACTGCCGACCTCGTGGCTCGCGTTGTGGAGCGGAACATTTTTGTTCGGTCTCGGCATCGCATCCGCGTTTCCGACGATTCTCACGTTCACAGGCAGGCACATGACGATTACGGCATCGGTGACGGGACTTTTTTTCGCGGGCGCGAGTTCGGGCAATTTGATGATGCCAACTTTTATCGGACAATTGTTTGAACGCGTGAGTCCGGTGAGTTTGTTGTGGGTGATTGGCGTGATGGCGGTGTTGGCGTTGGGGATGTTTGGAATTATTTTGACGTATTTGAAAAAGCACGCCGCGCAATGATTATGCCATTCGGAAAAAATAATCGAACGGTCACGTAAACCCATTGACATCGCACATCCGTTCTATTACAATATGGGCATCGTCAAAAAGGAGAAACGACATGCCCCCAAAATCTGCAACGCGCACACCGTCCGCAAAAAAATCCTCCGCCTCAACCCTGATTGGCACCAAAAGTGTGCCGCGCGATATTTTGTTGCTCGTCGGCACGCGCAAAGGCGGATTTATTTTGCGCGGCGACGGCAAACGCAAAAATTGGGAAACGATTCGCGACGTGATGGTCGGCAGCATGGTGCATCACATGGTGCTTGACCCGCGCGATAGAAAAACAATTTTGATGACGGAACGCGGCGGACATCTGGGACCGACGATTCATCGCTCCACCGATTTTGGCAAAACGTGGACGGAAGCGACAACGCCGCCCGCCTTTCCGCAAGGTGCGGGGCGCACGATTCATCACAATTTTTGGCTCAGTCCCGGACATACGAGCGAACCCGGTGTGTGGTATCTCGGCACGTCGCCGCAGGGTCTGTTTCGTTCCGAAGATGGCGGCGCAACGTGGAGTCAGGTGGCGGGTTTCAATCAGCATCCCATGTTTAACGAATGGGTGGGTCCGCCCGAAGAAGGTCCGCCGGGTGGTCCTACACTGCATTCGATTTTGATTGACCCGCGCGACCCGAATCACATGTACGTCAGTTTGTCGGGGGGGGGTGTTTTTGAATCGTTCGACCACGGCGCGGATTGGAAGCCGTTGAATCAAGGCATCGTTTCCGAATTTCTCGAAAACCCCACAGCGGAATACGGGCATGACCCGCATTCGACGCGCATGAACGCCCGCGACCCCGACCGTTTGTACCAGCAAAATCATTTCGGCGTGTATACGATGGACCGCAAAGAAGGGGTGTGGGTTCGCATCGGCAACAAATTGCCGAAAGGAATTTCGGACCACGGTTTTCCCATCGTGACGCATCCGCGCAACCCAAACGTCGCGTGGATTTTTCCGAACGAAGCCTTTCCGTACGCGCGCGTGCCGCATGACGGCAAGCCCGCCGCGTTCGTGACCTACAACGCGGGCAAAACGTGGAAACGCCAAGCCAAAGGAATGCCGACGAAAGAAGGTTGGTTCACCATCAAACGCCAGGCGATGAACAGCGACACGCGCGCCCCGCTGGGTCTGTACTTTGGGACCACGGGCGGCCAAGTGTGGGCAAGCCGCGATGAAGGTGAATCCTGGACGCGCATCGCCGACCACTTGCCGGAAATTTATTCCGTCGAAGTGGCAGAGCTATAGTTTCTACATGGCGGTCATCGCAATCCCAACGCCTTTACGCAAGTATACGAACGGCGCGCGTCAAGTTGAAAGCGCGGGCGAACATCTGCGCGCGGTGTTTGACGATTTGGACGCGCGCTATCCCGGTTTGAAATTTCGTTTGGTTGACGAACAGGGACGGTTGCGCGAACATCTCAAGTTGTTTGTCAATTCACGCCTCGCGCCGACCCTGGAAACACCCGTGCAGCCGAAGGATTCGATCCAAATTATTTTGGCAATTAGCGGTGGTGGCTGACGGCGAGCCCTGGAGCGAACAGTTCATGGAGAATCCCTGAAAATTCTTTTTCAGGGATTTTTTGTGCAACACAAAAGTGTATAGAATGCGTTCACGCATAAAACGCGTAATCAACAATAAAACGGAGAAGAATCATGGACTATCGTCGTCTCGGCAATGCCGGGGTCAAGGTCAGTGAATTATCGTTCGGCGCGTGGGTGACGTTCGGGGAACAAATTGGCGAAGAGGATGCGCTGCGTTTGATGCAAACCGCATTTGATGCGGGCGTCAATTTTTTTGATAACGCGCAATCGTACGCCGCGGGCAAAGCGGAAAGCATCATGGGCGCGGTGTTGAAACGGACGGGGTGGACTCGCGAGGCGTATTTGGTCTCTACCAAATTTTATTGGGGCTTGAAAGAGAGTGTGAATCAAGAAAACACGCTCAATCGCAAATTCTTGATGAAGGGGATTGACGGCTCACTCAAGCGGTTGCAGCTTGATTATGTGGATTTGATTTTTTGCCATCGCGCAGATTGGGATACGCCGATTGAGGAAACGGTGTGGGCGATGCACGACATTATCGAGTCGGGCAAGGCGCTCTATTGGGGGACTTCGGAATGGAGCGCGTATGAAATTGCCTGCGCGATTTATATCGCCGAAAAAAATCATTTGCACAAGCCGGTGACGGAACAGTCGCACTATAATTTGTTCACGCGTCAAAAAGTGGAAGGCGAATACGCGCGTTTGTTTCGTGACCGGCACTACGGCAACGTCATTTGGAGTCCGCTCGCGTCGGGACTCTTGAGCGGCAAGTACAATAACGGCATTCCCGCCGATTCGCGCGCCGCGCAGCCCGGTTACGAATGGCTACAACAAAGCGGCATCACGCCTGCGCGGGTGGACAAAGTCAAACAGCTCGTGCCCGTCGCCAATGAGTTGGGCAGCACGCTCGCGCAGTTGGCGATTGCGTGGTGTTTGAAAAATCAAAATATCAGCAGTGTCATTCTCGGCGCGTCCAAAGTGGAACAACTGCAAGAAAATCTCGGCGCACTGAATGTGCAAGAAAAGTTGACGCCGGACGTTCTCAAACACATTGACGATATCATGGGAAACAAGCCGCAATAAAATTTTTTGCACAGCACCCTGCGCCCGCCCGCGCAATTTCACTCGGCGTTTGATGACCCCACTTGATGGCGCTGCGATGTTCCCGCCCACGTCAACGCTTCGGCTGCCGCGTGTGTAATTTCAGCAAATCCAATCGC
>CALMZO010000259.1 GCA_937870825.1 uncultured Chloroflexota bacterium | reverse complement strand
CTTTCCATTGCCTGTTCCGCTTGGATTAGACGAATCTCGGCTTCGGGTCCTGCCGCGCCAAAATAACTTTGCCACAATCGTTCCGTTGCATGTTCGCGCGTGCGCGGGTCGGCGCTGCGCAACTGTTGATACAACACACTTTGTTCGTCATTCATAAATTTCTTGCCTGTTGCCGTATGATACAGCATGTACGGAAAATGTGTCCACTTTTGTTCCGACAGGGGTGCAGTTCAGGTTCGGGGTGAATCTTGGGAGCGATTAGAAATCGCGGCAACAACCACACAAGTCTGCCTTTGCAAACCAACGCGCGGGGCAAATCAAGTTGGCGCTGGGAGACCGCAGCGCCGCGTTGAAACAATACGCCGCGTGCGCGCACACCATCACACACGCCTGACTCGGGCTGCCAGAACAAACCAGCCAAGCCCACTCTTGAATCGCTTGCCAAGAATGCGACAGTCAACAAGACGCGCCCAACGTTCAAGTGGAATAGCGCGACGTGTGCGGAAACCTAGGACAAAAATTCCTGACGCGCATCAGAACAATTACCTATATTCAGCAAGTGTTCTTTGCAATATACTAGAATCGGCGGTGTTGTCGTCACAGACTTGACATCGCCGATTTTTCATTTGGGTCTCACTCGAAAACATTGGGTTTGATGGCTAGTGCAGCATTACGTGGTCAATGTTGCAGTAGGCAGGGTCTCGCTCCACACTTGTAGAGTAAAGTCGTTCAACACGATACCGCGCAGCTTGCTCGGATTGTCATGTCTTGGGTGGATGCCAACATCATGCTCAATCAAGCACACATTTCCCAAGTGGGTGTGGGGGATGAAAAGCATTCACCGTCATCCTACGCGACATTACGCAACGAAAAGAAATCGAGAACGCGCTTGCGGAAAGCGAACACCGTTTTCGCGCGCTTGGCGAACATAGTTTTGATGCGATTTTATTCACGCGCTCCGCAAGCTCGGCATGTTTTGGCGCATCACCAACGACGCTCCGCCGGGCGGGGAACGCATCACCGCTTTGAGTAACGGAACTGTTGCGAACATGGAACCACGATTGCGAATTTTGCATTTGGAAGATGAACCGAATGATTCCGAGCTGGTGCAAGCGATGCTCACCCATGCGGGTCTCTCCAATGAAATTTTCCGCGTCGAAACGCGCGACGAGTTTGTGACTGCGCTCCAAGCGCGCGAATTCGACCTTATTCTCTGTAACAAAACGCTCCCCGCGTTTGATGGATTGCGCGCGTTGGAATTGGCGCGCGAGTTGCGTCCCGATGCGCCCTTTGTTTTTATCTCTGGCGCGCTTGGGCAAGTCGCGATTGAAAGTTTGAAATATGGCGCGACGGATTACGTCATCAAGCACCGTTCCGCGCAGCTCGCCTCCGTCACCGAGCGCGTACTGAAAAAAGTGCAAGCACAGCGCGAACAGGAAAAAGCCGAAACGCAAGTGCGCGCCATTGACACGCGCTTTCGCGCACTGATCGAACACAGCGCGGACGCGATTCTGCTTACTGACGGGCAAGGGATTGTGACATACACGAGTCCTTCGCTCAGCAACATTCTCGGCGGCACCCCGCAGTTCTGGATTGGCGGCAATTGGCTCAACCGTGTGCATCCCGACGATGTGGGCGCCGTCGCCGAATCCTTTCGCGAACTGACACAAACGCCGAATGCGAGCCAGACGCTTGAATTTCGGTATCGTCACAGTGATGAATCGTGGCTCTGGCTCGAAGTGACAGGAACAAATCTCCTGGAGGAGCCGAATGTTCAAGCGATTGTGGGCAATGTCCGCGACATTTCCGCGCGCAAGACGAGCGAGGAAAAACTCGCGCAAAGCGAAAACCGTTTTCGCGCGCTCATCGAAAACAATGCGGACGCAATCGTGCTGGTTGACGCTAAAGGCACTGTTCTGTACGGGAGCCCGTCAGCGGAAACTGTCTTGGGAACGCCGCCGCGCGAGCTGATTGGCAAAGGCGCTTTTGAAGGAATCCATCCGGACGACGCCGCAAAAGTCCAAACCCTCTTTGCCCGCCTCCTTGAAAATCCGAGAGTACCCTTTTCGGTTCAAATGCGTTTTATCCAGCGCGACGGAACTTGGCGTTGGATTGATGCGACGACGACAAATTTGCTGGACGACCCAAGCGTTCAAGCCATCGTCGCGAATTATCGCGACATCACCGACCGCAGACAGGTCGAAGAAATCAGAGAGCTGATGGCGACGATTGTGGAATCAACAGAGGATGCCATTTACAGCATTACCCTTGAAGGCATTGTAACGAGCTGGAATCGCGGCGCAGAAAAGATGTATGGATATCGCGCCGCGGAAATGCTTGGCAAAGCCGTTTCGGTTTTGGTTCCGCCCGAACGGATGCAGGAATTGAGGGACCATCTTGCGAAAATGAATCGCGGTGAAAACGTGCTTCTCTTTGAGACGGAACGAATGCGCGCCGATGGACAGCGCATTGACGTGTCATTGACCATTTCCTTGTTTCGTGATGCCCTGGGGAATTACGTCGGCGCGGCGGTCATTGCGCGTGACATTACCGAACAAAAACGCGCCGAAGCAAGTATCAAGAAGCAAGCAGCGGAATTTGCCGCCGTGTACCAAACGGCAAATGAACTCGCGCAACATACCGAACTTGATGTGGTGCTACAGACAGTCATTGAACGCGCGACCAGTTTGTTGGGTGCGTCAGGGGGCGCGCTACATTTCTATGACCCCCTCGCGCAGGAACTCCAAGTTGTCGTTCAGACAGGGACAGCATTGCCCGTCGAAACGCGCATTCCGTTGGGTAAAGGCATCGCGGGACGTGTGGCAGAGTCTCACGCGCCAATGGTGGTGAATGATTATCCGACATGGGAACATCGTCTCGGCGATTTACCCAATTTGGGACTGGGCGCGAGTATGGTTGTGCCGATGCTGTATCAAGGCGCGTTGATTGGCGTGGTTGCCGTCAATGAGGTCCGTCCGCATCGCGCATTTACAGAGGATGATGTATCGCTCCTGTCACTCTTTGCGTCCTACGCGGCGAGCGCGATTCACAACGCGCGGCTCTTTGAGGAGACGAAACGAAGCGCTGCCCAACTGTCTACACTCAATGAAGTTGCCCGTGTGGTTTCAACGCTCGGCAATGTCGAGACGACGCTCGAGTTGATTTATCAACAGGTGAAGCAGATTCTCTCACTCGACGTATTCTACGTCTGCTTGTTCGATGCGGAAACGAATCTTGTTACGTACCGTTTAATGTACGACGAAGGGGAACGCTATGAGGAACGTACCGACCAGCTTTTGGAAGGCACCAACCTCAGCGAGGTGCTTCACAAGGGCATCTCTATTTTGTTGAACCGCTCGCCAGCAGAATCGGGCGAGACGGACGCGCAGGGGCGGCTGGGGAATCGGCGGAAAGCGTCCTGTTCACTTTTGTTTGTGCCGTTACGCGTTGGCACGCGCGTTTTCGGCGCGATCTCCGCGCAAAGCTATACGCTCAATGCCTATAGCGAAGAAGAGCTTGCGCTGCTCAATGGGATCGCGAATCAAGCCGCCGTCGCGCTCGAAAACGCGCGCCTCTTTGAATCCGCGCAACAACAACTGGAGCGACTTGCGGCGCTGCGCGCCGTAGATTTGGCAATCAGCGGGTCACACGACTTGTGCTTTATGTTGGATGTTGTGCTTGACCAGGTTCTAAATCAATTGCGCGTGGACGCCGCCGCCATCTTTACGTTAAGCCCGTACAGACACGCGCTAGAGTTTGCCAGCGGCAAAGGATTCAAGACCAACCATATCGAACGAGCGCGGCTGCACGTTCGCGAAGGGTTGGCAGGGCGCATCGCGTGGGAACGAAAAACAATTCATATCCAAAACCTTGCCTCCATCCAACAGTACGAACGCGAAGCATGGGGCGCAGAGGAAAATTTTGTCGGATATTCCGGCACACCCTTGATTGTCAAAGGTCAAGTCAAAGGCGTCCTGCAAGTGTTCCACCGCGCTCCCTTGTTTGCAAATCAAGAGTGGCTCGATTTTTTCGAGACCATCGCCGCACAAGCGGCGATTGCGATGGACAACGCCAAGCTGTTTGAAAATTTGCAGCGTTCCAATATGGAACTGCGGCTTGCGTATGATACGACGATTGAAGGATGGTCGCGCGCGCTGGACTTGCG
>CALMZO010000258.1 GCA_937870825.1 uncultured Chloroflexota bacterium | reverse complement strand
GTTGATTGCAGATTGAACTTGCTCCATTCTGACCATTCTCCACAACCTTGTTGGTTACAAGCTCGCACACGCCACACAAACCGATTCGGTGAATCCAAGCTTGAACGTGAGAACATGTACTCGGAGACACGGTCACGCTTTTCGCGCAGCTCGACTTTTCCCTGTGGTGATTTCTGCCGAACTTGAACTTGGTAATGGGTAGCACATCGCTGGTCTTTCCAGTCAAGGCGAACTTGAATTGAATTCACAACCATACCCGGTTTAGGGTCCAAGAGTACGGGTGCATCGAGACATTGAACTGGTTGGCTGCATTGCAACCGCCCTTGGATAATCAATGTTTGCATTTGACTCAATCCGGTTGGAATATGCCCAACCGCCCAGACCCTATTGGCGTCAACAGTTGCAACATCGAACAGCTCGCTATATCCGTTGTTCGGACTGACATCTTTCCATACACCGTCATCACGATACTCAATCAGCGCAGTGCGATTCTGTCCAACCACCCAGACCTCCCCACTTGATGCAACTGCGATTGAATTTGTCTTGGTCACATACTTGTCATCGAACGCGCCCGGGCCAAGTGCCCATTCTGTGCCATCCCATTGTTCGATTAATTCGAACATTATCGGACCCGGATGGATAATCCTGTGAAATCCAACAGCCCAAACATTCGCGTCTGTACTTGCTGCCACGCTCAGCAATCCATTATCGTGTTGCCCGGGATATTTATTTGGACTGGGAACTTGGTTCCATGCCAACCCGTCATAGTGCATGACCAACGTATTTCCTACCGCAGGCGGTGCATCATCAGTATACGCGCCCACTGCCCAGATATTATCCGCGCCAAGCGCCACAATTCCATTGAGATATCCATAAGGGCTGGGATCTAAAACCTGTACCTTTATCCATTCTGTTCCATCCCAATGTAGAACCAAGGGGTGGTTTGGTGTGTTGGAACCCGAAGTTTGCCCACCTACCGCCCACACATTATCGGAGGCAATTGCGGCGACGCCGCGCAAAGTTACATTGTTTAAATCGAGCGCCGGTGTAACCATGCTCCATGCCGAGCCATCCCAATGTTCGAGCAAGGCACGAAACTCAAAATTCTCATACACATAGCCGACTGCCCAAATGTCACTTGCATCAATCGCGCTAATATCAAGCAATATGCTTGAGCCCGTGTTTGCGCTGGGGCTTGGGACGATGCTCCATGTCTCTCCATCCCAATGTTCAATAAGAGTGTGAGATGAATCGTTGGCTCCGCTTGCCATCCCTACCGCCCAAATATCATTTGCGCCTATCGTGACAAGTCCGCGCAATGAATTATTTTTTGTGCCACTGTTTGGGCTCGGCACGACACGCCACTTCCAATTACAAGTCTTTTGTGAAGATGCTTCGGCAACAGGGTTTTGATTGTAGAGTGTGTGCAATGTTGAAGAATAGATAGAGGTAATGATAACAAGTATCGTCAGAGACATCTTGAAAATTCGGTGTGAATGTTTGAACATATTTTCTCCATTGCCACCTACATTCTAAATGTTTCGCACAGATTCTACAAACTACTTTTTCTTACAGATCATTTTACAACGCACCATAACCATACATCGCTTACAACCGACGTAGAGTCTTTCAATTCACTTACAACCATCCCTCTAATTCAAGAACCCCCAATTCTAGGGCTGGACAAATTAGAACATGCGTTCTATTCTTTCCCCTGTAATTCTCCTCTGCGCCTCCTCGCTATTTTTATCCCAGTTGGTGAAAATGAAACGATTTCGCTTTCAGAACTCGGACTTGCGTTTGAATCCTCAATCTCTCTGGCTCACTCTCACAGAACGCGAAAAACAAATCGCGCGCTTGTCTGCTCAAGGCAAACGCACGCGCGATATAGCGAACGAGTTGTGTCTTTCTCCGAAAACGGTGGACACCTATTTCAAACAAATTTTTCGGAAACTTCAAATTCACTCACGCATTGAGTTGGCGAATGTCGTGCGCGCTTCTAACGATTGACCCGTCCCGTTCCCGTTCCCATTCATTCCAAGCTTGTACCGAGCCTGTTCTTCAATCCATTCGTACGTGCGGCGCAAACCTTCTTCGAGCGAAATTTGCGGCTCCCAATGCAGCACTTCGCGCAAACGCGTATTGTCGGAATTGCGTCCGCGTACGCCTTGCGGACCGGGAATATATTTTTTCGTAATTTCGATGCCCGCGATATTTGCCACAATGTCCGCGAGTTGATTGATGGTGACGAGACGGTCTTGTCCCAAATTCAACGGCTCGCGATAATCCGAGCGCATCAACTTGTCAATCCCGACGACGCAATCGTCCACATAACAAAACGAACGCGTCTGCTCGCCGTCACCCCAAATTTCAATCTCGTGGTTCCCCGTCAATTTCGCGTACGCGATTTTGCGGCACATTGCGGCAGGCGCTTTTTCGCGTCCGCCATCCCACGTTCCTAACGGACCAAAGATATTGTGAAAACGTACCGTGCGCGTTTCGAGTCCGTAATCTTCAAAATAATGTTTGCACAATCGTTCCGTAACAAGTTTTTCCCAACCGTACGCGTCCTGCGGCTGCGCGGGATACACATCTTCTTCTTTTAATGGTTTCACGTCCGCGTCTTCCTGCAAGTATTCGGGATACACACACGCGGACGACGTGTACAATAATTTTTGTGCGCCGTTCTGATGCGCGGCTTCCAGCGTGTTCAAATTGATAAGCGAATTGTTGTGCAAAATTTGCGCGTGATGCGTCGAGATGAAACCCATGCCGCCCATGTCCGCCGCGAGCGCGTACACGTGGTCAATGTCTTGTGCTGCCGCGTCCGCGTTTTCCCACTTGCGTAAATCGGCGACGAGAAATTCATCGGCGAGTGTGTTGCTGTATTCGGGACGCTTGACATCCACACCGCGCACCCAATAGCCCTGCTTTTTCAAAAAGGTAACGAGATGATTTCCAATGAATCCGCCCGCGCCTGTGACGAGCGCGCGTGTTTGTTTTGACATAGTTGATAGTCGTTAGTCAATAGTCAATAGTCGAGAGTATTGTGCATTGACGTTTGACGTTTAACGGCTTGCCATTTGCAATTTGCTATCTGCTATCTGCGCTGGTTCGACGTTGCTCACCACAAGTCCACGATTTGCCACGTACCAATCAATCGTTTCGCGTAATCCTTGTTCAAACGGCGTCTTGGAAACGAAACCGAATTCGTTTTTCGCGCGCGAGGTGTCAAGTTTGCGGCGCGGCTGTCCGTTCGGTTTTGTCGTGTCCCAAACCAACTTGCCCTGAAATTCGGTGAGCCGCGCGATGAGTTCCACCAATTCTTTGATGGAAATTTCGTGCGCGCTGCCGAGATTGACCGGCGCGGGCGCGTTGTATTTTTCCGCCGCGAGCAAAATGCCTTCCGCCGCGTCTTTGACGAATAAAAATTCGCGCGTCGGACTGCCGTCACCCCACACCACAATCGAATCGTCGCCGCGTTCTTGCGCTTCCACACATTTGCGAATCAGCGCGGGAATGACATGCGACGACGCGGGGTCAAAATTGTCGCGCGGTCCGTACAAATTCACCGGCAGCAGATAGACCGCGTTGAACCCGTACTGTTCGCGGTACGTTTGACTTTGCACGAGCAGCATTTTTTTCGCCAGCCCGTACGGCGCGTTTGTTTCTTCAGGATAGCCATTCCAAATATCGTCTTCTTGAAACGGCACGGGCGTAAATTTCGGATACGCGCACACCGTGCCGAGCGCGACAAATTTTCCGACATTGCTCTTGTACGCTTCGTGCATGAGCTGTGTGCCCATCATCAAGTTGTCGTAAAAGAAATCGGCGGGATGTTCGCGATTCGCGCCGATGCCGCCGACGCGCGCCGCCGCGTGAATAATCAAATCGGGTTTCAATTCGCGCAAGGCGCGGCGCACATCTGCAATTTCGCGCAAATCGTAATCGCGCGTGCGCGGAGCAAAAATTTCGCGCGCGCCGCGCTGCTTTAATCCTTCGACGATGAAAGAACCGAGAAAGCCCGCGCCGCCCGTGACCCACACGCGTTTGTCCTGCCAGAAATTGTGACCGTTTGTGGAACTCATTTTGAAGAACCTTTAAGTTTTCACTCGAATGGGGAAACGCGCCACATGCCGCGCGTTTGTGAGGATTATAGCACAGACGCGGAATGTCCCAAAGCACATGCTTCTACCGGATGTATTTCACTCAGGGGCGTGTTTCACAAGCGAATCGAAATCGCGGCAACAACAACACAGTTGCTTTGCAGACTGCAACATCGTAATGTCCGCAGGGACGTTTCGTGAATTTGTTGGTGCGAATTCGATTCGCCCGCAGACGTAATCCGTATCAGAGATGCTTCCTCGCCCTCTCAAACGCGACGTCGCGCCGCCAAATTAAACCCATTGTCCCCTTGCACGCTTACGCAACGCGGCATAGAATATGAACCTAGTGCAGCATGAACAGGCGCCCGGGTATCGCCCCACAAGAACGCCTTTAAAAATATCTGACATCAATGATTTCCTCGCAGCACGCCGGCTCATGATGCACTAACGCGTATCAAAAACATTTTTCCCGGTCAAATCGTATGCCTTCAACTCTCTCTACACCGTCCCTCGGGCCGGTGTTTGACACACAAACCGGTATCGCATTTCCACCCCCGCAGAATGCCGCCGACACCGGACTGCCTGCCAGTTTCATCCAAGACCTCGCGCTCAAAATCATATACTTTGCAGGTGAAATTCAAGCCCACGCCATCGCCGAAGAAATGCGTTTGCCCCACACCAACCTCGTCGAAAACGCGCTCACCTTTTTGGTCAAGGAAGAATTTTGCCAAATCACCGGCGCGACCGGATACAGCGAACGCGCCTATCGCTACACGGTAACAGGTAAGGGCGGCAACAAATCCCAAGAACTCCTCGCCCGCAGTTCGTATGCCGGACCCGCGCCCGTGCCGCTTCAAAACTATAACGAGGCGATGCGCCGCCAGGGCATTTCGGGCGTTTCGGTGGAACGCACTTCGATTGGCGGAGCGTTCAGCGATATTGTTATTTCTGACGCCATGCTGCGCCGCGTCGGTCCGGCGGTCAATTCCGCGCGTTCCATTTTCTTGTACGGTCCACCCGGCAACGGCAAAACGACCATCGCCGAACGCATGGCGCGTTTGCTCGGCGGCAACATCTATATTCCGCACGCCGTGTACGCCGATGGACAAATTATTCGCGTGTACGATGCCATCAATCACAAACCGGTCAGCGAGAGCAGCGCGCGCGGCATCGCCACCGAGAACACCCGCCGCGATATGCGGTGGGTTCAATGCCAGCGTCCCTTCATCGTCGTCGGCGGCGAATTGACGCTCGATACCCTTGACCTCATCTTTGACCCCGTGTCGAAAACATACGAAGCCCCGTTTCAGATGAAAGCGAACGGCGGCATGTTTCTCATTGACGACTTTGGACGCCAGCAGATGCGTCCGCAAGATTTGTTGAACCGCTGGATTGTGCCGCTCGAAAAGCGGTACGATTTCCTCACGCTGCAAACCGGCAAGAAAATCGAAGTGCCGTTCGACGAACTGATTATTTTTTCGACCAACCTCGACCCGCGCGAATTGATGGACGAAGCCTTCTTGCGGCGCATCCGCTATAAAATCAACGTACCAAATCCCTCGTGGGAAGAATTCCGCACCATCTTTCAACGCAACTGCACACAGCGCAGCATTCCGTACGACGAAGAAATGTTCAAGTATCTGGTGCTGGAGCATTACGTCAAAGTAAAACGCGAGCCCAAATCGGTGCACCCGCGCGACTTGCTCGACCAACTCGCCGACATTGCGCGCTTTCTGCAAAAGGAACCGCGCCTCGAAAAAGAATTGCTCGACGCGGCGGTGGACGCGTACTTTGTAAAATTGTAATGCGCGCGGCGCACATGCCGGTGCCGCCTGCTTGTCCTTGCGTCATGGAAACTTTTATGGAATCGCACGCGCCGGATGCGTTCAACGCCCATACCGCAATGCGCGCCGCGTATCAGCGACTCGTTTCCTCCAGCCCCGATGGGATTTTTGCCTTCGACTCGAATTTAGAATGTACTGTCTGGAATCCGGGCATGACGCGCTTGTCGCAAGTTCCGCAAGACGACGCGCTCGGCAAACCGATCAGCGCATTGCTGCGCGTGCTTGGTTATGACGACGACGCGAGTTTGATTGAAGTTTTGCTTGACAACACCATCATCCTCGAAGACCGCGCGTATCCGCGCGCCGACAAGAGCATCGGTTATCTCGCCGGACATCTTTCCCCCCTCCGCGATGAAGCGGGTACAATTATCGGCGGCCTCGCCGTGTGGCGCGACATCACCGAAAGCAGACACGTCGCCCAAGCCCTGCAGGCGCGCTTGCGCGAAACGCTGCTGTTGAATCGCGTGATTGCCGCCGCGTCCACCATGGAATGGCAGACCGCGCTCGCAAGCATCACGACCGAACTCGCGCAAGCGTTGAACGTCCCCCAAGCGGCGATTGCGTTGTTGAACGAACGCCGGACCCATCTCAGCATCGTTTCCGATTATCACCCCGACGCACACGTCTCGGTATTGGGCGCGACCATTCCGCTCGAAAAAAATCAAGTTACCAATTTTGTTTTGCAGCACAATGTCCCGCTCGCGATTGCGGATGTGCGAACGGACGAACGCTTTGACATTGTGCGCGACCTTGTAACGCAGCGCGGCATCGCGTCCATGTTGTTGGTTCCCCTCATCGTGCGCGAACGCGTCATTGGCACGCTCGACCTGGATTCGTTCGAACCGCGTGAATTTACGGCAGAAGAAATCGCGCTCGCGCAAAACGTCGCCGCGGCGGTCAGTCAAGCATTGCACCACGCGCAATTGTACGACGACCTCGAATTGGAACGCGCCTATCTCTTGCTTGCAAACGACGCGGGACGCATCCTGACCGCGCAAGTCAGCATGCGCGGCGTCATTCACGCCGCCTTGTCGCTCGCGTCGCGTTTGGGCGCGCAGGACAGTTATGTGCTGGCGCTGGACGACGGCGAACCGCTCTACTTTGAGAGTACCTTTCCGCCCACCTTCGAGTGGACCACCGAGCAGCGGCGCGATTTTGCGCGACGACTCGTCCAGTTTGGACTTGAAAAGTCTGCTCTCGAATCGCGGCAATCCGTGATTGTGGATGACACGCGCTCAGACCCGCGCTGGTATCAGGCGCCCGAACACGATTCCAAAACCTCCGTCGGTTCCGTTGTTGCCGTTCCGTTTTTCGGGACCCGCAGTACGCTTTCCGGCGTGCTGGCATATCATCACAGCACACCGTACCGCTTTGATACCCGCGCGGCGGGCGTGATTGAACTCATCGGCCGCTATCTCGCAACCGCGATGGAAAACGCGCGCCTCTTTGAACAAAACCAAGCCGCGCTGGCGGAGCGCGAACGTGCCGAAAAGGAACGCCTCGCGCTCGAACGCAAAATGCTCGAGGCGCAAAAATTGGAATCGCTCGGCGTGCTGGCGGGCGGCATCGCCCACGATTTCAACAATTTGCTCGTCACCATGCTGGGCAACGCGGGACTCGCGCTCATGGAAGTCAACGCCGAATCGCGCGCACGCCATTATGTCGAACAATTTCAAATCGCCGCGCAGCGCGCCGCCGACCTCACGCGGCAAATGTTGGCGTATTCGGGCAAAGGGCGTTTCATCGTACAGCCCGTCAGTTTGAATGATGTCATCGAGGAAATGGTGAGACTGCTGCGCGTTTCGATTTCCAAACAAGCCGTACTGCAATTACAGCTCGCCCCGCAACTGCCGCTGATTTCTGCCGACGCCACCCAGCTGCGTCAGGTGGTGATGAATTTGATAACGAACGCGTCCGACGCCCTCGCCGAGCATCCCGGAACGATTACGGTCAGCACCGGCTCCATCCACATGGAACGCGCAGACCTGTACCGCGCGCAGCCGACCGACGCTTTGCCCACAGGCGAATATGTTTTTTTAGAAGTGGCGGACACCGGCAGCGGCATGGACGCGGAAACGCAAGCGCGTATCTTTGAACCATTCTTTACCACAAAATTCACCGGGCGCGGTCTCGGGCTCGCCGCCGTCTTGGGCATCATGCGCGGACATCAGGGCGCGATTCAAGTTCACAGCACCACCGGCCAAGGCACAACGTTTCGCCTGTTGTTTCCGCCGCAAACGGCGGCGCTATGTCCGCTGCCCGCGCCAACGATTTCGCTCGCACCAAAAACACGCGCGCGCGTTTTGATTGTGGACGATGAAGAGATGGTGCGCGAGGTCACGATGGACTTGCTGCGGCGTTTTGGATACGAAATCGTTGGCGCAGAGAATGGCACACGCGCGCTTGAACTCGCGCGCGCGCAAGAATTTGACTGCGTTGTTCTCGACCTCACGATGCCCGGCATGAGCGGCGAAGACACGTTGCGCCATTTGCGCGCCTTGCATCCCGCGTTGCGCGTGGTGTTGATGAGCGGCTATAGCGAACACGAAACTACCGCGCGCTTTCGCGGCATGACACTCGATGGATTCATTCAAAAACCATTTACGCCCACCGACCTTGACGCGCGCATTCAAGCCGCGCTCGCAAAAATTCCAACCACTTTCTAAACAACGCGCGTGATTTTGATATACAATACGCGCGCATGAAATTTTTTTCCGGCGACGCCGCGCCTCCGCGTATTCCCGATGCTTACGCGCCGCTCCCATTTCTGTGGCGCTATACGATTCCTTTCGGACTCGTGCTGGGCTTTGGCTTGGGTTGGGGCTTGGGCGCGGTCAGCGGCGAATACGCGTACTTTATTTCCAAAGAAACGATTCTTGGCACAATTGCCGGTATCGTCACGCCATTGTTTCTCCCTCTCGCGCGGCGCATCGTGCCGCATTCCCCCGAAACGCTTCACGATTTAAATCACTATCTCACATATTTTGTCGCGGGTCTCGGCGCAGGTATCGTTGCCTGGATTGTCAACGCATTTTTTCCGTTGCAGCGTTCCCTGCTCGACCCCGCGTATTTGTTGTATCCGCTCGGCATCGCGGGAGCAACGCCGTTGATTGGATTCATTGCCGACGCGGTGTGGACGCAGCGCGCCGAACGCAATCGCACACGCACCATTTTTGGCAAATATGTCAGCGAGTCCATTGCGCAGCGCGTTCTCGACGCGCAAACGCAAGCCGCGCTCGAAGGCGAAAAACGCAACGCCACCGTTTTGATTTCCGACATTCGCGGTTTTACGCGCATGATTCAAGAACTCGGCGCGGAACAGGTGGTGCATACCTTGAACGAATACTTTACGCGCATGATTGACGTCATCGCGCAATACGACGGCACGGTGAATAAATTTATCGGCGACGCGATTGTGGTGTTGTATAATGCGCCGCTCAGCCAGCCCGACGCGAACGAACGCGCCATTGCCACTGCGCGCGCGATGCAAGACGCGGTGCGCGAAATGAACACACAGCGCGCGGACAAAACACTCCCGCCCCTTCGCATCGGCATCGCGATTGATGTCGGCGAAGTGGTGTGCGGCAATGTCGGTTCGCCCAAGCGACTTGAATACACTGCCATCGGCGCGCCCGTCAACACCGCATATCATCTCGCCTCGCTCGCCCCCGCCGAACACATTTATGTCACCGAAAATGTTTGCCGCGCATTGGGCGAAAACATTTCCGCCACCTTCGCCCAACAAGTCGAACTCAAAGGCGGCATGGGATTGTTGAACGTGTACAAATTGGACAATTTGATTACATGAACATCGCCATCACCGGCAGTGACGGACAACTCGGACGCGCGCTGCATAACGCGCTCGCGACAAAACATCGCGTTATTCCTCTCCCCCACCGCGAGTTTGACATTGCCGACCGCGCCAACATTGCGCGCCTCGCGCAACTCCAACCCGACCTCGTAATTCAATGCGCGGCAATGACGAATGTGGACGGCGCGGCGCGCGACCCGATGCGCGCGTTTCGCGTCAACGCGTTCGGCACCCAAAACATCGCGCTCGCGTGTCAGGAATGTGACGCGGCGTTGGTGTACATCAGCACGAACGAAGTCTTTGACGGCAAAAAACAAGCGCCCTATCTCGAACACGACGCGCCCAACCCCATCAACGCGTACGGCAAATCGAAACTCGCAGGCGAATGGTACACGCAGCACCTGTTGAAAAAATTTTACATCGTCCGCACCGCGTGGCTGTACGCCAAGGGGGGGGGGAAATTTCCCGACAAAATTTTGGAATTGGCGCAGCGTCAAGTGGCATTGTCCGTTGTGCGCGACGAAATCGGTTCGCCCACGTACGTTCCCGATGTAGCGAACGCGCTTTCGGAATTGATTGAAACGCAGCACTATGGCATCTATCATCTCGTCAACGCGGGCGCGTGTTCGCGGTACGAATGGGCTGTCGAAATTTTACGCCTGGCAAACATTCCGCGTCCGGTGAAACCCATCACGCTGTCAGAGTATTCGCGCGCGTCCACACCCCCCCCCAACGGCGCGCTCGAAAATTTCGCGGCGGCGACGATGTTGAACATCCAACTCCGTTCGTGGCAAGACGCGCTGCGCGCGTATTTTGAAACATGAATTATCCACAGATTGAAACGCTCGACGTCCTGCACATGCACAAACGCGGCATCGTCGCCGTGTATGTAATTCGGCACGCGCACGGCGCGCTGCTCGTGGATTGCGGACCGGGGTCCACGCTTCCGGCATTGTTGAATGAATTGCGCGCGCGCGACCTTGAACCGCGCGCCATAACCGATGTGTTGTTGACGCACATTCATCTCGACCACGCGGGGAGCGCGGGCTGGTGGGCGCAACACGGCGCGCGCATTCACGTGCATCCCGTCGGCGCGCCGCATTTGTTGAATCCCGAAAAATTGTTGGCGAGCGCGCAGCGTATTTACGGCGACGCGATGCAAACGTTGTGGGGTGATTTTCTCGCCGTCCCCGAAACGCAACTGGTTCAACATCACGATAACGCCGCGATTCAAATTGGCGGGCGCGCGTTTCGCGCACTGCACACACCGGGTCACGCCGAACATCACATCGCGTACATCATGGACGACGTTGGTTTTACCGGCGATGTCGGCGGCGTGCGCGTCAACGGCAGCACACACATCCGTCCGCCGACGCCACCGCCCGAAATTGATTTTGAAAAATGGCGCGCGAGCGTTGCGCGCTTGCGCGCGGAAAATTTGAAATGGGTTGCGCCGACGCATTTTGGTTTGTACGACGATGCCGCCTGGCACTTGGAAAAAATGGAGCGCACCCTCGACGCCGTTGAAAATTTCACCGCGCGCGAAATGGCAAACGCGCCGACGCAGGAACAATTTCGCGAAAAATACGTCCAACTTTTGCATGAGCTCGTGCGCGCCGACGGTTACGACGACGCGCAAATCGCGCAGTTCGACGACGCGGCTGGCGGCGGCGCGTTGGCGGACGGCGTTTACCGCTATTGGAAAAAATTTCGCGCGTCGGCATAAAGCCCCGCGTCTCTGTCATCATCCCCAATTGGAACGGCGCAAAATTATTGCCAACCTGTTTGCGCGCGTTGGAAAAACAAACGTTTCGTGATTTTGAAATCGTCGTCGTGGACAATGCGTCGAGTGATGAATCACGCGAGTGGATTGCGCGCGAGTTTGCTGATGTACGCGTGATTGCGTTGAATGAAAATCGTTTTTTCGCGGGCGCGGTGAACGAGGGGATTCGACAGACAGCCCGCCCTGAACCTGCGGAAGGGACGAGTGAAATCGTCGTGCTGTTGAACAACGACACCGAAGCGGAAGCGACGTGGTTGGAAAATTTGATTCGCGCGCTCGACGAAAATCCGCGCGCGGGAATGGCGGCGACCAAATTGCGCTTGTTCGACGCGCGCGACAAATTGCACAGCGCGGGCGATTTTTTTCGCGCGGACGGGATTCCGGGGAATCGAGGCGTGTGGGAAATTGACGCGGGACAGTACGACCATCCGCAAACACCCCCCCCCCTTTTTGGCGTATGCGGCGGCGCGTGCGCGTACCGCCGCGCGATGTTGGACGAGATTGGCTTGTTCGACGAAGATTTGCAATTTAACTGCGAAGATGTGGATTTGAATTGGCGCGCGCGGTTGGCGGGGTACGACTGCGCGTTTGCGCCGAACGCAATCGTGTATCACATGTTGAGCGCGTCGGGCGGCGGCGCGTTTGCAAGTTTTTACGTGGGCAGAAATTTTATCGCGGTGCTGGCAAAAAATTATCCGAGCGCGCTGTGGCAAAAATATCGCGGCAACATTTTGCGCGCGCAATTCGCCATCACGCGCGACGCGTTACAACATTGGCGCGGCGCGGCAGCCCGCGCGCGTTTGCGCGGACAACTCGCAGGCATCTTTGCCCTGCCGCGTTATCTGGCGAAACGAAAACATGTTCAACGATTGAAAAAAGTGAGCGATTCCGACATCGAAAACCTCTTGTCTTGAAAGACTTGAATTTTCTCAGCCCTCAGCCCTCATTCCTTTTCCCTCATTTGGCATTCCTCTTTATTTCCATTATTATCGTGACGCTTGCATGGAACAACTTGCTCCGAATGTAATTCGTCCTCTCGTTTCGGTTGTCATTCCCGCGTATAACGAAGAACGGCGTTTGCCGCAAACGCTCGCGCGTGTGAGTGAATATCTGGACGCGCAAAGTTACCTGTCCGAGATTCTGGTCGTTGATGACGGCTCCGGTGACAATACAACGAGCGTCGTCGAAGTTTTTGCGCGCACGCACAAGAACGTCGCGCTCATTCGCAACGACCATCGCGGCAAAGGATACACGGTACGTACCGGCATGTTGGCGGCGCAAGGACACATCGTTTTGTTTTCCGACGCCGACCTTTCGACGCCGATTGAGGATTTGGAAAAATTACTGCCGTGGTTCGAACGCGGGTACGACATTGTGATTGGTTCGCGCGAAGGCGCGGGCGCGCAGCGTATCAAAGAGCCGTTTTATCGCCATATCATGGGACGCGTATTCAATCGCGTTGTGCAGCTGTTGACCGTACGCGGCATCGAGGATACGCAGTGCGGCTTTAAGGCGTTCCGCGATGAAGTGGCACAAGATATTTTTTCGCGAATGCTGTTGTACGGCGACAACGCGCAAAAAATCAGCGGCGGCATGGTAACCGCGTTCGATGTCGAAGCATTGTTCATCGGCGCGAAAGCGGGCTATCGCATCAAAGAAGTTCCGGTGCAGTGGCGCTACGGCACGGAAACCAAAGTGAGCCCCCTCAAAGATTCGTGGCGCAATTTCCGCGATGTGGTGTCCGTGCGCTGGAATGATATGCGCGGCTTGTACAATCATGCGACGCCGCGTCCTGCGCGCGATTCATCCGCGCCTTCACCCAAACGCGTCGAATCAAAATAAAAGCTGCCTCACGGCAGTTTTTATTTTTGTACGCGCGCAATCATTTCGTCAATTTGTTTGTGATGAAATTGTTCGTGACCCGCGTACCCCATCAACCATTCCGCGCCGTTCATTCCTTCATCAAATCCCCCCGCGTGACGCAATTCTAAATTCCACTTGCCGTTTTCGTTTTCAAGCAGACGCCGCGTGATTTCACGCGCGCGTTGAAACCAAAATGCAATCGCGTCTTTCGGCAGCGCGTACGGCGGGGGCGGCGGTAAAAACAAAATCGAGTCGGGCGGTTTGACGCCTTCGAGCAGCGGGCGCGCGATTTGTTCGCGGAGGTAATGTTCGTCCAAAGCAAGGTGCATAAAAATTTCGCCGAGCGACCACTGTTCGTGTGCGGTATCATATTCCGGCGCTCCCTCGGCTGCGCCCGCGACAGGTTTCCAATCCAATTGTTCTTGCGACAACGGCTCGAAGCGTTTCAACGTTTCCGCGCGCACCGCGTCGAGATGGGCGAGCATCGCTTGTGGATTCATGCTGTTACCTCCTGTGGATACGACGAAAAAGCGATACAAATTTCGACAAAACTGTGCACTCGGCAAGGTTGCATTGAAAATGCTCTTTTCAAGCCTCTCTGATTACAATATAATGCCTGTATCCTCTTTCCATTCCTTTTGCCATGGCAGACCACAGTTATCTCGATTTTGATTTGTCACTGCACGCCGACGCGAACGGTTATATGGCGCGCGTCATCAATTCCCCAGGCGGACAGGGCAAAAGCGCGTTTCAACTCGCGCTCAACGATGAGACGCTCTACAAATTTCTCGACCAGATGGGACGGCGGCGGCGCGGCGTCAAACAAGACCGCGTAACCATCGCCAAACAAGTCGGCGGCAATTTATTCCGCGCGGTGTTTCAAGGCGATGTGCTGACCTGTTGGCGGACGAGTCTCAACATGGCGCGCGAAAAGAGCAAGGGACTGCGCTTGCGCTTGCGTTTGAATGAAGCGACGGCGCTTGCGGATTTGCCGTGGGAACTTTTGTATGACCCTTCCGTCAATCGTTTCTTTCACCTCTCGAATCAATATCCGCTTGTCCGTTATCTGGAAATGCCCGACCCGCCCGCGCCGCTGCGCGTCTCAACACCGCTGCGCGTGTTGGTGATGCTGTCGCTGCCTTCCGATTACGACGAACTGCGCGTCGAACAAGAATATGAATCACTCAACACTGCGCTTCAAGATTTACAAACGCGCGGCGTCATCGAACTGCATCGCTTGCCGAAAGCGGACCTCAGTACATTGCGCGCGGAATTGCGCGCGCGGCAATATCAGATATTGCATTTCATCGGTCACGGTGAATTTGACGAAACGAATTCGGCGGGCGCGCTGGTCTTGGAAGATGCGCGCGGAATGGGACGGCGCGTCAGCGGCGAAACGCTCGGCGTGATGCTGCGCGATGAAGATTCACTGCGGCTTGTGGTGTTGAATGCGTGCGAAGGCGCGCGTCCCGATTTGGAAAACGCGTTCGGCGGCGTCGCGCAGAGTTTGATTCAACAAGGCATTCCATCGGTGATTGCGATGCAGTTTGAAATCACCGACCAAGCCGCGCGCAAATTTTCTCAAGAGTTTTATTCCGCGCTCGCCGCGAATTATCCGATTGAAGCCGCGCTTGCGGAAGCGCGCAAGGCATTGTACGAATTGCCAACGCTAACGGAATGGGTGACGCCCGTTCTGTATTCCCGCGCGCCGGATGGAATGTTGTTTGAAATTGAGAGTGCGCCCGACGGCATGTTGTTTGAAAAAGAGAGCGCCCCCGAAAAAGGCGGCATCAACATTTCCGGCGGAACGGTCCATATCTATGGCGATGTGGTGGGCGGGAACAAAAACGTGCGCGGTGGGGAGCAGACGCGCAAAGAGACATCAGACTTTACAACCGTTCTGCCAAAAGCCACCGAGGATGA
>CALMZO010000257.1 GCA_937870825.1 uncultured Chloroflexota bacterium | reverse complement strand
GACCCGGGCAATGTGCGCCGCAATCCCACCGCGGAACGCGATTCGGACATTCGCGTCATCTTGGGAAATGATTGGACGCCGCCACTACAATAACAAAACACCTGATATATTACAGATAAGCAACGTGCCAACGGGTCTGGTGACTCCGGTAAGACCCCGAGTGTGAAACTCGTCTCGAAGAGAGTGAGCCCGGACCCGGTTGTGTTCTCAACATCTCGGACGGTATCTAGCCCTGGGCACCCAGCCACAGTGCGCATTCATCAGGTAGAGAGTGAGAACACCCGCTGGTGCAATGACACATTTATTCACTCGGAAGGAGTGCCATGTCCATCCTCGGAATTGATCTCGCCAAAGCTGCGTATCAGGTAACTTTGTTCCACGCCGAACAGACCCACCGCCAGCGTTTTCAGAATGACGCTGCGGCGTTTGCGGACTTGACCCACTGGTTGCAGCAGCAGGGCGTGACCGAACTGCACGCCTGCATGGAAGCCACCGGACGCTATGGCGAAGCGTTGGCAACGTATCTGCATGGACAGGGCTACACGGTCAGTGTAGTCAATCCCGCCCAAATCAAGCACTATGCCAAAAGCCAACTGCGGCGCAACAAAACCGACCAAGTGGATGCGGATGTCATCGCCCACTTTGCCCAGACCCAACACCCGCTGGCGTGGCAACCCACCGCACCCGAAATTCGGGAATTAGCGGAATTAGTGCATCAATATACTGCGCTCCAAGCTGCCCGCCAGCAAGAAAACAATCGCTTGCAGGCGGGCGTCCAAAGCGAAACGGTGCGCCAGTTGTTGACCAAGCATCTCGCCTTTTTGGACGCCCAACTGGCGGAAGTGCTGCGGCTGATTGACGAACACATTGACCGCCATCCCGACCTGAAAGCGAATCAGACCTTACTCACTTCGATTCCGGGCATCGGGGCACTCACCGCCGCTAAACTCCAAACGCTCGAACTCCAGCGGTTCGACACGGCGCGTGCGGCGAGTGCCTTTGTCGGCTTGAATCCGCAGCAACATGAGTCGGGGACTTCCGTGCATCGGCGGGGGCGGCTGTCCAAGATGGGCGATGCCGAGATCCGGCGGGCGCTCTATATGCCGGCGGTCTGCGCCAAACGTTTTAATCCGTTCGTACGCGATTTATGTGCCCGGTTGGCGGAGAAAGGCAAACACAATTTGGCGATCATTGGGGCGGCGATGCACAAGTTATTGTGTCTAGCGTATGGGGTCTTGAAATCGCGTAAACCGTTTGATTCCCATTATGCCAAAATTCATCCCGCAACCCCTTGACATTTAAGACGGTATCTTCGAGGATTCTGAATCCTCGAAGGTCTTTATGCCTTACCAAGCAATTGTTCTTCAAACCATTTTTTCGCCGCAAATCGGCGTGTCGAACCTGCGATGACGCCCACATAGGACGCGCTCAAACTCGCACGATTGCCAACCGCTTGTTCGATGGATTGATTAAACTCTGCATCTGTAATGCCATCTCTTTTGCATTCGATGACGATATAAGGGGACTTGCGCTCATCGTCTTGGTAGACGACTAAATCAGCGTAATCATTTGGTGTGCGACGGGGAACTTTGACTTCACCAATGCGCTGAGGCTGATATTGATAACGATAAATCAGTTCCGCCCAGAATTCGGCGCGAACTTTTTCTTCAGGGTCAGTGTATTTTTCTGTGTGATTGACTGCGAGGTATGTAATCTTTTTTCCATCGTTGGAAATTTTTGCATGCTGTTCACGAAGGGCTTGTTCGAGGTATGCCATGAGAGTGTCCTTGGAAAATTTCGTTGTAGGGCAATCGCGTCATGACCAATTTTCCATTCAAAGTGGGGCGTGCTCCCTAATTCTGCGCGTCCTCGTTGTCAATTGGCTTACTCTGTGGTGAGTAAGTGGGAAAGAATTGTCGAAAAAAGGCTTCACGCGATTGCCCTAATTTCGTTGTGAAAACTATTGCCACCGCGCGCGGAGATGTAAAATGCGCGCAATCGAATAAAGCGAGGACTCGCAGTGCGGGAACACTACGAATCCTCTCACCCAACTCCTGCAGTAACATGACTCGGGCTGGCTGTGATTGTATGTGCGCGGCTACCTGTGTCAAGCGGGTTGCCGCGTTTATTATTCTCAATGAAAATGCGACAAGAAATTTCTTGTCGCATCTGGCGTCCCCGGGGAGGTTCGAACTCCCGACCTAGGACTTAGGAGATCCTCGCTCTGATCCGTACTGAGCTACGGGGACTTGACAAGATTATACAACAGAAGGATTTGGAAAAAGAAATGAAAAAGTGTGACAATTGTGGCAAGGATTTTTCTGTTTGGGTTCGTGTACATGACAAGCTGCGGAATGTAATAATCGGAGGTATTGTTTGGAATGTTCTCCTTTTGGAGCACACAACACGCGCCCACTCAACGGCGGAGTTGTTAACAAGCAAAAACAAACAAAAACATGTAGCGCGTGCGGGCAAGAAAAACCGCTGGACGAATTGTACAAAAAAGGTAAAAATTTACATCCCGAATGTCGGTCTTGTTTTAACGCGCGTTCAAAGGCAAGAAGTCGAAACATTAAAAAGCAGGCAGTGGCATAGAAAGGAGGCAAATGTCAACGCTGTGGATATGACCAACATACCGCAGCGTTTGATTTTCACCACCTGGACCGAACAAAGAAAAGATTTGGGATTGGACAAGTGCGAAACTGGTCGTTTGTGCGAATCCAATCGGAGTTGGACAAATGCGTTTTGCTTTGTGCAAATTGCCACCGTGAATTAGAAGCGTTGGGCGACGACGCCGATTGGAGTTTT
>CALMZO010000256.1 GCA_937870825.1 uncultured Chloroflexota bacterium | reverse complement strand
TGATACAACACGCGTCCCGTCGTCAGCGCGTACGGATATTCCGCGTCGGGTTCTTCCGCGCTGCGTTGATACACCAGTGGGAAAAACTTTCCGCGTCCGCGCGGAAATTTTTCTGCAAACAAAAAGGGTGTCCCGGGATGGTCAAGCGTCGGTACGGGCCACTGCAAGCGTTCCGTTTCAAGGCGTTCGTACGTGATGCCTGTAAACGCGGGAACGAGTTCGCGCATCTCGTCCCAAATTTCCGACGGATGTTCATAGCCCCAGAACGCGGTGCGTTCACGTTTCAGTTTTGTCTCTAGACGCGCTGCCACCTCACTCACGATTTCCCAATCGGCGCGCGATGCGCCAAGGGGCTCGAAAGCTTTGCGAACGCGCTGCACGCGGCGGTCGGTGTTGGTGAACGTGCCATCTTTTTCCGCGAAACTTGCGCTCGGCAATATCACGTCCGCATAGCGACCCGTTTCATTGATGAACATGTCTTGACACACAAGAAAATCCAAATGTTCAATCGCATGATGCGCGTGCCGCAAATTCGGTTCACTCATCAACGGATTTTCGCCCATGATGTATTGCGCTTTGACCTCCCCCGTTCCCCACGCGTTCCCGATTTCGGTGGTGGTGAGTCCGCGTCCAACAGGCGGCGTATTACCCCATTTCGCGCGAAATTTCTCGACGGTCTGGGGGTCATCGGATGCTTGATAGCCCGGATAATGCCACGGCATCGCGCCCGCGTCGGATGCGCCTTGCACATTGTTCTGTCCGCGCAGCGGGTTAAGCCCGGTCCCCGGTCTGCCGATGTGTCCTGTCAACAACGCGAGATGGACGAGCGACAACGCGTTTTCGGTTCCGTGCGTGTGTTCGGGAATTCCTAACGCCCAATAAATCGCGCCATTTTTCACGGTGGCGTACATGCGCGCGGCTTGAATGATTTTTTCCGCAGGCACGCCGCTGATGCGTTCCGCCACTTCGGGCGTGAATTCTTCCATCGCTTTCGCAAACGTGCCAAAATTTTCTGTACGATAGTGAATAAATTCCGCGTTGAACAATCTTTCACGAATGATAACATTCGCCATCGCGGAAAAAAGCGGAACGTCGGTGCCCGGGCGTTGTTGTAACCACAACGCGGCAAAGTTCACCATCTCGACCCGGCGCGGGTCAGCCACAATCAATTTTGTGCCATGGCGCGCGACCGCGTCTTTGAATTGGAGCGCGATAATGGGATGCGATTCGGCGGTGTTCGAGCCGGTGACAATGGCAACGTCGCAATCGTAAATGTCGCTCGCGCTGTTGGACATTGCCGACGAACCGACTGCCATTTGCAGCGCGACGACGGAACCCGCGTGACAAAGACGCGTGCAGTGGTCAATGTTGTTGGTGCCAATCACCGCGCGAAACATTTTTTGCAAAACGTAATTGTCTTCGTTCGTCGCTTTCGCGCAGCAAAACACCGCCGTGGCATCGGGTCCATGTTTTTCAACAGTCTCTGCGAAACGCGTTGTGACCAGTTCCAGCGCTTCCTCCCAACTTGCCTCGCGCCAATCGTCGCGCCGCGCAGGCGCGCGATGTCCGGGCGATTGCAACGTTTTGCGAATCAACGGCTTGGTTACGCGTTCCGGATGATAAACAAAATCCCAACCGAATCTGCCCTTGACGCACAAATTGCCTTTGCTCACGATGTCATCGTACGGCGTCGTCGCGTGCGAAATTTGATTGCCGCTGATATGCAAATCGAGACGACAGCCGACGCCGCAAAAAGGGCAGGTGGTGGGAATTGTTGTTTCGTTACTCAACATGCGTTGCTCCTTTGCAACTCATTCAGTCAAATTTGCCTTGAGCCAATCCACAAATTTTTCGAACGTCATTTCTTCTGTCAACACGATTTCCGACTTGTCCATTCGATGCGCATGTGGAACCAATTCGCCTGTGTGTTCCATTCCAATCTTGCTATACTTGAGGCGAATTGCATCGGGGTCGGAACTATTGTCAAATCCAATTTCAACCAATCACCACGCAATACATAATACGAGTACTTGCGCGTTGTGTTTGCTATTAACTCGATGACGAATACACGATGAACGGCAAACAATCCCCGTAAGCGCAGAATTGCTCGTTCCGGTGCATAGTCTGTCGAATACTCAACATGCTCGAATGTAGATTCGGCAAGTTGGATTACCCGAGCAAAAAGCTCTGTAGGCGGTGCATCCAATCTTGAATTCCTTTGGCGCTAAATTCCCAATCTAACAAGTCTGCTTCCCACATTTTGTTGCCGTTCGCTTCGAGCGTGCGCGCCAAGACATTGTCTCGTTCGATTCGTTTTGCAAACGTCTCGTAATCCATCCCATACTTTCCTTCGTATTCGGCTTCAAGCGCGCGTAAAGAATTTATCTTGGTTGTAATTTGTTCAATGGTATAACGCTCTAATGCTACATCAACCGCCGCTTGAATATCTCCAAGTGCGTTCAGAGTTTCAACATATTTGTCTTTTACGAGTACGCTAACCATCTTGATTCCTCCTCGCAACCCGCTTCGCCATCAAAATATCCGGTCTGCCGAACCCATTTGCATCCGGTACGATGCCATAAATCACATACCCGCATTTTTCGTAGAACTCGTACGGATGATTGCGGATATTTTTGATGTTTGCAATCCACGCCGGGATGTCGGGATACAAATCTTGCCCGTACAAATTCGTTCCGTCAAATTCATCGTCCGAGCCAAGTACGACGGTGATAGCCCCGCGTGCGCGCGCGTGTTCTTCCAAATCCGCGACAAGCGCGCGTCCGATGCCCTGACGCTGATGACTTGGTTTGACAGCAAGCGGATGCAATTCGTACACGTTGCCGTCGTATTGCGGAATACCGCCAACCCAGCCCACCGCGTCGCCATTTTCGTCGAGCGCAACGCGGCTGATTCTGCCCGTGCCGAAGGATTCCAACACTTCATCGCGCGCTTTTTCGAATGTGTCCCAAGTGTCGGGAATGTGTGTGAACGCTTCGACGAGCAGCGCGGCGACTTGGGCAATGTGCTGTTCGTGTTCGGGTCTCAAATCAATGATGAGCATGCGCTTGCCGGAATGCTTCGAAATGCTCGCGTCCGTGTTCGAGAACATCATCGCGCACCAGCGCTTCGACGGTGAGCATCGGCGCGCTGTTGCTCCACGGGCTGGGTGTGAAAAATTGCAAATCGCGTTCGCTCAAGCCGTTTACGCGCTCGATGACGGCATTGCGCGTATTTTCAAACTCTGCGCGCAGGCGCGTCCATTGCCACGTTTGACGTTTGGCGCGTTCCTGCGCGTTGATGTCCGTTTCATTCGCGTCGGGCGGCGGATGCGGACGTCCTTGTTTGAGAATCTGTGACAAATGCTCCAGCGTGACGCTTTCCCAATACGCCAGGTGTCCGAGATTGTCCTGAACGTTCCATCCTTCGGACGTGATTGGCGCGGTGCGCTGCGCGTCACTCAATGCATCGCAAAAATTCAAGAGCGCGTCACGCTGTGCCGTCAACACTTGCGCAAGCAAAGTTTTTTCATTCATGGTTTTTTCTCGTTTCTCACTGACGCCTATGCATTGCGCCAGGTCGTTCCCGCGCTGTTATCTTCCAACACAATGTCCAACTGTGTCAGTCGTTTGCGAATTTCGTCCGCGAGCGCGTATTGTTTGGCTGCGCGTAGTTGTCGGCGGATTTCAATCAGCGTTTCGATGTATGGCGCGATGTTTTCTTGGGAGGCGAGGTGTGACGATGGAATCCACGCGGCGGACAATTCGTGCATCGTGTCATGTGCGCGGTCAATCAGGTGACGTTTGAGGTCCGGTGTTTCTGTTTCGTTCAGCGCGCGCGCGAGTTGCAAGAGATAGTGCGACGTCTCGTCGTTCATTCCTGCGTTGGGTATCGGCAATAAAGCCGCCTGTGCGTTTCCCTGAAGCATCGGGACGCGCAGCCGCAATTTGTCAAATGAAAAATTTTGCCCCGATGGGTACACCCATTCTTGCCCATCACAACGCACCGTAACGTTCCCCGCGCCAAAAATGCTGACGGTTTCGGTGGCGCAATCAAACATGCATGCGGTATATTCGTCAATGCCCAATACAGTTGTGTCGCGCGCGAGTTGTTGCTCCAGTTCGCGGAAACGCAATTTCCCCATAAAACAAAATCGCGTATCGTACGTTCCCCCTTCGTTGTTGTTCCAGTGCGGCACGATGGCAAGATTCATGCCGAGCGCGGTGAACAAATTCAATCCATCGAGCCAATGTAATTCTTCACCGACTTTATAAATTTCATAGACGGGGAGTGCGGCGGAACCGGTTGCAATTGCTGCCGCGCTTGCCAAGACCAAATGCGCGCCGCGCTCAAAACGATTCAACACCGTTTCCCACACGGGTGTGGCGCGCCAAGTGCGAATGGCGTAACTGGGACTGCCGGGTCCCGCAAAAATCATGTCGGCGCGGCGCAACGCGCGCACTGCCGCCTCGGTCTCGACGGCGGAGGCGCGCGCTTTGTGCTTGAATGTTGCAATGGCAAGGTCGAGCTGGAGGCGCTGCGCAAAGTACTCGGCGGCTTTGGCAGAAATGGCGTCGGCGTTCAATTCAAAACCGGCAGGAGTATCAAGAAAAACAACGCCGGGTTCGGGTGGGCATTTTGCGAGGACAGCGCGATACACTTTGCTCATCGCCTCGCCAAATTCACCCGAACCGATGAGGGTAATGGTCGCAGTGGAATTGCTCATACCCAAACTACGCTGCGGCGCGGCCGGTGCATCACAGGCGTAGACCCCAATAAAACGATGCGTAGATGATGAGCCCAAAAAGCACCGTCACGGTCCACAAACCGAGTGTGAATCGCATCAGCCCTTTGAAATTTTTCACGCGCAAATTCGGCGGGAGCCAACTCGTTCGCATACGAATCACGATGTAAATGCCCAAGAGTTCTGAAATGATGCCGAGAAGGATGTGCGCGACGATGACGGGATTGGGGTGCGCGTTCAAATTCGCGCCGTTCAAAACGATGGCGGCGGAGGATGCCATGATGGTCAAGATGAAAAAGAGGTTCAGCAGCACAACCACTGTTTGGAAATTGGCATGATGTGGACGGATTTTTTTCTTGCGCGCAAAGTAATAGCCGACATAGAGTGCCGCTAACATTCCAACTTGCGCGATGAGATTGAGCAGTGACGCATTTTCGAACCCGATGATGTTTTGCATAAAGCCTCCGAAGGAGTGGATGAATGATGATGTGATTAAAGAATCGCAAGAGGAAGGATGAAATGCCCTTATCCTTTTTCGCGTCGTTCGAGATTGCTCACCCGCACAAGTTGTTTCAAATCGAGACCTTGTTCGAGCCACGCCGCGCGTTTTGCTTGGAGTGCGCCGGTTGGACATGCCTGCACGCAGTTGCCGCAATACACGCACGTAGATTCGGGAATGGGCACCGCTTCAAATGTCGAGATGCGCGTCTCAAAGCCGCGCTCGGCGCGATGAATGGCGAACGTCCACTGCACGTCTTCGCCGCACGCCTGCGTGCAGCGCCAACACAAAATACATTTGGAATAATCGCGCAGATAAAAGGGATTGTCGTCGAACAATGGAAATTCGCGGCGTTCGATGCCCGTTCCGTAGCGATTTGGGTCCGCGTTGTATTTTTGAGTGAACGATTGCAATTCCGGCGCATCGCTCAAATCTACCGCGCTGTGGAGCATTTCGAGCAGCACTTTGCGCGCGAGCTGCACGCGCGGCGAATCGGTTTTCACCACCATGCCATTTTCGGCAACGCGCGAACATGCCTGCACGAGCACGCGCGATTTTTCCACTTCCACCACACACACGCGACAGAGTGAGGGGGGGGTGAAATGCGGGTGATAACAAACGGTTGGAATTTCTGGCGCAAGTCCTTGCGCATGCAATTGCTGCGCGGCTTGCAGAATTGTCGTCCCTTGCGGGACAGTGAGCATTTGACCGTCAAGGGTCAGCGTGATGTCGCTCATCAATACTCCGCGTCGTTACGGGGGATGCGCGACATTGTAGCAAAAAAGCGCGCGGGCGTCTATTCACTGCACAAAAACCTCAAAGGTCTCGCGATGTCCTTTATCGCAACCTTCGAGGTTCCCATCAAAACTCCAACATCCACAAATCATCTAACGCGCCTTCGCTGCCGCTGCCGCCAAAGATAAACACCCGATTGCTTGTGGCGTCGAACACGGCATCGTGACTCTTGCGCGCGCTCGGTCCCTGCGCGTCAATTTGTTTCCATGTTTTTGCGTTTGCGTCGAAAACCCACAAATCATTTTGCGCGCTGCCTGCCCTGCCGCCAAACAAAATCAAATTGCCTGTTTTGGAATCTACCACAACCGCAGGATTTTCCCGCGCTGCCGGAGTTTCGCCTGCGGGACTCAACAGCGTCCATTGATTCGTCGTCAAATCCAGCGCCCACAAATCGCCTTGCGGACAGGGACCAAAGCCCGACGAGCAGCCGCCGAACAAATACACCGCGTTCGCGTTTGCCGCGTACGCAATGTCGTGCAAACAGCGGTTGAGGGGTTTGTCGCCCGATGGCGTGAGTTCTGTCCATTCATTCGTATTCAAATCCAATGCCCACGTATCATTGTGTCGTCCATCGCGCGCAAAGCCATGTGAAATGATGAGGCGATTGTTTTTTGTGTCGAGGGTGACGCCGTGTCCGTAGCGGATGTCGGGTTTGTCGCCTTGCGTTTCAATTTCACTCCACGTCTCGGTTTGTGTATCAAATTTCCACACGTCGTTATAGAACGCGTCTTTTTGTCCGCCGAAAAGATAGACCGCTTTTGTTTTTGGGTCGTACGCGGAGGCGAAACCAAAACGCGGGGAAGGCGCGGGCGTTTTTACTTCACGCCACGCGTTCATTTTTAAATCAAAAATCCACGTATCGCCAAAAATGTTTCCACCCGCGCGTCCGCCAAACAAAATCAATTGCTGTTTGTCGGAATCGAACGCAAGCGCGTGGTCATAACGCGCGGGGGGAGCATTTTCCACTTGCAGTTTTGTCCACGCGAAATGTTTCGCGGCGGGGGCGGTTGTGGTTGTTGGTTGTATTGTCGCCGTGGGAATTGTTGTCGGGGATTTTGTTTCGGTGGCGCGCGCGCTTTGTGTTGGCGTCGCGGGTTGTTGGGTTGGGGTTGATGACGCGGACTGCGCGGGCTGTGCCGTCGCGGGTTGCGTCGGCTGTGCAGTCGCGGGCAGCAATGTCGGAACGGGCGTAGCTGTCGGCGACGCGCACGCGTTCAAAAGAAACGCGATGATAACGAGTACGAAAAAATTCCTGAGTACAAACACGAAACTCCTCCTTGTGCGGCAAAGAGGAGTATCCAAAAATAGAATTATGTTACAGTGAATGAATGGTTACAAAACTATAACGCGCCGCGTGTCCGCGTTTTAATTCACCAACTTTTTCTCGAACGCGCTCATAATTGCGGTGGCGGCAAATTGCCCCAGTCCGCACAACGACGCGTCGCGCATCACAACTCCCGTATCGAATAAAAGTTGAACATCCGGCTTGGGCATTTCACGCGCGCCGAGGCGTCCCGTGTTGCCTTCGACGGTACGCTCGATGATTTCAAATTGACGCTGTGTGCCGATTTGGCAGGGAAAACATTTGCCGCACGATTCGTGTTTGAAAAAATGTGCGATGCGTTTTAGCACTTGCCACATATTCGCGCTCGCGTCGAAGACAATGACCGCGCCGGAACCAAATGTGGCGTTGATGGCAGTGAGGGACTCGAACGCGAGCGGCACGTCAATTTCGGCTGGCGTTAAAAACGTTCCCGCCGCGCCGCCGACGAGAACGGCTTGAAGCTGGCGTCCGCCTTGAATGCCTTTTCCGTATTCATAAATCAATTCGCGGAGCGTGATGCCCATCGGAATTTCAAAGACGCCGCCGCGATTCACTTGCCCGCTCAAACACACGAGACGCGTGCCGGGTGATTTTTCCGTCCCGAGTGCGCGAAATTCTTGCGCGCCTTCGCTGATGATAAAGGGAATGTTGGCAAGCGTCTCGACATTGTTAATCACCGTCGGACGATTGAACAAACCGACCTGGACCGGGAACGGCGGCTTGGTGCGCGGTTCGCCGCGTTTGCCTTCGATGGATTCAAAGAGCGCGGTCTCTTCACCGCATTCATACGCGCCCGCGCCGCGTCGAATTTCTACGTCGAACGAAAAATCGGTGCCGAGGATATTTGCGCCGACGAAATTGTTTGCGCGCGCTTGTTCCAACGCCGCGCGGAAACGTTTGTAGGCGAATGGATATTCGCCGCGAATGTAAATGTAACCGTACGATGCGCCGATGGCGCGCCCGGCGAGCAACATGCCTTCGAGGACGAGCAGCGGATTGCGTTCGAGCAAAATGCGGTCTTTGAACGTTCCCGTTTCCGATTCATCCGCGTTGCACACCACATAGCCCGCGCTGCGTTCACGCGGCAAGGTCGCATCGGGATTGAACGCGCCGCGCTGTTTTGCGTCTGCGATATTTTTCGCGGAGAGTTCCCATTTCATTCCGGTTGGAAACGCCGCGCCCCCGCGTCCCACCAAGCCCGCGGCTTTGACTTCGGCAATCATCGCGTCGGGTGACATGGTGTACAACGCTTTTTTCAACGCGAGAAAACCGCCGCGCGCGAGATAGGCGTCGAGCGTTGGGTTCTCGGAATCGCGCAGAGTTGGCGAGTCAATATCTTTCAAGAGACGCGGTCCGCTTGCAGTCCCCAGCGGCACGTTTTCATGCGTGATGATTTGTTCGAAAACATTTTCGGGCGTGACGTGTTCGTGTGTTATTTCATTCACTTGAATCGCGCAGCCGACATCGCAGTGTCCCATGCACGGCACAATTTCCAATGTGTATTCGCCGTCGCTCGTGGTTTCGTTTTCATGAATCCACAAAACATTTTTGACTTTGTGTAAAACGTCGCGACTGCCCGCGAGATAACAGGGCACATCGTCACACACGCGCAGTATTTTTTTGCCGACGGGTCTGGTGTACAACATCTTGTAATAGGTTGCCACACCGTACACTTCGGAAAGCGGAACATTCAACGCTTGCCCGATTTGTGCCAACACCTGGCGCGGCAGCCAGCCGCCGCTCACCTCTTGCGCGTCAATCAGCGCGGGCAAGAGTCCCGCGCGTCCTTCGCGCGCCCAACGCGCAAAGACTGTTGTCAGGGACGCGCTGCCGGTTTCGTCCCGCTGCAGCATTTCCCACGCGCCCAACGCCCATTCATGCGCGGCGGCAAGTTCCGTTTGAAATTCATCGCGCAGCGCGATTTCGTAACTGCGCCCGACGTCCAACGTGCGCAACGTCGCTGCATCGGAAATTGGCGCGTGCGAATCGTCAAGTGGAATTGCTTGAAACAACGCGTAATCGGTAAGAAGCGCGCGTCCGGGCGCGTGGTCTAGACCATTGATGCCAAACTCGCGCGCGGTGCGGGAAACATAGCCCGAAAGTTTGGACCAGCGAATGCGCGGCGTGGCGCGTTCTGTGGCGAGCGTGGTATAGGCGCGCAGCCAGAATAACGTAGAGAGTTTTGTCGAGTCGCGAGCCAAATCGGCTTCAAGGCGTTCGAGCGCGCGAGCGAGTTCAGCGTTCATCGGGGAACCGGGACAGCAGGATGGACTCTATTCTAAAACAATTCGCGAAAAAAACGTAGGGGCGACGTTCTGCCGCCCCTCTCTCATTCGGGATAACTTTCGAGAAATTTTTTGACGTGATTCATGAACGTATCGCCAATCGCGCCGTCGAGCAGGCGATGGTCAAAAGACAACGCGAGATACACCATCGGACGAATCGCAATCGCGTCGTTGATGACGACGACGCGTTTTTGAATTGCGCCGATGCCGAGAATCGCGGACTGCGGCTGCGAAATAACCGGCGTGCCAAACAGCGAACCAAACACGCCATAGTTGGTAAGCGTGAACGTGCCGCCCGCCACTTCATCCGCCGTCAACTTTTTTTCGCGGGCGCGTCCCGCCAAGTCATTCACTTTGCGCGCCAAACCGAGCAAACTTTTGTCGTCTGCGTTTTTAATGACGGGCACAATCAAGCCGTCGTCAATCGCCACCGCGATTCCGATGTTCAAATCGCGTTTCAGCACGATGCCTTGTTCGGAAAATTGCGCGTTGACGAGCGGGACTTGGTGCAGCGCGTGAACAACCGCTTGAACAAAATACGGCGTGTACGTGAGTTTTACGTTTTGCTTGGCAAACTCGTTCTGATGTTTTTGGAAATGCGCGAGGACGCGCGACATGTCCGCTTCGTGAACGGTGGTCACGTGCGGCGCGACGGTTTTGCTTCGCACCATGTGTTCCGCAATCGCGCGGCGCATGGGGGATAACGGAAGCATATCCTGTTTGTCCGGCGATGCGACGGTGGGAGATTCCACTTTTTGAGGAGTGGAGGGAATTGAGAGAGCGACTTGTTTCGCGTTGGCTTGCAAAGATTGTTTCCCGAACACTTCTTCCGTCGGACGGAACAATTCGCCTGTGCCGGGTTGTTCCCACGCGGGCAGTGTTTCCAAACCCGGCGCGGGTTGTTGCGATTCGCGCGCGGCGACAAATTTTTCAACATCTTTTTTGCTGATGCGTCCGTTTTCGCCCGTGCCTGGAATCGTTCTCAATTCGGCATCGCTGATGTTGAATTCCGCAATCATCCGCGCGACAACAGGGGTGAAACGATTGCGCGCCGAGCCGTTCGCGGGAGATTGGGGACTGGAGACTGGTGACTGATTACTTGTAGTTGGGTGATTTGGTGATTCGGTGAGTGACGCGGCGACTTGTTCCGCCTGTCCGATGATTGCGACAACGGTTCCCGCTTTCACGGTCTCGCCTTCGGGCACAAGAATTTGTGTCAACGTTCCGGCGGCAGGGGAGGGGACTTCGGTGGTCACTTTGTCGGTGACGACTTCCATAATCGGTTCGTACAGCGCAACGGTATCGCCGACATTTTTCAACCACTTGCCGACCGTTCCTTCCACCACACTTTCGCCGAGTTGCGGCATGACAATGTTCGTGGGCATGAATTACTCCTGACGAATGACGAATGACGGACTACTAATTTCCAATTTCCAGCGGCATCACGCGTTCGAGTTCCGAAATTTCGGCGGGGGGCTTTTTGCCTTGCCAGAGTTGCGAGAACAGAATCAAGTTGAGGAACACGAGCCACAGAATCGTGAGCGTGCCGAACGTGTCGGTGAGCGGGTCGGCGCGTCCTTGCAAAAAATACACTGCGACACTGAATTGCAGCCCCGCGCGCAAGATTGCGGAAAGAATCGGATTGTAATCCGCGCGCCGCGCGACACGATTCAAAAACGGTGTGATGAGCATGGAATAAAAAAGCATCGCAAGAAAAAAATTACCGAAATTTTCCGATTCGTTGTATTTCCCCGCAAAGACGAGCGGCATCTGCCACACGAACCATACGACGCCCACAATCACATTCGTCAAATAGGAGGGCAGCGTTTTCAAACGCGGCAGCAAGTACGCGCGCCAACCGACTTCTTCGGCGAGAGCAAGCACAAACAACACCACGAACGAGAACCAGATGCCGCGCGCGTCAGTGACTAGTTTTCCAATTTCCAGCGTGCCTTGATAAAACCTCAGCAGCAACACCGGCATCAAAATAAAAATCGGCATCAGCAGCGCCACAATCACGGCGCGGCTCGTGATGGTCTTGAGCCAATTCAGCGGCGCGAGCGAATTTTTTTGCAGCCAAATTTCCAAGAAAATGACAACGCCGAGCGGCACAAAACTGCCAATCGCCAGCAAAAAGTTTCCGAGCGCGGCAGGCATGAACGCACCCGGCAGCCAAAACAACCACGTCAACGCGAGCGTCAATGCCGCGAACATGCCTGCTTCGCGCAGGGGCGATGTAGTTTGAGAGTTGATAGGAAGAGTCACGCGCATATGAACATTTCAATACGCGTTTAACTTGCGTATTGCCTCTGCTATTTTATCCGCATTCGGCATAAAGTAATCTTGCATCGAACGCGCATAGGGCATTGCGGGCACATCCGGACCTGCGACGCGCATCACGGGCGCGTCGAGAAATTCAAATGCTTCGCTCGCAATCATCGCCGCGATTTCCGCGCCGAGTCCGAGTGTGAGGTTATCTTCGTGAACGATGAGGGCTTTGCCTGTTTTTTTGACCGACGACAAAATCGTATCTTTGTCCAACGGATGCAGCGTGCGCGGGTCAACGACTTCGACGTTGATGTCTTGGTGTACAAGTTGCTGCGCGGCGTTCAACGTTTCGTGAAGCATCAAGCCGTACGCGATCACGGTCACGTCACTGCCGACGCGTTTGATGTCCGCCTTGCAGAAGGGAATCATGTACTCGCCGTCCGGCACCTCGCCTTTGATGAGCCGGTACGTTTTTTTGTGTTCGAGAAAAAGTACGGGGTCATTCACGCGCAGCGCGTAACGCAGCATTCCGGCGATGTCGTATGGCGTTGATGGCGCGACGACGTACAAACCGGGAATGTGTGCGTACGTTGCCTCGATGCTTTGCGAGTGGTAGAGACCGCCGCCGATGCCGCCGCCGTACGGCGTTCGCATCACGAGCGGCACAATCCATTCGCCGTTGGTGCGGTAACGAAAGCGCGCGGCTTCCTGGACGATTTGATTAAACGCGGGCGCGATAAAATCCGCGAACTGGATTTCCACCACCGGGCGCAAGCCGTACAACGCCGCGCCGATGCCGACCGCGACGATGGACAATTCCGACAGCGGCGAATCCACCACGCGCGTGTCGCCAAATTCTTCAATCAAACCTTTGGTTGCGCGAAAGACGCCGCCGCGTTTGCCCACGTCTTCGCCCGTAATAAAAATTTTCGGATTGCGCGCCATCTCTTGCTGCAGCGTGCGCGTGACGGCTTCAATGTTTGTTAATTCAGGCATTTTCAAGTTTCGATTTTCGATTGCCCCGTTCTCTGGCGCTGCAATCGAAAATCGAAAATCGGCAATCTAAAATTTTGGTAGGTCTCCCCACACCCCATTCAACGCTTCTTCGGGCGGCGGGTACGGCGCGCTGCGCGCAAATTCATTTGCATCGTCCACAATTTCGCGGGCGCGGTTTTCAAATTCCTGATTTTTGTTTTCGTCGAGAATGTTGTGTTCGTAACAGTACTTGCGCGCGAGCAAAATCGGGTCGCGCTTTTTCCAAAATTCCACTTCTTCGCGCGAACGATATGTGCGGTCATCATCGTCGGAGGAATGCGGCACAGGGCGATATGTTTTCGCTTCAAGCAGCGATGGTCCTTCGCCGCGTCGCGCGCGTTCGACCGCGAGTTTCATCGCGCTGTACGATTCCAAAAAATCGTTGCCGTCAAACATGACGCCGGGCATTCCGTACGCATACGCGCGGTCGGCGACATTTTTCACCGGCATCTCGCGTTCGATGGGGACGGAAATCGCGTACTGATTGTTTTGACAGAAAAAGATGACGGGCAACCGGAAAATGCCCGCCCAGTTCAACCCTTCGTGGAAATCGCCTTCGGCAGTCGAACCTTCGCCGAAACAAACGATAACAACGCGGTCACTTTTTTCGTACTGCATGGCAAAACCCATGCCGCTCGCCTGCGGAATTTGTGTGGCGACCGGACTGGAAACAGAAACAATGTTCAATTCCCGCGCGCTGTAATGCGAAGGCATTTGCCGTCCGCCCGACATGGGGTCGCCTTGTTTGCCGTACAGCGCGAGCATCATTGCGCGCGGCGTGAGTCCGAGCGTAAGCGTAAAACACAAATCGCGATAGTACGGAAAAAAGTAATCGTGCCTGCGTTTCATCGCCATCGCTGCGCCGACCTGGCAACCTTCGTGACCGATGCCCGAAACGTGAAACGCGACTTCGTGCTGGCGATGCAAAATCCACATGCGCTCGTCCAGGCGGCGCGCGAGAAGCATGTGCCAATACATTTCCAAGACTTGTTCGTCGTGCAAACCGAGCTGAGCATGGCGCGGCTCGGTGCGCGTTGCCGCCTGCGATTGAACGTTCTCTGCGAGATGGAGTGTCATTCTTTAGGGTATCAAGTGACAAGTGACGGGTGACGGGGAAATCGCGTCCGTCATTCGCACTCGTCGCGAACAAATTTTTTTGACGCGCAGAGGGGCGAGTAACATGACAGCGCGATGAGGAAATTCGATATCAGAACAGAAAGCGCCGTTGCTCCCTGCGAGTGGATCGCGTCGAGCGATTCGGATTGCGAGGATAACAGCGGCGATGATAGCACAACTGAGATGATTTTTCAAAATGTTTTGTCACGCTTATACTAACGTGAATGAGCGAAACAATCGAACGCGCGTGGGGTGAAGATTGGCGCGAATGGGTAACCGACAAAGCGCGCGGGTGGGTGTTGGAAATCGGCGCGGGCGACGGCGTTAACTTGTCGTACTATCATGCCGACGCGCGCGTGATTGCGACAGAACCCGACGCGGAATCGTTGGATATGATTACCGAGTATGAGGACAATGTGACCCTCGCGCAGGTGGACGCTCAAGATTTGCCATTTCCTGATGCGACGTTCGATGCCATCGTCGGAACGCTCGTCTTTTGCACGATTCCCGACGTGCCGCGCGCGTTACGCGAAGTGCGCCGCGTATTAAAGCCGAACGGTTCGCTGCGGTTGGTGGAACATGTCCGCGCCAAAAATCCCGTCGGGCGCGCGTTGATGCACGCCGCGAATCCGGCGTGGCATTGGATGACGGGCGGCTGCAACATTAACCGCGACACATTGAGCGCGGTGCGCGCCGCGGGGTTTCAAGTGATTGGATTGGAAAAGCAAATGCTGGGCTTGATTGTTGGGATTGACGCGCGGAGATAGTTCCGGCAAAAACAGGTCAAATGACCTATTTCGCATTTTGAGCGTTTTGTATACAATATGCCCGTCCCCGCAATGATGCGTTGGCGTTTTAGCAGGTAGCCACATCCCTCGTTCGATGCACGCTGCTTGACTCTATTCCCCGTAGGTGTATATGTCCATGCGCAAATACTGGCGCGAACTTTACCTCACTCTGATGGTGAGTGCAGCCCTCGTAGTCATCATCGCTGCGGTTGTCTTTTTCTCAGACCTGTCCGGTCTCGGCGTCACTGCCGGCGGCGTGTTCATTGCCGTTCTGGGCGTTGGTCTGTATGACCAATGGCACGATGCAGAACTCGCCAAAGCGCGCGTGAAAACGCGCCGCTAATTTAGAATTTTTTAGTTTGGTGAAATCGAGGCAACTTCAATTTCGAGGTTGCCTATTTCTGTGTACGCACGCGTCATGCCTGGCAATTCGGGCAATAGTATGTGATGCGTCCTTTGCCCGCGCCCTGGCGATATTGTCGAATCGGCGTGCCGCAATTCCAACACGGCTTGTTGGTGCGGCGGAAGACATAATGCCTTCGCCCCACCGTAAGCGGGGACATTCCCGTTTCTTGGACGCGCGCGCGAATTTCATCGGGAATGGTGAAACTTGCGTTTTCAAAACTGTACAGCGTCACCGCGCGCGCGGCGCGAATCATTTCGCGCAAGCGTGTGTCCGACAGTTCCCGGATGAGGGCGCGCGGGTTTGTCTGTGTGACAAAGAGAATTTCGCTTTTGAGATAATTGCCGATGCCCGCGACGATTTCCTGGTCGAGCAGCGCGACGCCAATTTCTACGTCGGGATGTTTTTTGAAATTTTTCAGCGCGCGTTTTTCGTCGAACGTTTCGCCCAAAACATCAGGACCCAGTTTGGTGATGCGCGGGTGTTTTTCGAGGGTGCCTGCGGGCAATAATTCAAACACACTGCCGCCGCGCAAAACGGCGCGATGCTTCTGCGTACAAACAATTTCCATGATACGCGGGTCCGGCTCAATTTTGGCGCGCCTCGCGTAAATGCGCCAACTGCCAAACATCAAAAGATGATTGTGCAAATGCGAGCCGTTGTCGAGGTCGAACAGAATATGTTTGCCGAGCGAATGGACGCGTAGGATTTTGCGTCCGAGCAGCGCGTCGGGCGTTTCCGCAAGCGCGGCAAGAATTTTTTTGTGGTGCGCGTCAATGGATTGAATCGTTTCGCCCGCCAGCGCCTCATGCAGACGCGCGGCGGTGCGTTTCACTTCGGGACCTTCAGACATGTCAAATTGGATACGAATTTGCCCGAAATTACTCATCCATTTGTGATAAGTTTGACAATTAAATTGAATCGTCTTATCATCCTGAAATGTTGTGGGAATGCCATTCGAAATTCCCCTGCGAATGGCTGACATGGTGAGATGAGTGGGCACACCGGGTGCCACGCTCATCCTCGAATGAGCACATAACTTGTTGGCGAACCGCCATTGCGTTATCCATTCGATGCGTTATGCCTGCTGATTATTTTCCCCTGTTTATCATGTTGGTCGTGTCCGTCGCCTTTGCTGCAATCGGCATTGGCGTTTCGGCGCTCATCGGTCCGCGCCGTCCAACCGTGATTAAAGGGCAGACGTACGAATCGGGGATGCCGACAATTGGCACGGCGCGGCGGCGCGTGTGGATTCGCTATTACCTCGTCGCAGTGATTTTTATTCTGTTTGACATTGAAATCATTTTCTTTTATCCGTGGGCGGTGGTATTTCGCCAAGCCGCCGAATTTTTGTTTATTGAAATGGCAATCTTTACCGTGATTCTGTTGGTCGGCTACATTTACGTTTGGCGCAAGGGCGGATTTGATTGGTATTAGACAACGGATGAGGGATGAGGATGAGGGATGAAAATGTTTGCCAAGTCCCTCAACAATCTGATGCTATCAAACACTGCAAAAGAAAAGATTCAGACGCTTAAAACAAAATATCCGAGCGCGCGTTCGGCGGTAATGCCTGCGCTGTACGTGGCGCAAGAGGAGTTTGGCTGGCTGCCGAAAGAGGCGATTGATGCCGTCGCCAAAGAATTGGCTATGACGCCGACAGAGGTGGGTTCGGTGGCGAGTTTTTACACCATGTACCATCTCAAGCCGACAGGGCAGCATGTGATTGAATTTTGCACCGACTTGCCGTGCGCGTTGGCGGGCGCGGATGCGGCGTTCGAGCGATTGTGTCACAAATTGGGTTTGGAACACGGGCAGGAAACGACGGGCGACAACGCGATTACGCTTCGGCACGCGCCGTGCTTGGGCGGCTGTGACAAAGTACCCGTGCTGTTGGTGGACAACAACGCGCAGTACGAAGCCATGACCGATGAAAAATTGGACGCGCTGGTGAGCAAGTTGCGCGCGGGTTGAGATTTCTCGCTCCGCTCGAAATGACATGCTTCTTCGATGAACATTCTCGGCATTTACGTTGACCGACCGATTGTTGATTTTGTAATCCTCATCATCAAAAGCGTGGTGTGGATTTTTGCATTATTGACGACGTTTGCGTACATCCAACTCGTCGAGCGGTGGGTTATTGCCAAAATTCAGGTCCGCATCGGTCCCAATCGCACGGGTCCGCGCGGCTTGTTGCAGCCGCTCGCCGACGCCATCAAAGCATTGTTCAAAGAAGAGTTGATTCCGACAAACGCGGACAAGTTGGTGTTTGTGATTGCGCCGATGATTTCGGTTGCTACCGCGCTGCTTGCGTTTGCGGTGATTCCCGTTGCGCCGCCGATGAACTTGTTTGGCATTCCGTTTGAAATGCAAATCGCGAATGTCAATGTCGCGCTGTTGTATTTGCTTGCGGTGGGTTCGGTGAGTGTGTACGGGACGGTGTTGGCAGGATGGAGTTCGAACAACAAATACGCGCTGTTGGGTTCACTCCGCGCGGCGGCGCAGTTAATTTCGTACGAAGTTACGTTGGGGCTTGCGCTCGTCGGCGTGTTGATGCTGACCGAAACGTTGAACTTGAATGAAATTGTGGACTATCAACGAAATTTTGGTTGGATTATTCTGCCGCAGCTTCTCGGATTTGTTTTGTACCTTATCGCCGCGATTGCGGAAACGAACCGCTTGCCGTTCGATTTGCCGGAAGCAGAAACGGAACTCGTTGCGGGCTATTACACCGAATACTCGTCCATCAAATTCGCGTTCTTTTTCATGGCGGAATACATCAACATCATCACGGTTTGCGCGTTGGCGACGACATTGTTCTTGGGCGGCTATCTGAGTCCGCTTCCGTTTTTGCCGGTTGTCGGCGAGCCTGGGATTTGGTGGTTTGCCGTCAAAGTATTTGTTTTGATTTTTGTTTTCATGTGGATTCGCGGCACCTTCCCGCGTATGCGTTATGACCAGCTGATGAATTTCACATGGAAGTTCATGCTGCCGCTCGCGCTGTTGAATATATTAATCACGGCAGGCATCATCTATCTTTTGCTCCCGAAAGCGGCGCAGGCATTGGTGCGTTGAGATGTTACCCGAATTGGAACCGCGCGTTGCGGAATTGAATGCGAATCAAGAAACGTTCGCCCGGTTTCTACGCGGCTTGAATGAAGCGCAATTGAATCAACGCGGCGTGAGTGAAGAGTATTCCGCGCGCCAAACGTTGGCGCACCTCGTCGGCGCGGAAATGAGCATGTTGCGGATGGCGAAAAATTGGATTGCCGAACAAGACAATCGCCTGCGTCCCGATTTTGATTTGAATTTTTTCAATCAACGACAGCAAGAAAAACGCGCCGAGCAAGCGCTCGACGAATTGTTGAACGATTGGCAACGCGCACAACGCGAGTTTGTGGCGTTGATGGAAATGTTGACGCAAGACGATTTGGAAAAACGCGGTGACCACCCGCTCGAAGCGGACATAACGCTGCGCCGGTTGTTCATCATCATCACCACTCACGAAGCGGCTCACATTCGTCAAGTAATGGAAAACGTCCATGCTTAAAGAATTGGAACCTCTCGTTTCGCAATATGCGCGTTCGCGCGAAACGCTCTTGAAATGCCTCGCGGGTCTTTCGGAAGAACAGCTGGATATGTGTCTCACCGAGCGCGACTGGTCCATTCACGATACCCTCGTTCATATGGCGACGAACGAAGCGTTGATGACGCGCCTCTTGCAAGACATTGCGAATGGCACGCAAGCCGCGCTGCCCGCCGATTTTGACAATCAAAAATTTAATGACGAGTCGGTTGCGGCAGGACGCGGAAAAAGGATTGAACAATTGCGCGCGGACCTGGATGCGAGTTACAAAGATTTAATCGCCGTGTTGGAAACGATTACGCCCGAAAAACTCACCCGGCGCGGGACGCATCCCGCCGCAGGCGACGCGGACGTCAAGGAATTTTTTCTGGCGATGTATGCGCACCATGAGGTACACTGCCGCGATGTGGTGGAGCAGGCGCGTAGGTTGAGAAAGAACGGATGATGGATTACGGCGCGTTAGTTGAATCCATTGTGTTTTATTTGTTTGCCGCGCTCGCGGTGCTTGGCGCGGTAGGCATGGCGATTGCGCGCAGTCCTGTCCGCAGCGCGTTGTCGCTCGCACTGGTCTTTTTGGCGCTCGCCGCGATGTATGTTTTGTTGAACGCGCCGTTTCTTGCCGTCGCGCAAATTATGATTTACGCGGGCGCGGTGTTGATTCTCTTTCTGTTTGTGATAATGGTGTTGAATCCGCGCCTCGATATGATCGGCGCGCGGAGCCGCGCCCAATCGGTGGTCGCGATTGTTTTCACCGTTGCGCTCGGCGGCTTGATGGCGGCAACGTTCACAAGCGGACAAATCGCGCCCGCGACGGGACAATACACGCCTGAATTTGTCGCGGCGAATGGGCACGTCCAAGTCATCGGCACACTTTTGTTTTCCGAATTTTTGCTCCCGTTTGAAATTGCATCTGTCCTGTTGCTCGTCGCCATTGTCGGCGCGATGACGCTCGCGCGGCGCGAACGCGTTCCCCATGCCGAAACGAAACGCGACTTGAAACGCGATTTGCGTTGAATGAATCATTGAATCCCATTCGACTCGTACATGACGCATTAAAAACCCGGCAACAAACAGTCTTTGCTGAAAACTGATTTCTGATTACTGATGTTAACGGTTACACATTTCACGGTTCTCTCTGCGCTGTTGTTTGCCATCGGCGCGGTGACGGTGTTGATTCGACGCAATCCGTTGATTGTGTTCATGGGCATCGAGTTGATGCTGAACGCGGTCAATCTCGCATTCGTCGCGTATTCGCGATTTCTCAACGATATGGAGGGGCAGGTCTTTGTCTTTATCGTGTTGACCGTTGCGGCGGCAGAAGTGGCGGTGGGCCTCGCGCTCGTCGTTGCGATTTTCCGCGCGCGTGAGAATGTGGATGTGGATGAAATTGATGCCCTAAAGGGCTGAGCGCCGTGTCAGGCATCGCGTATCACGTTATTGTGGCACACGACACTTGGACACATGACACTTGGATAGATGACACCCCTCTGGCTTATTCCCGCACTTCCATTACTCGGCGCAACCATCAACCTGCTCGTCGGGCGACGCTTGCCGCGCGCGTTGTCGAGCTGGCTGGCGGTTGCGTTCATGGCGGCGGCATTTGGTGTGTCGTTGAGCGCGGTGATGAATTTGCTGGCGCTGCCTGCGGAAGAGCGCGTGATACACGAGACGCTATATCAATGGATAGGCGTCCGAGATTTTTCTGTCAATGTTGCGTTTTGGCTTGACCCGCTTTCGGCGGTGATGATTCTTGTCGTGATGGGCATTGGCACATTGATTCACATGTACGCGGTTGGCTACATGGAACATGAAAAAGATTACGCGCGCTTTTTCGTTGCCATGAATTTATTTGCGTTCGCGATGTTGATGCTCGTTCTCGCGGACAATTATTTGCTCATGTTTTTGGGTTGGGAAGGTGTGGGTGTTTGTTCGTACTTGCTCATCGGTTTTTGGTACCATCGCGACAATCTCGCGGTCGGGACGGATGAAAAATTTTTATCGCCGCGTTCGTCCGCGACAAAAGCGTTCGTGGTGAATCGCGTCGGCGATTTTGGATTCACGCTCGGAATCATTTTGATGTTTTGGACGTTCGGTTCGCTCGCGTTCGAGGATGTGTTTCACGGCGCGGAGGAAATGTTCCAGGTCGGCGCGCCCGTGATTACAGTCATGACGCTGCTATTGTTCTTGGGTGCGACGGGAAAATCCGCGCAGATACCATTGTTCGTGTGGCTGCCTGACGCGATGGCGGGTCCGACGCCGGTGAGCGCGTTGATTCATGCGGCGACAATGGTGACGGCAGGCGTGTACATGGTTGCGCGCTCGCATGTGTTGTACGAACTTGCTCCAACAACGCTTGGGATTGTTGCCATCGTCGGTGTCCTGACTGCGTTCATTGCAGCAACGATCGCGCTCGTCCAAAATGATTTGAAACGCGTTCTCGCGTACTCGACAGTCTCACAACTCGGCTATATGTTTTTCGCATTGGGCGTCGGCGCGTTCGGCGCGGGCATTTTCCATTTGATGACACACGCGTTTTTCAAGGCGCTGCTGTTTCTCGGCGCGGGCGCGGTGATGCATGCGATGAACGACATGATTGACATGCGGCGGCTCGGCGGTTTGCGCCGCGTGATGCCTATTACATTCTGGACATTTTTAATTGGCGCGTTCGCGCTTTCGGGTTTTCCGCTCTTTAGCGGATTCTTTAGCAAAGATGAAATTCTCGCGGCGGGTTTTGCGAGTGGCAATCTCGCGCTGTGGGTTGTGGGCGTGTTGACCGCGCTGCTCACCGCGCTTTATACATTTCGCGCGGTGATTCTTACATTCGGCGGCAAACCGCGTTGGAAAGAGGGCGAAATCGTTTCAGCGCATGATGAACACGCGCACGATGAACATGGACACAGCGCGAAAGGATTGCATCCGCACGAAGCATCACCCGTAATGTGGGTGCCGCTTGCGATTCTTGCGCTTGGCGCGGTGTTCGCGGGGTACGTCGGATTGCCGCACGTTCTCGGCACAAATTTATTGGCGCAGTTTCTCGCGCCTGCGTTTGGCGAACCCCATTTTGAAATTTCCGAAACATTGGAGTGGACGCTGATTGGAATTTCGACGGCTGCCGCGTTGATTGGAATTTTTGTCGCGCTGCGTTTTTACGCGAATGGTTCACGGACTCCCGCACGGCTCGCCGGATATTATCCGTGGTTGTATCAAGTACTGGCAAACAAGTATTGGGTGGACCAATTTTACGATTATTTGATTGCGCGTCCGGGGCGCTGGTTGTCGAACGCGTTTTGGCTGGATATTGACGGGCGCGTGATTAATGGGTTTGCGGATGGATTGGGGAATGCGTTTCGCAACGCGGGGCAACGTTTGCGCTCGCTGCAAGGTGGCTATGCGCGCGGGTACGCGCTCGCGATGTTGATTGGAATCGTCGTTGTCATCGCTGTCGTCATTATGCGCTGATTGGGTTTGACGTGATTGATGGAGCCAAAGCGCCGATGGTCTCCCGTCAAGGTTGGCGTGTGGTTGTTGCTCGCGGGGTTGATTGCGTGCGCAACACCGCCTGTTCCAAGTGTACCGCAGACCGTTGAAAATTTGCGCGTGCCTCAAGCAACGGTATCCAGTACGCGAACCTTAACACCGCCAAGAGAGGCAACCGTTTCCGCAGACGAAACGCCGGGAGCTGAAGATGCGGATGCCCTCACGCGGGCGATTGTGAGTTTGCGGCGGCTGCGCGGTTCGTCCTATCGCGCATTGAATTTCTGCGAACTGCCGCAAGGCATACGTTTTGAAAATCGCGAACGCGTGTATTGTTTGCATCCCGAAACGATTTCGTTCGACGGCGTTGTGACGTCGTTGGGCGAAGTGATGAACGCGCGTTTTGGATTGCGCGATCAAGATGGGAACGCGTTGGCGTACGATGAAGGACGCCGCTGTGAGTTCAATCTGTGTTACGCGCACATTTGGTACGACAAGCAAGATTCTCAAAACGCGTTCGCGCTGCTGCGTGTCTATCCGCTCGAAGCAAGCGGGAAACAAGTTGCGCCGTTGCTCGAGGTGAAACCGAACGGCAATCCGCAAGTGTTGACCGATTGGCAAGTCGTTTTGGTTGACCGGCACACCGCCGAAATTGTTCAACTCTTGCCCAGTCCTTTTGTGCCGATGGCGCGCAGTGATGCGGTTGCGTTCAATGCATCGAGCGGCTATTTTGAAGTGTTGGACCGTTCGGGGTCCCACCCGCGCCCGACTGGCAAACGGTTGGGGCTGCCGTTCGCTTTGGAACAGGTGACGCAACTCGCGGGCGATGTTGAGGAGGTTGCTCTTTACGATTTCAATCGCGCGGACATTGCGTATTTTGAAAACGCGTTGGCGTGGCTGCGCGAAAACATGCCAGACTGGTACGATTATTTTCTCGCGCAGCGTCCGCTCGAAATTTATCACGATGGCTCTCTACCGTTTGTCTCGGATGCGATTTGCTGCCGCACGCGCGAGGGCAAGGCAGGCATTGGGCGGATTCGCATTCGCGACCATTTGAGTGTCTGGACGCAAGACGCTTTTCCGGGCGCGTCGCACGACGCGTTGGCGCGGTGGAGTTTGCTCACGCTGCTCATTCACGAAATAACGCATGTTCGCGATTTGCGCCTCAACCGTTTCGATTTGCAAGCGATACCGTTAGGAATGCGCGATTGCGTGGTGCATCTTTCCGCGGACGAAATCGAAATTCAATTTTCACAGCACGCGGCGCAAGTGCGAATCAGCCCGAGCGAGTTGACGCAGCAAGAATATGTCGCGACGATTGAGGAATTTTATCGAGATGTCCAAGAAAACGCGTTGGTGGAAAAACAAAAATTGTGTGGGGAATTTTATAAACCGAGGTTTGAGGGGTTGATGCCGTAATCTCTTGTGGAAATTTCTTGGATGGCTACAATTTATGCTGGGGACGAATCGGGGAATTTGGATCTAAAATTCGACGAGGGTGCGACGCGCTATTTTGTTATAGCCCTTGTACGATTTGATAACCCTGATTCGGCGCGGGGGGAAATCGAATCGTTCAAGAAGATGAATGTACTTGACGATCGCGAACTTGCGTTTCACGAAATTTCCAGCAAGCGATGGGGTAACAAAGTTTTTGATTTTCTTGCCACGCTGACCTTTCGTGGTTGGGTTCTGATTGCGGACAAACACCACTTACCGTCATACTTGAGAACAATACCAGATCCAAGTCGTTACGCTCAGTTGGTTATTGAAACATTTACACTCGTCCCTTTGGCGCTACGCGAGCAGAGTGTTTTGGTGCTGGACGAATTCGATCAATCGGGTCAAGCACTCCACGAAATTCGATTTGGACTCAGGGTCAGCGGAATCGAGCGTGGTTTCAAAAAGATTGTGGCGAAACGCTCCTCAAGTGAACCGTTAATTCAGGTTGCAGATTTGATTGCAGGTGCCGCGCATCGTTGGAAGCGGTACGGCGAAACAACGCTCTTGGAGGCGATTGCAGACAAACTGGAGATTGCTGAGTTCAAAAAAAAAACCACCTAGCTAGTCACGGGCTGGTTACCGTAACAGGACGCCACAAGGAGGCGTCTCTTCACTAGGTGGAAAAAACCTTGCGGTTTTTTGACAACCATATTTTAGCACTCGCAGATTGCGCTGTCAAAACTTTTTTCGTAATGACCAAGATGCATTTTTGTCGGACGTAATTCGATGCCAATTGTCTCTTTGCTTGTTGTCTTTCCCCTCGCCGCCGCGCTCATCACGGCGCTGCTTCCGCGGGCAAACGCGTCACTCATCAAAGGTTGGGCGTTCGTTGCGGTGGCGATTGAGTTTGCGTTGTCGCTGTACTTGCTCGCGAACTTTGTGCCGAATACGAGCGCGATGCAATTCGTCGAGCAGTACGCGTGGGTGCCGCAGTTCGGGATTTCGTATCATGTCGGGGTGGACGGGTTGTCGTTCTGGCTCGTAATGCTGACGACGTTCCTCATGCTGATTGCGATTCCCGCGTCGTTCTCGGAAATCAACGAGCGCGTACAAGAATATTTTATTCTCTTTCTCATCCTCGAAGCGGCGATGCTCGGTGTGTTTGTCGCGCTGGACGTTTTTTTGTTTTACGTCTTTTTCGAATTCTCGCTGATTCCGATGGCGTTCATCATCGGCATTTGGGGACACGAAAAACGAATTTACGCGGCAATCAAGTTTGTCTTGTTCACAATGACCGGTTCGCTGTTGATGCTTGTTGCGATTATCGTGTTGTATTTTGCGACGGGTGCGCGAACGTTCGATTTGCTCGAACTGCAAAAAACGATTACGCCCGCGACGATTCAGCCGTGGCTCTTTGCCGCGTTCGCGCTCGCGTTCGCCATCAAAGTGCCGATGTTCCCGCTGCACACATGGCTGCCCGACGCGCACGTACAAGCGCCAACCGCAGGTTCGATTATTCTCGCGGGCATCTTGCTGAAACTCGGCGCGTACGGTTTCATTCGCTACAACCTCACGCTCTTTCCTGACGCGTCGCGTCAATTTGCGCCGCTGTTGATTGTGTTGGCGATTGTTGGGATAATTTACGGCGCAATGGTGGCGGCTGTGCAAAAAGATTTGAAATCGCTCGTCGCGTACTCGTCCGTTTCGCACATGGGATTTATCATTCTCGGCATTTTTGTTTTTTCGCAGCAAGCGCTCAGCGGCGCGGTGCTGCAAATGGTGAATCATGGACTTGCCACAGGCGCGTTGTTTTTGCTCGTGGGTATATTGTATGAACGCACACACACGCGTTTGATTGCGAATTTTGGCGGTTTGCAAAAAGTGATTCCCTTGTATGCGTTCTTTTTGCTGCTCGTCATGTTTGCCTCAATGGGCTTGCCCGGGCTGAATGGCTTTGTCGGGGAATTTTTGATTTTGCTCGGCGCGTGGGAGGCAAATCCGCTGTACACTGGGTTTGCGGCTGTCGGCGTGATTCTCGCCGCGATTTATTTGTTGTGGGCATATCAGCGCGCGATGCAGGGTCCTGTCACGAACGAAAAAAATAAAACGCTGCCCGATTTGAACCGCCGCGAATTTGTGTTGGTACTGGCGCTAGTGATGTTTATCGTGCTGATTGGAATTTTTCCGAATTATTTACTTGATCCGATGCAAGCATCCATCACCGAATTACTAGGACACTCGGGTGTCGCAGGACGATTACGATGAAACGCGATGAAGCGATTCAACAGCTGCGCGCTGCGCGCAAAGAACTCACGGAAACACTTTCCGGCTTGACAGAAGAAGATTTCACGCGTTCCAAAGCGATTAGCACATGGACGCTCAAAGATTTGCTCGCGCACGTCGCGTCGTGGGACGAAGAGATGGTGCGCGTGCTTCAAACGTTTACGATGCCCGGCGAGTCCGCGTACACGTACGAAATTTCGGACCGCAACGGATTCGCGATGTGGAATCAAGAACAACTCGCAATGCGCGCCGAGCGGACCCCACACGAAATCATGTCCGAGTTTGAAATCGCGCGGCGCGATTTGATTCAAGTGATTGAGGGTCTGACGGACCCGGTGTTGAATCGTTCGCGTATGACATCGTGGGGCAAGCCCGCGACGGGCTTTGAATTGATTCAGACGCAGATTGACCATGACCGCGAACACGCCGAACAAGTCCGCAGCTATCGCAAAAAAATCGAACGCTGGGCGCGAGCGCGGCAAAAATTGACCGTAAAGCGCAAGACCAAAAAAGAGTAAGGACAATGCCTTGTGCTTGTTCTGTCTGCGAAATGTTGTGCATTGACTTATGAATTTCGTTCCCCCTGAAATCAATCTCGTTCCTCTGATGCCCGCAATCATTCCCGCAGTGACGGCGATGTTGGTGATGCTTGGGGATGCGCTGCTGCCGGGGAACAACAAACGTTGGCTGGCATTCGTCGCGTTGGCGGGCTTGACGCTCGCGGGAGTGCAGACGTTTGTTCTGTACGACGCGAATCTCTCGGCATTCAACAACAGTGTGTTGGCGGACAATCTCGCGCTCGGTGTTGCGCTTGTGGTTATCGTCGCCGCGTTCGTGACGATTTTGCTTTCGCTCGATTATTTGCGCGCGCGCAATTTGGATTTTGGCGAATATCTCGCGCTGCTGCTCGGCGCGACGAGTGGGATGATTTTGATGGCGCTCGCGAATGATTTGATTGTGATGTTTCTCGGACTGGAATTGTTTTCGTTGCCGCTATACGTGCTGTGCGCGTTTTGGCGCACGAACAACATGTCGCTCGAAGCGGGCATGAAATACTTTTTGCTGGGCGCGTTCTCCTCCGCGTTCTTTTTGTACGGCGTCGCGCTGTTGTACGGCGCAACGGGTTCGACAAATTTGGATGTCATCGCAAGCGCGACAAATTCTTCCGGCAATGTTTTATTCTTGATGGGCATCGGGTTGCTGCTCGTCGGTTTTGGCTTCAAAGTGGGACTGGTGCCGTTTCAATGGTGGATGCCCGACGTGTACGAAGGCGCGCCCACGCCAATCACCGCGTTCATGAGCGTCGCAACTAAAGCCGCCGCGTTCGCCGCGTTCTTTCGCACCTTTCTCGTCGCCGTTCCCGCGAGCGGACTCGATTGGCAAATGGTGTTGGCGATTCTCGCCGTTGTGACGATGACACTTGGTAATGTCGCCGCCCTTGTGCAATCGAACATCAAGCGGATGTTGGCGTATTCGTCCATCGCACACGCGGGGTACATTCTGGTCGCGTTGGTGGCGGGCGAAGCGGCAGGCGGAACTTCCGCCGCGCTTTTTTATTTCGCCGCGTATGCGGTGATGAATCTCGCCGCGTTCGGCGCGGTCATTGCGCTGGGAAATGGCGAACGCGAACGCGTGTCATTCGCGGACCTGGCTGGCGCGGCGCAGCAAAAACCGTGGGCGGCTGCCGCGCTCGCGATTTCATTGTTATCACTCGCGGGCTTTCCGCCCTTTGCGGGATTCGTCGCGAAATTTTTCGTATTCGGCGCGGCAGTGAACGCGGGTTATGTGTGGCTCGCGATTCTTGGAGTCTTGAACAGTCTTGTTTCGGTGTACTATTATCTCGGACCTGTCGTGCGAATGTACATGAATCCGCCTGCGGAAGGTTGGGCGCAAACACCATCACGAACCCCTGTGATTCTCGCGTTCGCGGTCGTTGTTGTCGTGTTGTTGACGATTGGCTTGGGCTTGTTCCCGTCGGAAGTGATTCAATTCGCGCAAGCGGCGCGCTAGCGAAAACACAAATTTTTTTTGACATGGGGCGGAACTTTATGGTAGAATCCGCACGAAAGTAGAGTAGGTGAGAAACATGTTTCAAGCGAAATCTTTGCTTGCTTCCAAATGGATGCCGTCAGAAATGACGGGACATGGTTTTGCGCGGTAAGTTTGAGCGATTCGTTTCAGCCATTGGCGGCGTGAAGCGCAAGCGCGAATTCAGCGCAACGCTCACGCCGTTTTTTTGTGAGCAGCTTACGCCTTTTTTTGGTGGAACGGTGCATTAACAAATTTATATGGGCCGCTAGCTCAATCGGCAGAGCAACAGCCTTTTAAGCTGCAGGTTCAGAGTTCGACCCTCTGGCGGCTCACTGGTTGCAAACGTCTTTTGTTTGCAACATTAACAACAGAAAAAAATTTCGGCAAGCAGGTGTTCCGTCGCTTGCGGCGAATCACATCGCCGTGAGAGGAACTTCCCGACTCTCTGCGTCATGTTTGTTATGACGCAACGTTGCCTAGCGAAACAGCAAGCTAGGGCAGACCGCATTCTCCCTCTCCTTGTAGGAGAGGGGCGGGGTGAGGTCTGACGACAACTGCAACAGAAAATATTCCTACCTGTTGGGGCAATCCCTTGGGGTTGCCCTCACGGGACAGGGGCGAAACGGTGGGGTAAAAGCCCACCAGCATTGTCAGCAATGACAGTGGCTAGGTGAATGTCCAACGGAGAGCAAGGCAGGTGGGCATTTGGCAGCAATGTCGAATGTCCTGTCGCAGTGATGCGACGCGAATGCAAATTCGTGTACGCATAACCGAAGCAGAAATGTTTCGAGACAGATGACGGAGTAAAACAGAATCGGGGGTACGACCACTTGCCGTAGAATTTTTGATTTTAGAGTTTCGATTTTTGAGCGCGCGGTTTTTTAGCGCAGCAATCGAAAATCATAAATCGAAAATCGAAAATTTTGTTAGGGCGTGCGATGGGTGTCGAATCGGAACAAGCCAGATGAGCGAATTCCGATGACTCGGGTTCGAATCCCGACGCGTCCACTTTGAATCGGTAGGGAGAATTGAGGACAGAATTGTCCGCGCAATGCAGCGCAAGCAAAACTCCTTCGGTTCGTGGTGCGGCGCCTGCCCAATGCAAATTGGAACAGCGCCGTTTTTTGTGCCTCAATGAGGCATGCGCCATCTTTGTTGACACGGAGTGTGTGCCAAACATACTTTCCGTGCAACCAAATCCATCCAAATCTGACCTGAGCAATGCGGCTCCGCAGTTTGCTCCAGCGTTTGCGAAAACTGCAAATTTGTTTTCGACAACGCTGCCCATTAAGGAGTTTGCACGATGCGTGCGGAGATTCTTTTTCCACACAAGAGCGTTCATGCGCTCGCGGGACTGCGTGACCCGAAATGGCGCGAACTGGCCAAACGCGTAGCAACGCTGCCCGAAGACCATCCGGACAGTCTTGCCTTTTGTTTAATGATGATTCGCCAGTGCGGATGTTTGGACTGCAATCCGGACCGCTACAAAGCGTTGATGGGTTGCTCCGCCTGTGCCAAACGCAACGTTATCGGTTTCAAGGGACCCGATGAAAACCTTCTCAAAGCGTACAAACAAGCGCGCAGCGAGATTCTAAAATTCCTTGAAACGGAGGAACTACAACAAGCGGCGTAACTAGACAATCGCCGCATTCACAACAATACGCACGCTCCGAACCGAACAAGGATGCGTATTGTTGTGACCCTTAGGAGTGAGAGCGGTGAATGGGGTACTGGTTCTCAACGCCTCGTACGAACCACTGAATATCGTCTCGGTGCAGCGCGCCATCGTTCTGCTGTTGAAAGAAAAAGCGGAACTGGTGGAAGCTGCCAAAGCGAAAATCCGCGCGGAACGCTTGCACATGGACGTTCCGTTAGTGATTCGTCTTGTCACGTACGTGCCGATTCCGCGCCGACTACCGCTGCCTCTTTCGCGGCGCACGGTGTTGGCGCGTGACCTGTACACGTGTCAGTACTGCGGTTGGACGCCGGGACGCACCGAACTCACTCTGGACCACGTACTGCCGCGTTCGCGCGGCGGCGCAACCACGTGGGAAAATGTTGTAACCGCGTGTGGTCCGTGCAATCGTCGCAAAGGCAATCGCACGCCCGAAGAGGCGAACATGCAGATGTTGTCTGTGCCCGCGCGCCCGCGCTTTGTTGCCGTCGTCATGTTGGGCGAAGCGCACGCGCACGACGCGTGGGGCAAGTATTTGACATAGAAAACATGAACACAACCCTCTTTGTGCCGCGCACCCCGTTGAGTAACGCTGCGAAACGCAGATTGCTTGGTCGCGTCCATTGAGGGAAATGTAATCGGTTTCGTGCAAGTGTATTGAACACTGTGGGCGCGTTCAAGCCCACAGTGTTTTTTTTGTGCCGTGGGCTTGTTTCGCCCGCGGTGTTTGTTTTTTTGAAAAAAGGAAAACGCCATGCTCAATCACTATCGTCAACTCTCTCGCAATACCACCGTTTTATCCATGTCGGTTGGTCTCGTCCTCACCGCGTATTTTGCGTGGTCTCCGCTCATCGCATTGCATTTACGCGATTTGGGCGCGACAGATTTACAAGTCGGCGTCGCGTTTTCGATTTTTACGTTGGCGCATTATTTGCCCGCAATGCTTGGGGGCGTGTTGGCAGACCGCTTTGGGCGCAAGTGGGTATTCACATCGCCGGGTGTGTTGTTGTCGCCGCTCTATCTGCTTGCGGGTTTGACACACGATTGGGTGACCTTGACCGCGATTTTGTCGGCGACCAATTTCATAGGCGCGATGCAGTGGCCCGCGATGCAAGCCTTCATGTCCGAATCGGATGAAGCGCGCCGCGCGACCGCGTTTTCGTTTATGGAAATTTTTGTCTTGAGCGCGGCGATTGTGGGACCGCTGGTGGGTTCATTCTTGCTGCCGACGTTCGGCGTCGCGGGATTAATTTTCGCGCATGGCATTGTCTTGGTTCCCGCAACGCTAGCGCGCGCTTTGATTTTGCGCGAACCGCACCACGACGCGCCGCGCCTCGAACAAAAATTTTCAACATGGCACACCGCGTTTTCGCCCGCGATTCTTTGGATTGTCGCCGCCAATGCCTTGTTCGCGCTCGCGTTGGGATTGTCGTTTGAAGGTCCGTTCAGCGCGTTGCTCGCGAACGATGTGTGGAAAATAAATCAGGTGCAGATTCAATGGGTGAATGCGGCGGGCGCGGCGGTTGCGATAATTGGCGTGTGGCTCGGCGGCAAAGCGGATGTCTGGGGAGGGAAAAAAATTTGGGTTGGTTCTGCGATTGCTTTCGCGGTTACGCTGGTGGGGTGGGGGTTGGCGCCGCGTTGGGAAATCGGCATCATCTTTTTTCTCGGCGCGCATATTTTTTACGAAACCATTTTTATCGTCGCCGAAACCATGTTGGCGCAGCACAGCACGCGCGCGACACGCAGCTCTGTCTTTGGTTTGCAAACCACCATTGCGGGATTTACAACGGCGGCAGGTCCGGCAGTGGGCGCGTGGAGCGCGGCGCTTACATCCCTCGCCGCGCCATTTTTGCTCGGCGCGGTGGCGATGATTGCGAGTTTGGGCTTGTTGACGCGCACGCGCGACGAGGTTGAGCCGGACGCGGGAGAGATTGTGCCGGAAGAATTTGTGGTGGCGCAAGTGCCTGTAGAATGAACGCGCTAATGGGGTTCTCTGTCGTTGCGGGTAAAAAATACCAAGGCAACAATTACGACGGCGACCGCCGCACCTTTGAGCAAGACGCTCGCGGCATCTTCATGCTCTTGAAGTGACGCGAGGAAGGTGACTGCCAACGTGAGGACGATAATGTTGGCAAGCGAAGTTTTCAACTGTCCGATGGTTGTAAAACGCAGCACGCGCGGCAGCTCCAATTCGCGAATAAACAGTTCGTACAGTCCGAGACCAAAAATCAAAAGTCCGGTGGAGACCAAAAAGCCGTCCACCAATTTGATAAAATTCACTTCTTCGACTTCGAGATTCGGGTCGGCGAGATGCGTAATGATGTACCAGACGAGCTGTCCCGTTTCGTACACTGCCAAGAGAAATCCGGCAAGCGCGGCGACGACCAAACCAATGACGCCAATAAGAACGATGAAACGTGTAGAGAGAAGGAGACGTTCCATAAACGATCAGCGCAAAAGAATGGTGTCCGCGACCATCAGCGCAAACAACAGCGCGAGGTAGGCATTGGAATAGTGATACAATTTTTTCGCTAGCGGTTTTACCTCGCCGCGCGCGAACCACAAACGCAGTGCCCGCGCAAGAAAATACGCGCCGAGCACCACTGCGCCAATCAAATAAAGCCAACTCAAGCCGCGAAACAAAAACGGCATCAGCGTCACAATCACCAACAAAATCGAATACAAAATAATGTGACGCCGCGCTTCAAGTTCACCCCACGCCGCGGGCAGCATCGGAATCAAAACTTTGCGATAATCTTTTTCGAGCAACAGCATCAATGCCCACGTATGCGGCGGCGTCCACAAAAATATAATCGCAAACAAATAGAGTGACAACAAACTCAGTTCATTCGTCACCGCCGCCCAGCCGACCAACGGCGGAATTGCCCCCGCACCGCCGCCGATGACGATATTCTGCGGCGTCATGCGTTTCAACAGCACCGTGTACACGTACGCGTAATACACAATCCCCGTCGTCGAAAGTGTCGCCGCCAACCAATTCACGCCGAATCCAAAAATAAACACCGACGCCGCACAAAGCGTCAGCGCAAAGAACAACGCATTGCGCGGCGAAATTTTTCCGCTTGGCAGAGGACGCCGGGAAGTGCGCCCCATCGCTCTGTCTGTGTTGCGGTCAATGTACGAATTCAACGCGTTCGCGCCGCCTGCCGAACACGCGCCGCCGAGGAGCGTGAGAATCAAAATCGGGATTGGCGGCAAACCATGCGCGGCGATTAACATGCCACCCAATGTCGTCGTCAACAACAGCGCGACGATGGTTGGCTTGGTGAGCATCACATAATCGGTGATGGTGTCACGCCAACTTTTGGAAATTGGAATGGGAGGTGAGAGGTGAGACATTTTCATTTATACGAATCCGTGTTCGCCTTCAATCGGTCCTTTGGCGCTGAACCAGCGAAAAAATCGAAACGTCAACACCACGAGCCAAAGCATCGCCGCGCCGACCCACATCAACAATCCTGCCCACACCTGGTCCTCCAAAACCGGAATGCCCCAAATGCGCGGCGCTTGCGTATAAAAAAGATAAATCGGCTCTTTTGCCAAAGTGAGAATGCCGCCTAGTCCCGTGCCGATGATGCTTTGGAGAAACGCATAAAATACTTGGAGGGGCAGGGGCAAACGCGGAATCAATTTTGTCGGCGAAAGCACCGGCATCCACGTCAACAACGCGGTGGCGACCACCGAAAAATGTTCAAACAGATGCACTGGGGGCGAATACAGCGCGAGATTGTAAAGCGAAGGAATGTGCCACGCCACGAACGTTACGTTGAATGCGGCAAACGCGAAAAACGGATTGCACAACGCGCGCGCCAATCCCACCAACGCGGGATAGTTCTTGAGCGGGTCAAACAACCAACTCGGCAAGCCCAACAACAGGAGGGGCGGTGCAACAAGAGTCAGCAAAATATGTTGCAGCATGTGCGCGCTGAAAAGATATTGGTCGGACAGCAGCGAAAGCGGCGTTATCAATGCCACAATCAAGCTCAAAATGCCGAGCGTCCAGTACGTCAATTGTTTTGACGTAATCGGTTGACTGGTGCCAAACATCCCGCGCAGCGGACCCACGACGAGCAGGTAACTCCCATGCAAAATGACAATGCTTAACCAAATGCTCGGCTCAAAGGTCCACGCGGTCCACCAAAAATCCGGCGGCGGAAAATAAACGTTCACGTCTGTTGAAATGAATTGCGCGCTGAGCGAGTGAGCTGCTCAACGCGCAAAGAGTATGACGAAACCCGCAAGCTGGTGTTATTTGATAACAATCGTGCCGAACATGCCCGATTGCGCGTGCCCCGGCACATCGCAGTAAAACACATATTCGCCCGGACTCGGTGCGACGAAATTCCCTCTGCCTGTAGCCGCCGCGCCCGCTTTCGCAACCTGCTTGCCATCATGCGTAACCCATGGTTGGGCATCTTCGGCTTTGGTCTTGTTCGGCATAACAAACGTGTGTTCGACACTGCCGACGTTCTTTAATTCGATGCGTACCACTTGGCCCGAATTGGCGGCGAGGTCTGCCGGAGTAAAAGAAAATTCCGTTCCATCCAGGCGGAACGTGACCGGGGGTCCCGCGTTCGGGTTCGGCGTCGGGCGCGGTTCGCCGCTCGACGGCTCGCCGCCTTCTCCGGCAAGCGAGCCATGCAGCGCGGGCGGCGCCATAAGAAAAATCATCGAAATTACAAACGGCAGCGCGAACGCGAGAATCCCTGCACCAAAAAAGAAACTGTAAATGCGGTTGTCAAATTTCAAGTGCATATAGTACAGGATGACGAGCATCGCTTTTGCGACCGTGAGAAACAAGAGGATGGGGACGGTACCGAGAACGGCAACGCCTTCGCGGTGCGGAAAGAGTACCGAGATGGCAATTTCAATCGCAGTCAAAACGCCCAACACCAAAAACACGCCGATGTAATTCGGCTGTGCTTTTTTGATGCGCTGTTCTTCCGCGACAAAATCGCCGGGGTCATGATGCGGGTCAGCAGTAACTTTGGGAAGAGCTTGTCCGTGTTCCATGCGTTGGATACGAAACCTACGAGCGTCTCAAGCAATTCATGCAACGGAAGCCATCGCCAGAATTGGTGACCTCGTCGGTTTTTCTATCAGATGAGATAAATTATCGTGAACAGTACGACCCACACGAGGTCCACAAAGTGCCAATACAAACCGCCAAGTTCGACGGCGAGATGATTGTGTTCGGTGATGCCGCCGCGCAGCGCGCGCACAATCAACATGATAATCCACACGACGCCAACCGCAACGTGCGCCCCGTGAAAGCCGGTCAGAGTAAAGAACGTCGCACCGAACAAATTCGTGTCGAGTGAAACGCCGTTGACGAGCAACTCGTAGTATTCAAACGTTTGCCCGCCCAAAAAGATTTGCCCGAAAAACGCGGCAATCGCTTCTGTATTCAGACCCAGCGGATTACTCAAGGCGAGAAGCAGCGCGAGAGGTGCGCCCAAGAACACCAGACCGAGCAGCGCCGTCGCAATGAGAAAGAAAATCATGCGGCCGCGTTTGCCCTGTTCGATGGATTGAAGCGAAAGCACCATCGTCAAACTGCTAAAGAGGAGAATGAACGTATTGGAAGAAGCAACCCACAGGTCGAGATGTTCCGCTCCTTCCGTTAGCGGGGTCTTGCCCTTGTATACGAGAAATGTCGCCATGAGCGCGGCGAAAAAGATACACTCGGACGCGATGAAAATCCACATCACGAGCTTGCGATGGTCAAGTCCTGTTGATGTTTCAGCGTGTTCTGCTTGCGCGTGCGCTTCATCAACGACATGTTCAAGCGCTTCCCCAACGCGATGCCCTGCCTGTTCTAAATTTCGGACTGCTGACATAGTTTTATCTCCCCCTCTCCTTGATGGAGAGTTTTGCTTCTCAGCTCTCCTGGAAGGAGAGGTGCAGGGGTGAGGTGTTATCCCGCGGGCTGTTGGAGCCAACCGATAAACGTTACAAAAATTGCGACGACGCCGACAATCGCAACGGAATATCCGAGAACCGGTTCGCCTCCGAACATTTGGGCGACGGCTCGATTAAAAATCATACCTGCCGCAAAGACTGTGAGTGCCAACGAAAGCAACAAGGGCCACAAGCTCGGATTGGGCAAATGCACGTGCGCTGTGCCTCCGCCGGACAATTCGACTGTTTTGGGATTGTCCGCAAATTCACTGTGCGCGCCATACTTGGCATCCCACAACGGACGCGGACTATTCACCGGAATCATGGACGCGAAATTGTAAACGGGTGGCGGTGACGAGGTTGCCCATTCCAGCGTTTGCCCGTCCCATGGGTCATCCCCCGCCGTTTTGGGTTGGCGCAGACTGACGATAATGTTGTAAACAAAAATAACAATGCCAACGGCAATGATATACGCGCCGACGGTCTCGATTAAATTCCACAAGTCCCAACCTTGACCGCTCGAATACGTGTAAATGCGGCGCGGCATTCCCAACACACCCACATAGTGCATGGTCAAAAAGACCATTGTCATGCCAATCATGGTTAACCAAAAATGGATTTGACCGAGTCGTTCATTCATAAAGCGCCCGGTCATTTTCGGGAACCAGTGATATGTTCCGGCAAAGAGCCCAAGAATCGCGCCCGAAAACAACGTGTAGTGAAAGTGACCGACGACGAAATATGTATCGGTGATTTGCCAATCCACCGGAACGGTTGCCAGCATCACGCCGCCAAGCCCCCCGATGGTGAATTGTCCGATAAAGCCCGCGGCAAAGAGGAACGCGGTCGTAATGTGGACGGAACCTTTCCAGATGGTTCCGAGCCAATTGAAAATTTTAATGCCCGTGGGAACGGCGACGAGAAAACTCGTACCCGCGAAAACAATATCCGCCACCGGCGAGATGCCGGTCGCAAACATGTGATGCGCCCACACCGTAAAGCTGACGAACGAAATGCCTGCGAACGCAAATGCCATCGCGGCATATCCAAAAATCGGTTTACGGGAATAGGTTGCCAGCACTTCGGAAATAATTCCGAACGCGGGCATAATCATGATATAGACTTCGGGATGTCCAAAGAACCAGAACAAATGCTGCCACAACAGCGGGTCGCCTTGCGCGGACGGCAAATAAAACATGGTGCCGAAATGGCGGTCAAACAACAAGAGGATGAGCGCAACCGTAATACTCGGCACGGCGAAAATGATGAGCAGCGACGTGACCAACGTACCCCACACGAACAAGGGCAGTCGATTGATTGTCATTCCCGGCGCGCGCATGTTCAAAATCGTTACGATGAAATTCAGTGCGCCCGCCAGCGACGATATGCCAAGCAGTTGAAGTGACAACACCCAAAAGTCAACGCCGAGCGTGGGATTGAACGGCAGCTCGGTCAATGGCGCGTAACCGAACCAGCCCGCGTTCGGCGCGTCGCCAATCAGGAAACTCGAATACAAAAGAATGCCGCCGAACAAATACAACCAGTAGCCGAATGCGTTCAGACGCGGGAATGCCATATCCCGCGCGCCAATCATCAATGGCACGATATAGTTGCCGAAACCACTGTTCAACGGCATGACCGCGAGAAACACCATCGTCGTGCCGTGCATCGTAAAAATCTGATTGTACAGTTCGGGGTTAAGAATTTGCCCGTCGGGCGTTGCGAGTTGAGTTCGAATCAGCAGCGCTTCAATGCCGCCTATCAAAAAGAACGCGACTGCCGTAATCAAGTACATCACGCCCAATCGCTTGTGGTCAACTGTGGTAATCCAACTCCACAAGCCGCTTGGCTGAGAGGTTCGCGGCAGCGTCATCACATTCGTCGCCATACATTCTCCTGTAGTCGGCTCGTCTGTTCGTCGGCTGGTCGGTTGGTCAAACGCGACATACGTTGACAATCCGGCTGTCCGACTATCCGACCATAAGACTATCTAAGACTCTCCAAATACGCCGTGAGCGCTTCGACTTCATCGGGCTTGAGCGGATGCAGCGGGTCGCCGGGATTCAATTGGCTCAACACTTGCGCCATGATATTCCCCGGTTTCATTGTCCCCGGGCTGGAAAGCCAGTTCCTCAAATTCTCTTTGTTGTTTTCAAACATACATCCGGCAAAGCAAGTCCGCGAGGCAAAGTGGGTGAGATTTGGACCCGTGACCCCAACGGCAGTCGTGCCTTGAATCGTATGACACGTTGTGCAAAAATACTTGGGGTTTGTAATGATTTCTTTGCCGCGCGCGGCGAGCGAACCTGACGCCGGTTCGACGGGCGGAGCCGATTGATTCCTCAACCAGGTCTGAAAATCTTCGGGCGTGTTGTGAACAATCACGCGGAACAACATGTTGGCATGCTGCGTGCCGCAGAATTCGGCGCACTGTCCGTCATAGGTACCCGGCTGGTCTGTCATCAGCCAGGTTACATTTTCATGTCCGGGCATCGTGTCAGTTTTGCCCATGATGCGCGGCACCCAAAAACTGTGAATTACATTCTCCGACCGCAGCGTGATATTCATCACTTGGTTCGGCGGCATGTGCAATTCGCTTGCCGTCGAGACCTGCCCGTCGTTGTAGCGCATTTCCCACCACCATTGGTGCCCGAACACGTCAATCTTGATCCCCTCGCCCGGCGGGTTCGTCGGTCCCGTTTCGCCCATCGTCCGAATCGTTGCCGCAAAGACCACAACCAGAATCAACGCCGGAATAAGGGTCCATGTCACTTCCAGGCGCGTATTCCCGTGATACTGTTCGGGATGTTCCTCCGGCGCGCGGCGTTGATAACGCAGGACAAAATACACCAACAATCCTTCGACCAAAATAAAAATGACAGTGGCTACCCAAAAAATCCAGTAGAACAGGTCAGCCGCTGCCTGCGCCGCACGCGAATTGGATTGCAGGAAATTTTGCGGAATGTATTCCGATGCACACCCGGTCAGGGCAAAAAATGCAAGAGAGATGATGAGTCCCGCGAACCACCGATTCCACTTGACCCGAAACAAACGCATTACGCCTCCTCGCGTGCGGAACGATTGAGCGAATGGCATCGCTTCAAATAACCGCACCGAAACATCGGTGAATCATCACACGCCGTCGTGCAAAAACCTTGCGGAAAAAAAGGGGAAAAAGAAAAAGTGCGTGTGACGATGATTCCGCCGATTGGCGGAATCAAACGTGATATTTTTAACAAACGGGACAATTATATTCAAAACCTTTTCCAATGCAAACGACCTTAGAAAGGTATTAGAACCGTCTCAATCGCATTGCATTTGCGTACTCAATTTTCACGTAATACCAATTGCTTTATAATGTCTCCACTCCAGCCGGAAAAAAACAAAATGGTTTTATCAGAACACAAAAAAATTTTTGCGGCACTTTTTGCCCTCGTCTTGATGTTGGCTGCCCCTGTTGCCGCCTTTGCACATCCACTCGGCAATTTCACCATCAATCATTACGCGCGCCTCCAAGTTTCCGCCGACCAAATTCGCGTTCGGTATGTTCTGGACCTTGCCGAAATCCCGACGTTTCAAGAAAAACAAAAAATGGACGCGGACGGCAACGGCGACATTTCTGCTGCCGAACGAGCTGCCTATCTTGACGCGCTCGTCCCAACTCTCCTGACGAATCTCCATCTCACCATCAACAATCAAACCGTCCCACTCGCGCTGGAAAAGAATTCCGCGCAGTTGGAATTCTTGCCGGGGCAGGGCGGTTTGCAAGTGATGCGGATTGCGATGTGGCTCGATGCGCCGTACCAACTCGCGGCGAGTGGCGACAACGTAGAATTTCGTGATGAAAATTATCGCGAGCGACTCGGCTGGCGCGAAATCATTGTGCAGGGCGAAAGCGGGGTCGCAATCCAAGACTCGACAGCTCCCGCGCAAGATGTGAGCCAAGAACTGACCGCGTACCCCGAAAATCTTTTGAACAATCCTGCCAACGTTCGCCAGGCAACCTTTACGGTGTTCCGCGGCGGCGGCACCACAACGCCTGTTTCTCCTGCCAACCCGATTACAACGGGCGCACTCGGCGCGTTTGACCGCACGCGCGACGAATTTGGAAAACTGCTCACGACGAATCAGGAACTCTCGCCGCTCGTCTTGCTCATTTCCTTTTTCGCGGCAATGGCGCTGGGCGCGCTTCACGCCTTTTCGCCCGGGCACGGCAAAGCCGTCGTCGGCGCGTATCTCGTCGGCTCGCGCGGCAATTGGCAGCACGCCGTTTTTCTCGGCGCCATCGTCACGCTGACGCATACGGCAGGTGTGTACGCGCTCGGTTTCGTCACCCTCTTTTTGTCCGCGTACGTTTTGCCCGAACAACTTTTTCCATGGCTCGGATTCATTTCGGGTCTGCTCGTCGCCATTATTGGCGCGCAACTTTTCATCCAACGCGTTCGCGCCGCGCGTTCACAAACCACCTCATATGATAAAGCGCGCAAACATTTTCACGCGCACGATGACAATCACAAGCACGAACATCCTCACGAACACGCGCACGAACATTCTCATCACGAGCATCCTCACGAAACGGAACACGTTCACATTCACGCTGACGGCACAACACACTCGCACGCGCACGACGAATCACCGAATCACCCAATCACCGAGACATCCCATCACGAACATCACTCTCATAACTTTGCCTCAGCTGAAGAAGAAGCCGCCCACGCGCGCGAACATCTCGCCAAGATTGAAACGTTTGAAAAACCGTCTTGGCAAAATTTACTCTCGCTCGGAATTTCCGGCGGCCTCTTGCCGTGTCCCTCTGCGCTGGTCGTCATGCTGAGCGCGATTGCGCTGGGACGCGTCCTGTACGGATTGTTCTTGATTCTCGGCTTTTCGCTCGGACTCGCGGGCGTACTGGTACTCACGGGGCTTGCCTTGCTTTATGCGGGAAAATTCGCGGGGCGCATGTTTGGCGGAAATCGCGTGGGAACTTTTATGCGTTACGTTCCCATCGTCGGCGCGTTCTTTGTCGCCCTCCTCGGCATCGGCATCGCGCTCGACGCATTTTTACAAACGGGATTCATTCCGTAAATGAATTTGTCATGGCGAGACGATGGTTGTTGTCGCGCGAGGCAGTCTCAAGGCGCATCGTCAAGAAACTGTCACACCCTTTGCGCTTTTGCGTGAGATTGACATTTCAATGTCAGACAAAAAACTGCGCTGATGTTCAGCGCAGTTTTTTTTTATTCATCCTTGGCGCGTTTCAACAATGGTGTCAATCGCACCAAATAATCGTGAATCGGTTCCATCAAAAGCCCGAATCCGAACCACAACGGAAAATAATCCACGCGCGTCGAACCGCGAAAATGCCAACGCGTTTTCGGTGTATAGTCCCACGGAATTTTTCCAATCAACGCGCGCGCGATTTCACCCGAAATAAATTCCACGCCGATAAAGCCACAGCCGTACAAAAATCCGCGCACCCACCACGGATGATGGCGAATGCGATTGTGCAGTGGTTCGTACAGCGTCGCCATTTGTCCGTAAATCGGAAACGTCCACCACTGTGTATGCGCTTCCAGATTCCAATCAATCGGACGTTTCTTGGGCAATCCCGTCCACAAAATTTCCGCCGCCCAACCGAGCAGCCCATAAATGAAAAAGCGAATCAACATTGTCGCTCCTATGTGATGAATTCAAGTATCGCGCGATTCACTTGCTCTGCCGCCTCGTTCTGAACCCAATGCCCGCAGTTTGGAATGTACTGAATCCGAAAATCACTCACCCATTTTTCCGTGTGATAGGTCAGCGGTTTCGTCAACGCAATGTCGTTTTCGCCCCACAACATCTGCGTCGGGACATCAATCCGTTTCACCGGCAGCCAAAAACCCCACCGCACCAACGCGCGATAATAATCCAGTCCCGCGCGCATCGCGTCCGGCTGCGCAATCGCTTGCGCGTACATTTCAACATCCGCGTCGGTGAACGCGTTCTTGCGCACCGCGCTCCGACGAATCCCTTTCGCGACGCGCAGCGCGTTTCGCGCGAGAATTCTTTCAGGCAAACGCGGCAGTTGAAACGCGAGAATGTACCAACTGTGAAGCCATTGCTGCGGCATAAAAAATCCCGCGCGCCAACGCGCGGGATGCGGCGCATTCAGAATCACCAACTTGGAAACGCGTTCGGGGTAATCCATCGCGAAACGCCACGCAATCAAACCGCCCCAATCGTGTCCGACAATGATTGCTTTTTCCACGCGCGCCGCGTCCAACAATTCTTCCACATCCAACGCGAGTACGTTCAAATGATACGCGTCTATCCCGCGCGGCTTGTCGCTCAAATTATAGCCGCGCAAATCGGGCGCCCACACGCGAAATCCCGCGTCCGCAAAAAACGCAAGCTGTTTGCGCCACGAATACCAACATTCCGGAAACCCATGCAAAAACAAAATCAACGGCGCGTCTTTTTCGATTTGCGCGACATGAAATTGGAGACCGTTTGCGCGGACGAATGCGTGGGCAGGCGTATTCATTACTCTTGCATTATACGCACGAATGATTTATTGCAATTCGTCGCTCAACTCTTGCCGCAACGATGCGAGCTGTGCTTGAACGTTTTGCTCCATGTTCAGATTCGTCAGCTGCTTTTCAAGCATGTCGGGCAGTTGCAAGTTTGAAACGTCGAGCGCGCCAGTTTCGACGAGTTGCTCCATCGCCGCCGCGCGCGCCTGCATTCGCTCCGTGTTTTGTTCGGCGTGTTCCAACGCGTTCCCCCATGTGGCGAGTTCATCAGACAATCCCGCCATCGCTTCGTTAATCTGCACCTGCACTTGCGCCGCCGAATAACGCGCGGCGAGCAATTGTTGTCGCGCTTTGATGCTTTCCACTTGTGTGGCAAGCCGCTGCTCGATGCGCGCGAGACTGTGTTCTTCACGCGCGAGCTCATTCCATTGTTGTTCCAACGCGGCGAGTTCGACGATGGCGAGTTGGCGGCGTTGGAGCGCGCGACGCGCCAAGTCTTCGCGTTCTTGCATCAACGCGCGCCGCGCCTGTTCCTGCAACTGTGGCAGCAGCGCGCGCAATTCGTCCATTCGAGTTTGCAAACGTGTTTTCGATTCGGCAAGTGTGCCGAGCGCGTGCCGAACCTTTTCCAAGAGTTCTGGTGGACGTTGGGTTGAATTGGCAAAGGTCTGGCGCGGGTCCTCGGCGGGTTCGAGCAAATCGTTCAGCCAGACCTTTGTCATCTTTCCAACGCGTTTGAAAAGAGAAGCCATGCGCGTTCGGTCAAGACGTGACAGGATTTCGAAATCCTGTCACATCTTGATTGCGTGTCATACGTCGGCGTTCGCGTTGAATGCGCCAATAGTATGTTCCCAAGCCGCCAATCGCCGCGAGCGTGATGAGCCGCATGATGAGCAGTTTGATGTCGCCCATGCTGCCAAGAATTTCCGGTGAGACGACGATGCAAATTGCCGCATACGCGATGAGTGTGACTGTTGTGTAGAGGACTGTGGCGCGTCGCGGAAAAACGAACGCAAAGCCGAGCAGCATCGGATAGTAAAAGATAAAGAATTGACTCTGCAGACCGATGCGAATGCCCCATGTCGCGACAATCGCGGTGATGATGAGGAGGTCAAGAATCGCCGCGACGAGAATCAATTTCGCGTTCGCAGGTTTTTCAATCAGATGGCGTCCGTGCAAAAAGAAATTCATTGCCATCAACGCGACGACAAACAAAACACTGAACGTGATTTCATTCGTCGAGGTTGCCGTCCAAAGTGTGAGCACGATGCCTGCGAGAATGAAAAACCAGCGCGCCCAAATCAGCACCACTTGTCCGAAAAAAATGTCCTCTGCGTTTTCTTGCGCGAGAGTGCGTACCTGTTCCATGATTCGCTCCCTTGAAAATGTACGACAAATTTCAAATTTGTCCTACCGCGCCCACATTTTCATTCGGCGTGGGTGTGCGGGTCGCACATCTTCAACTCCTTGAAGATGTGCGACAAATTTGAAATTTGTTTTACCACACCTGCGTTTTCATTTCGCGCCTGTGTGTGTCGTACATCCTCGACTCTTTTCGCTTTTGATTTTTATTTTCCAGTCACTGCGCCCAACGTTTCGATGGGCAATGCTTGATTCGCTTCTTGCGCCGCTTGGCGACGATTTTGTTCGATACGCCAATACAAATTGCCGCAAAACACCACTGCTGCCAGCATCAACAAACGCGTCAGAATGATTTGCAAATTTGCTTCGTTCAAATCACGCGCGGCAATTCCGCTCACGAAACACAACGCGGCATAGTAGACAAGCACCACGCCGCCAAAAGCGAATGCCGCGCGCGTGGAAAACGCGACAGAGACCGCGAGCAGCGCGGGAAAATAAAAAATGTACAGGTCCGATTTCAATCCGCCATTGAGCAGAATGAGAATCGTTATCAACGTCATGTCTGCCGCGCTCGCGCCATACGCCACCAATTCCACCGTCGGGCGTTTGATAAGCAGCTGCGCGTGCAAATAAAAGTTCGCGATTGCCAAAAGCAGGATAAACAAAATTTGCACACGCAGTTGTTCAATCGGCGCGGGCAGCCATAACATCAGCACGAGTCCCGCGACGACGAGAATCCAGCGCGCAATGACCACGACAACTTGTCCGTGCGCGAGGTCTTGCGCTTGTTCTGACAAAACATTCGGAACATTATCCTTTTTGTTCATTGCACTCCTCCTTGTTCATCAAGCGCTGCGCAACTGTCATTTCGAGCGGAGGCGAGAAATCTCGCGCGGAAAGCCCGAGACTTGTCACTCTGTTCGAAATGACGTGTGCGAGCCCTCACTTTGACTAGCAATCGCCGCGCGCGCGTTGCCTGCTTGCAATTCTGCCGTGAGCGCGGCGAGTTCTTGTTCGACAGTTTGTTTGGTGATGAACACGCGCAGCTCTTGTTCCACGCGGTCACCGGATTGTCCGTTCATCGCCAAACTTTCGCCTTCAATCAACGTGTCGAGCGCCGCCGCGCGCGCTTGCAAACGTTCCGTTTTTTCTTCCGCGCGCCCGAGCGCCATGCTCAAGTCCGCGAGTTCGTTGGAAACTCCCGAAAGCGATTCACTCACACGGATTTTCGCCTCTGCCGCAGAGTACCGCGCGGACATCACTGTGCGACGCGTGCGAAATTCTTCAATGCGCGCGGACAATTGCTGTACTGCGCGTGTCAGTTTTTCTTCTTCTTGCGCTACAACGCCAACCTGCTGCCCAAGTCCTGCAAGTTCCGCGAGCGCAGTCTGTTTTCGCTCCAACGCCGCGCGCGCGAGGTCAGTGCGTTCCAACGCAACCGCGCGCCGCGCTTGTTCCTCCAATTGCGGAATTCGCGTCCGCAATTTTTCAACTTGCTGTTGCAGCTGCGCTTTGGACGTGCTGACTTCAATCAGCCCCTGTTTGACTTTGCGGAGCAACTCCTGTTGTTGGGTATAGCCATAGTCCAGCATTTCGCGCGGGTCTTCAGCGCGGTCCAGCGCGGCGTGGCTCTTGGCTTGAAACAACAGCATAATGCGAGACCATAAACTCATAATTCCCGTTCTCCTTTCGTTCTGATGCTGGCATCAAACCACTCGCGCACCGCCAACTCAAGTGCTTGTATCGCCAAAAGACGCCAATCCTGTTTCATTCGCTGAAATCGGGATGGGGTTAAAAAAAAGAAACGCGAATCTATGCAAATTTCAACGAATTTACGCGAATTTTTTGTTTCCTTCCTGATTCGTGCAGATTCGTGCCAAACCGTAGTTTGGCGAACGATTCGCGCGGATTCACGTTTCCATGAGTGAAAAAAAAAGACGACGCGAACGCTGTCACGCGTTCGCGTCGTCCTCTCTAGTTCTGAACAAACTCCAAATTCAAAAAATCACGTTACTGCGTCGGCGCGCCGAGCGCAGAATTCGTTTCACGCGATGCGCGCGTTCCAAACAATTTTTCCTTCAACTGTCCCCACCGCCATTCCAACAAAATCCGCATCACCGTATCGAATCGTCGAAACCAACTGACGCTCGTCACGCCGTTGAACATGCTGACGTAAATGTTTGACCATTTCGGCTGTTCCGCAATCGCGCGGAAAAAATCCAACTCTTGCGCCGTGCGCGGACGTTCCAAATTCGCGTAAAAATCCGTGAGTTCATACATCGCTTTCGTTTCACGGTCACGCGTCTTGTGATAAACGGAAAACGCGTCGTTCCACGCGCGCGCGCTTTTCCCCAGCGCGCGATATTTGACGAACGCCTGTGTTGCCAATTCCGCTGAACGCAGCGCGTCGTGAATGCCCTGTCCCGGCAGCGGGTCTTTGTAATACGCCGCGTCGCCAATCAACACCCAGCCGTTGCCGAACGGCTCGCGATAAAACGACTCGCGCGGACTCACGCCGTACACGGGCGTCGCGCGTTTCGCCTCGCGCATCCGTTCGCTCATTTCGGGAATTTTCTGCGCGTACTCGAAATGCACGTTCTCGTAATTTTGGCGCACGCGTTCAAATTGGGAAGCGGGCAGCGAAATCGAAACCACCGTCAAATCACTGTCGCTGTTCGCCGTGACGAATGCGAAATGTTCGTCGGCGTCATAATAAATCGTCGCCGTCGGCTCTGTCGTCGCGGGTTTTACATTTTCATAATACGCATAATAAATGCATGTGTGTCCTGCGATAACGTTGTATTTTTTCGCGTTCACTTTTTCCGCAATCGTCGAAAAAATCCCGTCCGCGCCAATTACCGCGTCCGCGCGAATTTCTTGCGCCTGTCCCCCCCCCTCACTGCCGCGCACACCCACCACGCGTGCATTCTCCCAAATCAAATCGGTGACATTGAATCCCAAACGCGTTTCGACATTCGGCATTTGCGCGACGTGATTGAAAATGGCTTCATCGTACAACTCGCGTCGTATTTGATACGCGTAATCAAAGCCCGCATACGGCAGCATCCGTCCATGCATCTGAATGTCGCGCATCTGGGTCCGATACAAACGCAATTTCGGCGCGCCGAGCGCTTCAATTTTTTCCAACACGCCGATTCGGTTCAGGACATCGAACGTGTTCCCGAACGTTATCGGACACGAAAGCGTCGGTTTTGGAAACGTCACGCGGTCAACCACAAGCACACGAAAATTTTCTTGCGCCATCAGCGCCGCCATCACCGCGCCCGCCGCCCGCGCGCCGACGATGATTGCATCATAACGTTGTTCGTTGTTGGTTTTTCGTTGTTCGTCTCTCGTTTCGCGTTTCTCGCTCATCACCCTGTCACCTTGTCACCCGTTCACTCTCTCACTCCATCACTCCATCACTCCATCACTCCATCACTCCATCCCTCAATCTCCAATCTCTAATCTCTCTTTATCCCCGCCCGCGCCAACACCCTCTCCGCCGCTTTGATGACCGGCATGTCCACCATCTTGTTGTCCAAGGCGAACGCGCCGCGCCCTTCTCGTAATTTTTCGCGCGCCGCATCCACAATACGTTGCGCGTTCGCAATTGCATCGGCGCTCGGCGAAAACACCGCTTGCACGATTGGCACCTGATTCGGATGAATCACCTGCATCCCCGCGTAACCGAGTTGCGCGCCGCGTGTTGCTTCTGCGCGCAACCCTTCGGCGTCACGAAAATCCAAATACAACAAATCAATCGCCTGCAAGCCGAACGCCGCGCACGCGGCAACAATCGCGCTGCGCGCGTACAAGACCTCCATGCCCTCGCGCGTGCGCGTCGCGCCCACATCCGCCGCGTAATCTTCCGCCCCAAAAATCAATGCCTGCAACCGCGCGTCGGCGGAAACAATATCGCGCAAATTCAGCAGCCCGCGCGCACTCTCAATCATTCCAATCAACCCGATGGTCCCAAGCTCTATCGAGTCTCTCGTCTCCAGTTCTCCAATCTTGTCACTCACCCATTTCACCTGTTCCGCGTCACCCACTTTGGGAATCACAATGGCATCGGGACGCGCAGGCACGACAAACTCCAAATCCTCTTCCGCCATGCCCGAACCAATCGCATTGATGCGCGCCAATCTTTCACTCGCGCCAAAATTCAAATCGCGCAGCGCGTTCGCCACCAGCGGACGCGCGTTTTCTTTTTGACTCGACGCAACCCCGTCTTCCAAATCAAAACACACGCAATCCGCGCCGAGCGTCACTGCCTTTTCCATTTTGCGCGTGTCGCTGCCGGGCACGTACAAAACACATCGCCGCGCGCGCATTTGTTGTCTGTCATTCGTCATTCGTCATTCGTCTCCGAAACATCACCATCCGCGTACACTCACACACAATTGTTCCATCTTGCTTGCGTCCAAGATGTTTCAATTTCACAACGCCCCTGTCACTTTTTGTTTTCGATTCGCGTTTCTCCAAAATTTCCGTCTCGCACGAAATCGTATCGCCGTGGAAAACCGGATTCGGTTGCAACACATTTTCAAAACTCAAATTCGCCACAATCGTCCCCTCACTCAAACCACTGACCGAAAGTCCGACGACGAGCCCCAGCACAAAAATTCCGTTGACGACGCGCTGCCCGAATTGTGTGCCTTTTGCAAACTCGGCGTCAATGTGCAGCGGCTGGTCATTCATCGTCAACGCGCAAAACAACACATTGTCCATTTCCGTAATCGTGCGGCGTTGGTCATGCAAAAATTTGTCGCCGACATTCAACTCTTGAAAATATTTTCCGTGTGTCATTGTCCGGTGGACAGTGAACCGCAATCAGTAATCAGTGTTCAGTCTGATTGCTGATTACTGATTACTGACTACTGACTACTCTGAATCTCTCCCAATACCTGTTCTCTCTCCACACTCTGCCCTTGCGTTACAAACAGTCTTGCGACGACTCCATCATGCGGCGCGCTCACCTTTACCTCCATCTTCATCGCTTCCAAAATTACGAGCGGCTGACCTTCTGCCACTGCCGCGCCTTCGCTCACCAAGACACCGCGCACCTGTCCCGGCATCGGCGCGACGACAATGCCCGAACCCGTTCCCTCACGCGCGCCGTGAGAATGTCCGCGCGGTGTTCGCGCGTCCACGCGTTCGAGTACGAACGTCGCGCCGTCCACATGCGCCCAACGTTTTTTTCCCTCGTCCGCAACGCGCGCATCAACTATCTTGCCATTGTACAAAAATGTAACGCGCGGCGGCACGAACGAAATTACTTGGACCTGCGCGCGTTCGCCGTTAATTTCGATTTCAAAATCATCTCCCGCGCGTTCAATGTCGAGCGTGTTAGTTTGCGCGTTGTGTTTATAAACGAGTTTCATGATTGTTGTCGGCGCGGGACAACGGATTTGGAAAACGGCCAAGTGTTGTCTATCCGCTTATCCGCTTTTTATCCGCTGGCATTCCTCTCCCCCGCGAAACTGATTCGTGTTTCTCCAAGGACTATACGGGTCGTTGACATTCGATACCTCGACACTTGCACTCTTCTTCTCCAACAATTCCATCAATGCTGCCGCAATTAATCCCGTCCTCCGTCGTTCATCGTTCGTCCTCCGTCGTTCGTCCTCCGTCGTCCGTCCCAGGTATTGCATTTCACTTTCAATAAACCGCGTCGTCGCCGCGCCCGCGCGAAAGGTCGGATGCGATAACACGGCTTGCAAAAATTCCACATTCGTCGTCACACCGAGCAAAACAAATTCACGCAGCGCGGTTTGCATTTTCGCAATCGCCGCGTCGCGGGTTTCCGCTTGCGCAATCAATTTCACCAGCAGCGGGTCATAAAACGCGCTCACCTCGTCGCCCGTCGCAATCCCCGAATCCGCGCGCACGCCCGGCATGTTCGGCAACTCCAAAGCCAACACGCGTCCTGTGGACGGCAGAAAATGATTTGACGGGTCTTCGGCATAAATGCGGCACTCGAGCGCATGTCCGCGTTGATTCGTGGAGACTGGAGACTTGGCCCGAGCAAAGTCGAGGGACTGGAGACCGGTTGCTGATGACTGATGACTGTTCATTACTAACTGTTCCCCATTCGCAATTCGCAATTGCCATTTCACAATATCCGGTCCCGTCGTCACTTCTGTAATCGGATGCTCTACCTGCAAGCGCGTATTCATTTCCAAAAAATAAAATTCGCGCGTTTCAGGGTCAACAATAAATTCAATCGTTCCCGCGTTTTCATAATTCACCGCGCGCGCGGCGGCGACTGCGGCGTTGCCCATTTTTTCGCGCAGCCCTGAGCTTGTCGAAGGGTCAAGCAAAGGGGACGGCGTCTCTTCAATAATTTTCTGATGCCTTCGCTGAATCGAACACTCGCGTTCAAACAAATGAATGGTGTTGCCAAATTTATCCGCGAGAATTTGAAACTCGATGTGCCGCGCGTTCTCAACATACCTTTCCAAAATCACGCGCGCGTCGCCAAACGCGTTCAGCGCCTCCCGCCGCGCGCCGGCAAGCGATTCCGAAAATTCCAGCGCCTCATGCACAACGCGCATCGCTTTTCCTCCGCCGCCCGCCGCCGCTTTAATCAAAACCGGAAAACCAAGTTCGCGTGCTGCGCGCGCCAACGCTTCATCGTCGTCCGCATCTTGAAAACCCGGCACCACCGGCACGCCGCTCGCCATCATGCGCGCGCGCGCCTCCGCTTTATCGCCCATCGCGCGAATTGAAAACGGCGACGGTCCGATAAACACAATCCCCGCGTCATTCACCGCCTGCGCGAACTCGGCATTTTCGGCGAGAAAGCCATACCCGGGATGAATCGCGTCGGCATTCGTTTTTTTTGCCGCGTCAATAATTTTTTCAATGTTCAAATACGACTCGCGCGGCGGCGGCGCGCCGATGGAAATCGCTTCATCCGCGACGCGCGTGTGCAACGCCGCGCGGTCTACGTCGGAATAGACGGCGACAGTCGCGATATTCATCTCGCGGCACGCGCGCATGATGCGTACCGCAATTTCGCCGCGATTGGCAATGAGGATTTTTTTGAATTTCATTTTTCGCGTAATGCCAACTCGCTTGGTTGTTCGAGTGTGGGCGCAGGATTCTTGGAATAAAATTTTTGAAACATCACCCTGCGCCTTTTTACGGCAGCCCAAAGCATCAAATTTTCAATAGCCGAATGATAAAGTCCTCTCGGGTTGGTTCGCGCCTCTGTCCTTGTGTGATATTCGAACACCTACATGCGAAACACGCCAAAATTATTTTTCACCGGCGGCGCGTTCAAGACAACGCTCAACGCGAGCGCCAACACCTTTCGCGTATCCGCAGGGTCAATCACGCCGTCATCCCACAAGCGCGCGGTGGAATAGTACGGGCTGCCTTCGTGTTCGTATTTTTCCAAAATCGGACGCATGAATTCTTGCTGTTCTTGCGCGTTCAACAATGCTTTGCCTTCGCGTTCGAGTTGTTCTTGTTTAATCGTGAGCAAAACGTTCGCCGCTTGTTCGCCGCCCATCACGGAAATGCGCGCGTTCGGGTACATCCACAAAAAACGCGGTTGATACGCGCGTCCCGCCATGCCGTAATTGCCCGCGCCGAACGAGCCGCCGACGATAATGGTGAGTTTTGGAACGGACGCGTTGCTCACCGCGTTCACCAATTTCGCGCCGTCTTTGGCGATGCCGCCCGCCTCGTACTGTTTGCCCACCATAAAGCCCGTGATGTTTTGCAAAAACAAAAGGGGAATGCCGCGCTGCGAACACAATTCGATAAAGTGCGTTCCCTTGAGCGCACTCTCGGAAAACAGTACGCCGTTGTTTGCAATGATGCCGACGGGATAACCGTGAATGCGCGCGAAACCGCACACGAGTGTCGTGCCGTACCGCGCTTTGAATTCACGAAAACGCGAACCATCCACAAGGCGCGCAATCATTTCACGCACATCGTACGCTTCGCGAAAACTGCGCGGCAAAATTCCATACATTTCGCGCGCGTCGTAAAGAGGTTCTTCGGGTGGTTCGACGGTGACGGACAATTGCGTTTGACGATTTAGCGTTTCCACAATTCCGCGCGCGAGTTCCAGCGCGTGTTCGTCGTCTTCTGCGAAATGGTCAGCCACGCCGCTTTTGCGCGTATGCACATCCGCGCCGCCCAATTCATCGGCGGTGACAACTTCGCCCGTCGCGGCTTTGACCAATGGCGGACCGCCGAGAAAAATGGTCCCTGTTCCGCGCACAATAATGGTTTCATCGCTCATTGCGGGAACGTACGCGCCGCCTGCGGTACACGAACCCATGACCACCGCGATTTGCGGAATGCCCAACGCGCTCATGCGCGCTTGATTGTAAAAAATTTTGCCGAAATGGTCGGCGTCGGGAAACACTTGGTCCTGCAACGGCAAAAACGCGCCGCCCGAGTCCACGAGATAAATGCACGGCAAAAAATTTTCTTGCGCGATTTCTTGCGCGCGCAAATGTTTTTTCACCGTGAGTGGATAGTACGAACCGCCTTTCACTGTCGCGTCGTTTGCCACAATCAGCACTTGCTGCCCGCTCACGCGCCCGATGCCCGTGACAATTCCCGCGCTCGGCGTTTCGTCGTCATACACTTCAAAAGCCGCAAGCGGCGACAGTTCCAAAAACGGCGAACCGTCGTCGAGCAAGCGGTCAATGCGTTCACGCACGAAAATTTTGCCTTGCGCCTCATGCCGCGCGCGATATTTTTCACCCCCGCCTTGACGCGCGGCGTCGAGACGCGCGCGTAATTCTTGCGCGAGCGCGCGGTGAAATTCCGCGTTGGCTTGAAACTCTGGACTGTTTGTATTGAGATGCGAATGGAGAATGGACATATCCTACACTTTTTTTCTGTTGAATTTCAAAGGCGCGCGGTTGTGCGCGAACGCGTGAGGGCGCGCGCGAGCAGAATGAGAATCAACGCGGAAGAAACAAAAATCGCGGCAATGTATATTTCGCGCGAAATGCCCAAGCCCACGGCGGCAAAGTACGCTTCGGAAAATGAACGGGTAAAACGACTATTCCATCCCAACGGCATCCAGCCAAGAACCGGCAGAATCTTGAAAAGCCCGTCCAAGAAATACAACGACATCACGATACATGCCGTGCGCGTCCACGCGCGCAGCGGCAAAAGACTCAATGCGCTGACTGCCGCAATCGAAACAAGGAGCATCGTCGTCGAACCTGACAGCATAATCAAGCGATGATTCGTTAAATTCACCGGCGCGAACCAGTACACATAGCCGCCAAAACCGAATTGCGGCATCCATTCCAATTTCGGATACCACTGCATGCCCAACACATTAAACATGACGACGCGCGCGCCGAAAAATTGCGCGACGAGGGCGTGTCCCAATTCGTGCGCGAAAAATGCGCCAACGATGAAAATGAGAAGCACGAGCGCGTGCGGCAGAATTTGCCAAAGCGTTTCGAGACGATTCCAATGCAACCGTTGATTGGCAAGTACACGCGGTTCAAGTGGGATGGATGCCACGCGCGACTCCTTTGCAAAGCGGTAAGGTGACAGGTGACTCGTGAGGGAATTGTAGCACAAGAAAAAAAAGAAAACCTCTGGCTATTTCTCAGAGGTCTTTTTGCGGCGTGCGCGCGTTCTGCAATTTCATAATGAATCTTTATTCCAAAATATCCGCGACGCGAATCTTGAACCCTTTCAGCAACGCCGAACGCGCGGTTTGCGTTTTGCCAAAACGTCCAAGCAATTGAAACTCGCCGTCCTTTAATGTCAACACTTCAACACTCGCGGCTTCGGGGTCAACAATCCAGTACTCTTGTACGCCATGTTGCTGATACAACGCGCGTTTGTCAATCGTATCGCGCCGCCAACTGCCCGTGGAAATAATTTCGACAACGAGGTCGGGAACGCCGCGAATGGCGTCTTGGATGATGGATTGTTTCGCAATGGAAACAAAGACGATATCGGGTTGAACAACGCGTCGCTGCGAAAGAACGACATCAATTGGAGAAGGAAACACTCGCCCCAATTTGTTTGCTTTGACGAAATTACGCAGTGCGACAAAAAGTTCGCCGACAGATGCTTGATGTTTCGGTGTTGGCGCGTCACCCATAACGAGTTCTCCATCCCAAAGTTCAATGGGTTGATTTGTCTCTGGTAATTTCGCCGACATTTCATCATACGTCCACAAATGAACGCGACGCCGTTTCGAGATTGGTGTTGCGGTTTGAATCATGTTCGTCCTCTCCATTCCCACTGCAACAGTGATTCTACACCCGTCATCTATTCAGGCACAACCACCACTTTTCCAAATTGCTTGCGCTCAATCAAATGTCTCTGCGCGTCTTTTAATTCCGCCAATGGAAACGTGCGGTCAATCACCGCGCGAAATTTTCCTTGCGCGTACAAATCGAGCACTTGATAAAATTCGCGATGCGTGCAGCCGTTCGAGCCGAGCAGTGTTAGTTGCTGCCAAAACACTCCCCAGATGTCCGTCTCGCCCCAGCGTCCCGACGAGCCGCCGCACGTCACCAAGCGCCCCGTGTAACGCAGTGAGGCGATGGAAGATTTCCACGTTGTTTGTCCCACATGCTCAAACACCACGTCCACCATGCGCCCATTCGTAATGTTGCGAACCTCATGTTGAAAATTCGGATGCTTGCTGTAATTGATAACCGCATCCGCGCCCCATTGTTTCGCCATCTCTAATTTGTCATCCGAACTCGACGTCGCAATCACGCGCGCGCCAAGATGTCTTGCGACTTGGACTGCCGCGCTGCCGACGCCCGAACCCACCGCGAGCACCAAAACCCATTCGCCCGCTTTTACTTTTGCGCGAAAATTCAACATGTGCCACGCCGTTCCGAACGCGGCAGGAATCGCGGATGCTTCGACGAACGAAATGTTTTCAGGCAAACGGACAGCCGCGCTCGCTGGAATTTTGACATACTCGGCGAAACCGCCGTCCACTTGTACGCCGACAATTTTTCGATTCGCGCACAAATTGTCATGCCCCGCCAAACAAAATTCGCACGTCCCATCCGACGTGAACGCGCCGACGAGAACGCGTTCGCCGACTTGCCAGTCGTACACGCCCGCGCCGAGCGCCGCGATTTCGCCCGACGGTTCAAGTCCGCCGATATGGGGCAGGGGTGCTTTGACCCCGTGCGAACCTTCGCGCGTATAAATGTCCAAATGATTCACGCCGCACGCCCGCACGCGAATTAAAATTTCGCCCGCGTTTAATTTTGGCTCATCAACATCTTGATACTGCAATACATCCAAATCACCGCGTTTGTAGAAAATGTTTGCCTTCATAACGACGGACGACGAACGACAAAGGACGAATAAAAGTCGAATCTCATTCGTCGTTCGTCGTGCGTCTTGTGTTCTTCTCCAGCCATTCCGCGCGAATCATCGAATACACGCGCGTATTTCGTAATTTCCCGTCTACCGCGCGCGCCTCGTTTCGCAAAACACCTTCCAGTGTAAATCCCGTGCGCTCGGCGACGCGCCAACTGCGCGTGTTGTTTTCGTCCATGCGAATTTCGACGCGTTCCGCGAACAATTTTTCAAAAGCGAAATTTGCAATGCCAATGACGGCTTCTGTAATATAACCCTGTCCCTCAAATTTGGTTCGCACCCAATAGCCAATTTCAAAACGCGGCACGTCCCAATCAAAACGATGCAGACCGCTGCCGCCGACGAGTTCGCCGGTGTCTTTTATTAAAAGACGCAGCGGCAAATCCTCGCGCGCCAGAAAATGGACGTGCATCTGCCGCGAGATGCCCTCTTGAATTTCAGGCGACATTTCTTGATGCGCCCACGGCATCCACAACTTTAACTGTTCCAGCGATTCCATCACCGCTTCGTACACCATCGGTCCATCACCCGGCCGCGGCGCACGAATCAACAAACGTTCGGTTTCAAACCGGTCAGGAAAATCACGCAGAATCGGATTCATAGTAAAGGATGAAAAATTTAAAAATTCGAAATTCGAAATTCGAATCTCCAATTTCCAATCTCCAATCTCTAATCCCCAGTCTCCATCATCGGCAGTGTAAATTTAACCAGTGTCCCGCGCCGCGCGTCGCTTGCGATGGAAATGTCGCCGCCGTGCGCGTTCACCAACAATTTGGCAATCGCCAAACCAATTCCGTTTTCGCTTTTCGTTTCGCGGTTTTCATCGCGTTGATAAAACTGGTCAAAATAGCCGCGCAAGCGTTCGGGGGCAATCACCGCCGCGCGGTACGCGATTTCGATTTGCGCGAACGCGGGCGCGTTTTTGTCGAGTGGAATTGTTTTCGAGAGTTCGACGCGAATATCACTTTTTAAATTCGAGCGGAGCGCATCCTCAATCAAATTGCCGATGACCTGCTGAATGCGCGCGGCATCAACGTTCGCCGCAAGAATTTGTTCCGGCACAATCGCGTGCAGCGCGACATTCCGCGCCGACGCGTTGCGATGATACAACGCGACGGTGTCGCGCACCAACGCGTTCAAAGCCGTTTCCGTGCGCTGCAAAATCAGCCCACCGCTTTCCGCCAGCGCCAGCATCCGCATTTCCTCGACCAGATGCGAGAGGCGAATCGTTTCGCCCAAAATCAAATTCAAGTGCGCGTCATCGCGCGCAAAGTTGCCGTCGAGCAGTCCTTCGATATTTTCTTGCAGCATCGTCAACGGCGTCCGTAATTCATTGGCGATGTTGCCAATCAGCGTGCGGCGCGCGGCATCGTTGTTCTTTAATTGCTCCGCCATGTGATTGAACGAACGCGCGAGCGAACGCAGTTCGCGCGGACCTTGTTCGCGCACATGCGCAGAATAATCGCCGTGCGCGATGCGTTCCGCGCTCTCCATCATTTCTCGAATGGGCAGCGTCACGCGCCGCAGCGCGCCGACAATAAAAAAAATTCCCGCCGCGCCGAGTCCCAGCGCAATCAGTCCCACCGCGCGGATAAAAAACAATTCTTGCGCGGCGATATTGAACGCCCCTGTTGTCGTCGCCAAAATCCAAAACGTCAGCGTACAGCTGCCGACGGCGAGGACGAACAGCGAACCCCAATACAAACCGAGGCGTACAAGCAACCCGCGCGTGACAGGCGCAGGACGCGCACCGGACGCGCGGGAAAGTGTACGAGGCGAACGCGAACGACTCAAGGCGCGTTATCCTTCACTTTCGCGTCCGCGTTCGTTCGCAGGAATGAGTTGCGTGTTTGCCATGTCTGTACTCGAATCGAGCGTGACATTCAATTCGCTGCCATCTTCCAATTCCAAAATCAGCTGCATAAAATCATCCATGAATTCTTTGGAAATGACTTTATCATCCGGCGTTGTATTCGGCACGCGCAAAAGCACTTTGCCGCCTTTGACTTGAAGGGTCACCTGGTCCGGACCCGTATCCGCCGCGCGTGCGCCATCTTCCAGATTGTCGGGTTCGCCGTGAAATGCCGTGCGTAAACTAACGCGTTCCATGTCTCCTCCGTTTTATGCAGAATGAACCACTTGTCCGCCGCTGATGGTAGAAACGACCTTTGTATTCAAAATCTCGCGCGGGGGAATTTCGAAAATGTTTTCCGACAAAACAATCACGTCCGCGCGTTTGCCGACTGTCAAGGAACCCGCGCGCGTTTCATCGCCGCATGCTTTTGCCGCGCCTAACGTGTACGCGCGCACCGCGTCGAGTACCGAAAGTTTTTGTTCAGGATACCAACCGTTTTCGGGAATTCCTTGCGTGTTTTGACGCGTCACCGCCGCATAAATTCCGGGCAGCGGGTCCATTTTTTCGACGGGCGCATCCGAACCGAATGCGAGGGTCGCGCCCGCGTCTTGCAAGGATTTGAACGCGTACGTCCACGCCGCGCGCTCGCGTCCCAACACGGCATCCGCGACAAACATATCGCTCGGCTGATGAATCGGCTGCATCGAAGCAATCACGTTCAGTTCGCGAAAACGATTCACATCGGACGGATGCAAATGCTGTACGTGCTCCACGCGAAAAATCGCGTCGTGAAAACCCTCTGCGCGCAGTGTTGCGAAAACATCCAGCACGCGCGTAATCGCATAATCGCCAATCGCGTGAATCCAAACATCCAATCCCGCTTCACACGCTTGGCGCGCTTGCGCGTACATCGTTTCCGATGTCGTCGTCGCCACGCCGCGATTGTCCGGCGCGTCCAAAAACGGCTCGCGCAATTCCGCCGTATGCGAACCGAGCGAACCATCCGCAAAAATTTTTATCGCTTGCAACTTGAGCCATTCGTCGCCGAATCTGCGCATGATGCCAATGTTCGCGGCGAGTTCAATTTTTTCTCCGGGAATTGTGTGAACGACCCGCAAGGTCAATTTGTCTTGCGCGCGCAGTTTTTGAAACGCGCGCAAGGCGTTCGACCCTTCGATGCTGTGGACGGTGGTGATGCCCGTCGCGTGCGCGTATTGAATTGCGCGCAGCACTGTTTCCTCGCGAATCTCGAAAGCGAACGCGCCGACGCCTCCGCCCAACAATTCCATCGCATTCTCGCGCAAGATGCCCGACGGTTCGCCTTCGTCATCGTAATCAATCACGCCGCCTTCGGGCGAAATCGTTTCGCGCGTGATATTGGCATTTTCCAGCGCGCGCGAATTGAGCCAAATACTGTGTCCGTCTTTGCGCGTGAGAATCACGGGATTGTTCGGCGCAACGGCATCGAGCGCGCGTTTGTTTGGAAACGCGCTGTCCGTCCATTCCGCGTTGTTCCACCCGCCGCCCCAAATCAAAACATCGCGCGGGGTTTGCCCCACGCGCGCGCGCACGCGTTCCACCGCTTCTTCCAACGAACGACAGCCCTCAAGATTTACATTTTCGAGTGTTTGCGCGAATCCGGTGAAATGCAGGTGCGCGTCGGTAAAGGCAGGCAGCGTTAATTTTTTTTGCAGGTCAATGGTTTCGCTGTCCCGTTCGCGAAAGGTGTGCGCGGCAGCATCATCGCCAACGTATAAAATTTCGTCTCCGCGCATGACGATTGCGCTTGCGTGCGGTTGTGAGGAATCAAACGTGGCAAGATTGCCATTGAAGAGAATCAAGCGGTGAGCCATCGGCGGGATATTAGCATAATCAAATTGGAATGACAATGCGCGACTGAACATGCGCGCGCAAACAAAAACCTCGAATCACCTTCGAGGTTTTTCTGTAATCATTTTCAGCGGTTTCCCGTCAATCATCGTAACAATTTTCCAATCGCTGAACAAAATCGTCACGGTCACTTTTGGACTGAACTGAAATTCCGGTGTGAGCAGAAAGGCGGCTTCATCTTGACTGCGCGGCTCGCTCCTTTTTTTGATGGTAACGAGCGCGGTATTGTCCATCCGTGAGAGGTGAAAAGTGATTTCTAAATCGTCTGTTTCTACAAATGTGGTCACGCGCTCATCCAACTCGCGCGGAATCACAATCGTTGCCAACCCGCCTGTGCCGGGCTTGCTCTCATCATAGATAAAGAGGTCCGTTGAAATGATACCCAGATCCGGGTGTTCGATGTGACGGTCAAGACGAGACATTCCTTACCTCATCTTCGTTGTCATCTTCATCGTCCTCGTCCTCATCTTCGTCCTCAAGTTCGTCCTCGTCGTCAATCTCGTCTTCGTCGTCCAATTCTTGGTCATCAAATTCTTGCGCTGGCGCCGGACTCGTTTCATCATCCACTTTTTCGTCAATGTCGTTTGTGCCTTTGGGGGGCGCGACGCTCGCATCGCGCATTTCCGTTTGGCGCGCGGCGTTATTGCCGGCAAGTTTTTCGGGATTTGTTTGCTTTGATTCTCTGGTAGCCATGAGTTGCTCCTTTTTTAGTTTTGGCGTTGCTGCAATTTCACATGAACCTGTCCGTCGTGGACGCGCGTTTCATACAGGGGCAGCGGGGATGTCGTGGGACCGCGCAAATATCTTCCATCTCGTATCGAGAAAACAGAATAGTGCCACGGACATTCAACCGTAGTGCCGTTGAGTTTCCCTTTTTCCAAAGGTCCGCCATAGTGCGAACACACCGCGCCGACGGCGTAGACACGCTCGCCGCGTCTGACAAACAAAATCGGTTCGCCCTGCACCTCGACGAGCGTCGGTTTGTCCTCCGGCAACTCGGCGAGCGCAATCGCGGGCGTGAAATCTTTTGGCGTTGCACGGTACGCGTTGCGATTTACCATGACGCCGCGCCGATAGACGAGCGAGCCGCCGAGAAATCCGCCAAACGTCACCGCCGCGTAGCCCAGCAAAGAAAGCGCGACATGCGAGGGTTCCGTGCGCCAATTGTTCCGTTGACGCAAAACGTACGATGTCGTAAAGAGCAGTGTCGCCGCCGCGTTTACCAGAGCATGTGTGAAAATCATCGAGTCTTCCGGTTCGTCGGTGTCGGTAAAATCCATCATCCCCGTCGCAATGGAACCCGATGCGCCGAGAACGCCGATGCCAATCGCAATCCCACTCGCTTTGCCCAGATTGCGCGCGCCGAACACAGCCGTCGCGATATCGAGGACCATCGCGGTTGTCCACGCGCCGATGGGGACATCGGTCAGCACGGGATGGAGAGGATGTTCCAACCACGTGCCGTTCAAAAAATTTTTGAGCGGGCGCAGCGTGGGCATCTCCAAAAACGCGCCCGTCAACCATTTCCGCACGCCCTTGGCGGTACTGCGGATGCCTGCTAGATTCGCGACTGCCGTATCAATCCGCTCATCCAAATCGCGCTGCATTGTAGAAACCTCCATGTTCAGAACGTTACTTTGTATAACGAAACCTCATGTTCAATGTGACTATGCTATATTGTCCTGTGGAACGAATGCGGATTTGAAAACGTCCTTGACACGGCACATGCTCTGCCGTATGTTCTAAACATGATTCGTCGCTTTTTGCTTGCGCTTGGCGCAATGTTCGCGTTCTGCGCCTTCCAATTCTTGTCACCCGCTCACGCGCAAAACCCGACGCGCCGCCTTACCACGACGCGCGATGTTTTGGAATTTATTTGGGCGCCGCGCGGAGATGAATTGTATGTGACGCGTGAAGGCAAAATTTTTTCTCTTTCGCAAACACGCCAACAAATCACAGGCGACTTGTATCGCGTGAACATCTCGGACGGCGCGAGTGAACTGTTGGCGCGCAATGCGAATGGTACACGCGCGCCAATTGTCGGCGACGAAATCGCGTTCGCGCGTTTGAATGACGACGGCTCTGCGCGCGCGATAATTTTTGACCCGCGCGCGAAGCGCGAAATGGACATGGGCGAAATCACTTTCGGCGCAACTCTGCAATGGAATCGGGAAGGGGGGACGCTGTTTTTCGCGCAAGATGGAAAACTGCGGCGCGCGACCAAGCGTGAACGCGGCACGTTGTTCCAATCACAAACGTTCCCGAACAACGCGCGCATTTCGCCGAATGGTGAGCGAGTGGCGTTTCTCGACGCGGAGGGTTTATGGGTTACACAAGGAAACTCTCGACAAAACATCGCGCGAAATGAAAACGAGTTGCGCCTGCTGCCGCAATTTGTTTGGTCACACGCAGGCGACAAGCTCGCATACATCAGCACACGCGAGGGATTCAGTCCCACAGTTTCGATTTTTGATGCGGCGAACGGAACGACGAAAAAAATCGCGCAAGGTGATGGACTGGAACACTTTGCAAATCTCGCGTGGTCTCCCGATGATGCGTTTGTGATTTTTACGCGCGCGCCGACGGGCAGTTCAAGCGCGAATCGTTCTGAAATTTGGCGCGCCCGCGCGGACGGTTCGGACACTCGCGCGCTCACGCACAACAACGCGGAAGAAACACTGGCGCAGTATTCACCTGACGGAAATTCAATCGCGTTTTTGCGCGACGGCGATGTGTGGGTGTTTGATTTGAACGTGGAGGGACTGCCGCAAAACGACGAGCATGATTCGCAAAACAGCGCGCCCGATTTTGAAACCACGCGCGCGGTGAATGCACAACGCGCCGCGCCGCCGACGATTCGCGTGCGCCACGACGCGGGAAATTCTTGTCGCAGTGTGCCGCTTGGACAGATTGATACGTTCGATTTTGAAACGTATGTAAAACGTGTCGTGCCTGCCGAAGTGTTTCGCTCGTGGGACGACGACGTGTTGAAAACACAAGCGGTTGCCGCGCGCACGTACGCGTGGTTTTGGATTCTTCAGCATGTCATGTCATCGTTCGACGTCACCGACACCACCGCGTATCAATACATGTGTGATGCGCAATACGCGTCAACGGACAACGCGGTGGAAGCAACGCGCGGGCAATATCTTGACTATCAAGGATTCATGGTCTTTGCCGCGTACGGCGCGGAGAATGGCGACCCGACGCTGACCAATTCGTGGGGCAATCCGTATTTGCTCGGCGTAGATGACCCTGTGGGATTTATGAAAACGCGCGCGGGCAACGGCATCGGTTATTCGCAGTGGGGCGCGCAGCGTTGGGCGACGCAGTACGCTTGGAATTACCAACAAATTTTGCTGCACTATTATTCCAACGTCACACTTGAATCGGCATTGGGCAACGCTCAGGATGTCACACCACCAATTGCCGCAATCATTTCACCATGGAACAATTGGGGCGTCACGTCAAATCGTGTACACATCATCGTCAATGCGAGTGATGATTCTTCGGGAATTGCCACAATTGATTTGAACGCGCAATATGAACTGAATGGCGCGCGCAATGAAATCATCGCGACGCTCGTCGGCAGTGACCGCGAATTTGTGTGGGATGTGTCTGCGCTGCCAAATCAAACGGACATTGTACTCACGCCCATTGCGCGCGATGCGAGTGGCAATACAACGTTCGGCGCGAGCATCACATTTAATCTGGACCGCCGCAAGCCGAACGGCACAATGACAGCGCCCGCGACAACAGCACAACAAACAATCACCCTGAATCTCAACGCGTCCGATGCGGGCGGCAGTGCGCTCGCGGGCATGATGTTTAGCAATGATTGGGAATGGCAGGGCGAAGCGCAGCAGGTTCAAGCAGACAGCGGGTCTGTTGTCGGCGATGCAGATGCATTGAACGGCGGTGCGTTGCGCGGACTCGTCGGCACAAATATCGCGGGAGTGTGGTATGGACCGTACGCGAACGCGCTGCCGAGCAACCAACCCTATCGCGCGTATTTTCGTATCAAGACCGATGATGTGAATACGACAGATGAAATTGCAATGCTCGATGTCGTCACCGACGGCGGCGCGAACATTTTGGGATTGAAACGCGTGCGCGGCGCGGATTTGAAAAACGCGAACGAGTATCAAGAATTTTACGTGGATTTTTATTACACGGGATTTTCGACGAACGCGTTGGAATTTCGCGTGGCATATCGCGCCAATGCGTCGCTGTGGCTTGACCGCATTCTCGTCGCGCGTTACCCGGTAGAGTACGCGCCCACGACAAACTGGACGCTCTCCAACGGACACGGCGAAAAGCGCGTCATTGCCAAATTCCTCGACGGCGCAGGCAACGTCTCTGCCGACGCGGTTTCCACCATATTTTTCGGGCAAAATCGAACGATACCGCGTGTGTGGCTGCCATTCCTCATCCGTGAGAAATAAATCTCGATTCTCGTTCCTCATCAGGGCAAGGACGAGCCATTGCCCCTACAATCTGAAATCCGAAATCGAAATTTTTTTTGCCCCCCCAAACGTCCATGCTATAATCGCGTGCAATGCGCGCGTGGTCTGGAATTTTGCTGGCTGGATTTTTTTTCTGGCTTGCGGCGTGCGGCGCAACGAATCCCCCCCCCCCTTCGCCCCGCGCCTCAATACCGACTGTCGCTTTGCCGGTCGCAACCGAATCCATTGACCTGTTTACACGCGTCCCTACGCCGACGCGCAACGCTCCTCCCGACCCGTCAAAGCCGATGGTTTTGACGATTTGGGTCCCCGAAGAATTTGCAACCGGCGCCGAACGCGGTGGTGACATTCTCGAACGGCAGATTGCCGAATTTCAACTCGCGCATCCGAACATTCAAATCAATTACGTGTTAAAAGCCCCGTACGGCAAAGGCGGCACGCTGGATTGGCTTACGCAGCTGCAAGAAATGATGCCGGAGCGTTTGCCCGACGCGGCGATTGTGGATTCGCGCGAACTCGAACAGATTCACGCGCTCGGACTCTTGCAGCCGCTTCAACGCCGGTTGCCTTCGGGCGCGTTTTGGGATTTATTTCCGCCCGCGCAAACAATCGCCCGGCACAACGGACAATGGGACAACCAGCCGTTGATTTTGGAAACGGAACATCTCGTTTTTGATACGCGACGCGTGACGACGCCGCCAAGTTCGTGGGAAAGCGTCGTCGCCGAAAAAAATCAATACGCATTCGCGGCGGACAGTACGGAATCGTTTTTGCTGCACTATCTTGCAAACGGCGGTTCGTTCGCCACCACCGCGCATCCGGCAACGGACGCGAGCGTGATGCAAATTGTGTTGGACTATTACGCGCGCTTGCGCGCAAGTGGAATTTTGAATGAAAGTGTTGCCGTGATGAAATCCGCGCGCGAAGTAATGCCGTTATTTGTTTCGGGACAAACGCCTTTGGCGCAAGTCCGCGCGCGTGATTTTTTGATTGAGCAAGCGCGTTTGTCCGATACGCTCGCCGCGCCGATTCCCACACGCGATGGACGCGCCACGACGCTGGTGTCAAGTTGGACTTTTGTTATCCTAACCGATGAACCCGCGAAACAATCCGCCGCATCCAACTATTTGCTCTGGCTCATTGACCCGGCGCGAATGGGCGAATGGGCGAACGCCGCGCGTTTGATTCCCGCCAGCAAGAGCGCGTTCGCGCAAGCGTTGGACGCGAGTGCATACGCGGATGTGCTGTGGAATTTATTTCACAATGGACGCGTCGCACCGGATTTTGCAAAACAAGCAGTGTACGCGCAGGCATGGCATCAAGCGGTGCAAGCAGTATTAAATGGAGAACTCGCGCCCGAAGATGCCGCCTTTCGCGCAGTGCAAATGATTACACAATGATGTGTGATATTGAACATGATTGAAACCTCTCTTCGACTTGACGCGCAGCGACGCCTTGCCGATGTTGGCGTGGCAGATGTTGTCGTCGGTATTCCCACGTATAAGCATGCGCGCACTCTCGCGCCCGTGATGAAAACGGTTGCGGAGGGCTTGGCGCGCGATTTTCCCGGAATGAAAACCGTCATCACCATCGTTGATGGTGGTTCGCCCGATGACACGGTGGGAGTTGCGAATCAAGTCGTCTTGCCCGCAAGTGTCAAACGTCTCGTCACCGCGTATCAAGGCGTGCAAGGCAAGGGCAGCGCGGTCCGCGCGATTTTTGAAATTGCGCGCAGTGTGCGGGCGCGTGTGATTGTGATTCTCGAAGCCGACTTGAAATCTATCACGGCAGATTGGGTGGCAAAACTCGCGCGCCCGATTTTGGAAAATCAATATCAGCTGGCAATTCCACATTACGCGCGCCCGTTGCCTGACGGCGCGATGACCGATTTGCTCGCGTATCCTTTGACCAAATTATTGTACGGCGCGGACGTGCGGCAGCCGATGGGCGGCGAATACGCGCTCTCTGCCGAACTCGCGCAGCGCATCACGGCGCGCGATGTGTGGGAAACGGATGTCGCGCGACACGGGATTGATATTTGGCTCACCACCGTTGCGATTAACGAAAATGTAAAAACATGTCAGGTGCGGCTCGGCGTAAAAATTGACGACAGCCGCGAATTGTTATTGTCGTTCGACCCGACATTCGTGCAGGCGATTGGCACCCTGTTTCGCATGATGGACATTTACAAACGGCGCTGGCAAGACGCGCAGCAAGCGCGCGCCGCGCCGTTTTTCGGCAATGGCGCGGTTGCCAATCCCGAGCGGCAATGGATTCCGAGTGTCACCTCTGCCGCATTGAGCGACGCGTTTGTCGCGGGTTCGCGGCGTTATGCGCGGTTGTGGCGCACGGCGCTGACGCCCTCCACGCGCAACGCCATTCGCGAATTGAGCGAAAGTCCCGAAGGCGCGACGCGTTTTGGCGCGAAACTGTGGGCGCGCACGGTGTACGATTTCGCGACCGTGTACAATCAAGGCGAAGGCGACCCCGACAAAATTGTCGCGGCGCTCTTGCCTTTGTACTATGCGCGTTGTGCGACGCTGATGCGTGAGACCGCGCTCGAACCGGCTGCCGTCGAGATGGCAGTACAAGAACAGGCGAAACAATTTGCCATCGAAAAACCGTACCTCGTCCATTTGTGGCAAACGTACGTGCCGTGGGCGTGGGAGGGAGTCCGATAATTTTATTTCCTTTTTTTTTCAACCTGCGCGATTGACAAGTTGTTGGGAACCAAAGGAACTTGAGGAAATCAGACGCGATTGAGCAAGCACTATTTGATTGCTTTGGGAATTTTTCTCGTCGTCGGCGGCGCGCTGTTTGCATTGCTGGCGATTTTTGTCGCGCCAAGCGCGAGTTATGGCAGCGCGACGACGGGCACGGATTTGGACGCGGAAACGTTGCGCGTCGCGAAAGGTTTGTATTGTCCCGTTTGTCCCGGCGTGCCGCTCGATGTATGCGATACGCAGGCGTGTCAACAGTGGCGCGAATTGATAAAACAGAAATTGAGTCAAGGACAAAGCGCCGCGCAAATTGAAGCGTACTTTGTCGAACAGTACGGCGAACGCGTATTGGGCGCGCCGCGCGCACAGGGCATCAATTTACTCGTTTACGCGCTGCCCGCGTTCGCCGTGTCCGCCGGCGCGGCGATTCTTTATCTCTTTGCCCAAAGCCGCACGCGGCAAGCGCTCCAAGTTCCTCTCACTTCCGCGCCGGGCGACAATTCCTATCGCGCGCGTATTGAACGCGAGATACAAGAAAATGACTGAATCCGTTTTGGAACCAACGCCCAAGCGTCGCACGTTCACATTTGTCGTGTTTGGCGCAATCGTTCTCACCGTTCTGGGCTTGCTCACGCTTTTGGCAATTGCCGTGCGCACACGCGGCGCGCCGCCATTGGCTTCCGGTTCCGCGCCCGATTTTTCCTTGACCACGTTTGACGGACAAACGTACAAATTGTCCGACCTCAAGGGCAAAGTGGTCGTCGTAAATTTTTGGGCGTCATGGTGTATTCCTTGTCGCGAGGAAGCGCCTGCCTTTCAGCGCGCGTGGGAAAATTATCGCGAACGCGGACTGTTCATTCTCGGCGTGGACTATGTGGATACGGAAGCGGACGCGAAAAAATTCATCGCGGAATTTCGGCAAACGTATCCGAACGGCGCGGATTTGGGCACACGCATTTCGCAAGCATTTCGCATCAGCGGCGTTCCCGAAACCTATTTCATTGACCGCAACGGCAAGTTATTACAGGGGATTGACGAAAACGGGCGCGTCAAAGCAAATTGGATTGGACCGATTCCCGAAGACGCGTTGATTGCGCGGATTGAAGAACTTTTGAAGCAATAAAAAATGAAACCCGAATTCTGCCAGAATTCGGGTTTCATTTTTTATTTCGCCTTTGGAAAAACATAACGCCGAACGTTGTAATAATTATAAGCGCCGTGATTGCGCTGATTGTCGCGCCAACACGAAACGAAAGCGGCTCGTACACCATTCGCACCTGATGCGCGCCTGCGGAAATTGGAATCGCGCGGAACAAATTGTTCGCGCGCACAATGGTCACCTCTCGTCCATCCACGAACGCGCGCCAACCCGAAACAAACACTTCACTAAAAATCAAATAGCTGTTTTGTGATGCGTTCACCTGCGCGACAATTTCGTTGGGTCCGTATCCCGTAATGGTAATTTCGGGACCCGATGTTGGTACGTTGGAAATTTGAATCGCATCTCCGCTTACGTTCGCATCCGTCGCTATCCACGCGCGCGGCGCGGCAGTGCGATTTTCCCAAACGGTGATTCCACCCCCCCCCTCAAACACATTCAAAAAATTCGGCGGCATCGGCGTCCCGCGTCGCGTCAACACGTATTTCACATTTAGCAATTGGTACGCGTTCGAATCGCGCCCGCCGACATTCTCCCAATAGGTGTTGAAATCATTCAGCACCAGCGGATTGTCGCCGTACACATCCTGCAAGCGATACAGCAAGCCCGTATCCGGACGCCACAATCCTTCGACATCTGTGCGCGAATCGATGCGCGCGAGTCCCGTATTGTTTTTCAAAAACTCCACAATGTCCGCGCGCTGATAGCCGAGCGTCGGGTCACTGTGTCCGACATCAACGTACGCGCCGAGCGAAAACAAATCGAAAAAAATCAACGCGACGGCGAGCAATGACCAGACGCGCGTGTCAAGCCATTCCCGCGCGCGGATGAGCAACAGCGCGAACGAAAACGCGAGCAGCAAAATAAAAAAACCGATGCCGTTCGCCGCGTTTGCGATGCGTTGAAACAACGCGGGGTCTTGCCCCTGACCGAGAATCAAGATGCCCAACGCGAGCGCGCCGCTGACCAACGCGACGCATAACGCAACCCACGCGCCCGCGCGCACAACACGGCGAAAAGTTTCACGCTGCGCGTCATTCATCGGCGAAACAAGCGCGTCGAACCCAATCGCCGCCAACACCGCCAATCCGAAATCGAACAAAAACACAAACCGCGCGGGCGCGCGCAATTGTCCAAAACCCGGCACGAATTGAAACAGCCAGCCGTGCAAAATCGCGTACCCGCCGAGCGCGAGCAGCAGTCCCACCAGCGCGATGAAAACAAAAAACATTGTCTTTGCATTCCGTCGCAAAACGACGGCGAAGAACGCGAGCAGCAGCGGAAAAATTCCAAGATAGCCAACCTCGACGCGTGACCAAGGTCCCCACGCGTTTTCCGGTCCGCGCCCAAAAAAACCCGGCACCAACATGCCCACGAGTTGCAGCGGCGGCAGTGAAAACTGAGCGGCATTCTCGTATGTGAACGCGCTGCGTACGGATTGTTGCGTCAGTTCCAACGCGGGCAAAAACGTGAGCGCGCTCAAGCCGATGCCGACGCCGAGCGTGAGAATGAAAACAAACGCAATGTGCTGCCACCGCGCGCGATTCGTGACGATGCCATATCCCGCGTACAGCGCGAGGGTAAGAACGATGAACAGAAACGGTTGAATGTGTCCGGCGAAAAAGGAAATCGCCAGAAAGATTCCGCTTAGTGTTGCAAATACAATCGCTGTGCGAGTTTGCAATCGCGAATCTGTGTGATTCGCCGCAGACGCTGGCGTTTTCGTTGCGGCGGCTCGAGTCGCCCATAGAAAAAACAAAAACACCAGCGGCAGCCACGCCGCGCTCGCAATCAAATTCAAATTTCCAAAATGGGTGATGAATAAATCCGAAAACGCGAACGCGAGCGCGCCTGCCAAACAGGCAACACGATTCAGTTGTCTGTCATCCGTTAGCCATCCGTACCGCAGCAGCGCAAACATTCCCGCGCCCGCGATGTAAAAATGCAAAACGGACAGATACTGCAAATCGCGATATTGAAGCGGATTCGAGAGGAAATACGTGAGGAGATTAAAGGGATAAAAAAGCGCGCTTTGAATATCGCCGACAAACGGCGCGCCGCCGAAAATGTGCGGATTCCACAACGGGATTACGCCGCGCGTCAACCATTCTTGCGCGAAATGGTACGTGGGATACAAAAAGCCCGCGAGGTCACCTCCCCCCGCAGGCATAAATGTGTTGGGCGTAAAAAGCAGCTGCCAAAAAAATCCGGCGGTGAGAACGCCCAACGCGCCGAACGCGAGCGCGTCGTACTGCGCGTTACGCCGCGCTGTCGGTGATGTCGCACAGCGCGGCGCAAAGGTGATGTATAAAAAAATCAGCAGCCAGACGAAAACGGCGGCGACGAGAATCATTGCGTTTTAACGCGTCAAGCGAAACAAGCGCGTCTTGCCGTCCGCCGAGGTCCACTGCAAATGCAGTTCCGGCGCGTCGGTATACACAAAGAAAATCAAATCCCCTTTGAGATTTTGTCCCGGCGCCACTTCGCCCGCCGCGAGGTTTTCGCCCGTCGTAATACCGCCAATGTTCACCGGAAAGTGGTCGCCTTCTTCGGAAACCAGCGCGAAATCTTCAGGCGAATACTTGAGCGGCGCGCCCGTCGTGCGCGAATTGTCAATGCGAACGGTCACGAGTGCCAATTCTTGCCCATCCGGAATTTGCACGTCCTCGGTCGGCAGGGGGCGTTGAAACGCGGTGACGGTGACGCGCAAGCCATTGTCACTGCGCGCGGAACGCGCAAAAGGCACCAGCGTAGGTGTCCCACGCGCGGCTGCGCGCGTCGGCGCGGCTGCTGTCGGCTCGTCAAAGAGGTTGATGGTGATGCCGCCGACAGGATTGTTTCCTGTCGCCATAGCCAACCCGGCAATGCCAACGCACAAACAAACGCACAGGGCAAAAATTCCTCCTACGGCGAACAGCGTCGTACGATTTACTGCGCGCCGACTCTCCAAACGGACTTCCCGTCCCAGCTCCGCTTCACGCGGAATGCGATAACTTCCTAAATCATCCATTGTCGCCAACGATTTCCCTCATTTCCCTTGTTTCCCTTCGGTTTGTTGCAAAAGGGGAAATCAGGGAAATCAAGGAAACGAATTCCTCATCATGAAAATTCAGTGCGAATGCTTGATTCCCGATGAATCCAATCGCCGCCGCAACTGCTACAATCAAAACGTTCTGAATGGGCTGCGGGTTCAACAATCTCGGCGCGGTCACAAGCAACGCCGCGAACGAAAAAAAAGTCCAAATGCCGCGTTCGGTGGAATCGTGCGATGGGTCAACCAAACCGCGCCTGTGCGCGTGTGAATGGTCGGACGCGGGTTGGCTCATTTCAAATGAAACGTTTCAACCGTCAACGCGTCGTGTTCAAGCCGTGCGCCATTTTGCTGGTACAAAGGCACACGTTCACCAGTTTCCAAAAAATACAAATTCACCTGAATGCTGTACTCACCCGGCGGCACATCGCGCGGAATCTTTAAGGTAAAAGTTTCAAGAATCCGTTCGCCTGCGCGCCAATCGCTTGTCGGATACGTCCCGCCGGCAGGTTGTTTGTCCTCTTGTGCCCACAACGGTGAGCCTGTGGCAGGATTTACCGGTCCGACGAGTTGCACTGATACGGTGTAATTTTTGTCTGCGGGTTTCAGGGCAGCCCACTCCAAGTCAACCCGAATCGTTTCATCGCTGATTGGCGCAACACGTGGCGAGTGCAACGCACCAAAGTCGCCTGCGCGTGTCACATCGCCCAACGCGTCCGACGACGCTGCCGCGAAATCGTACACCGTTGCGTACGGAACGCCATCAAGCGCAAAAAACTGTTCGCGCGGCGTTGCGTGTACGCGATGTTCTGCGAATGATTGCGCGGTGAGGGTGTCCTCGCGCGTGATAATACCATAACTCGCCGCGCGGCTTGAATCGGGCAGCACAAGCGCGCGCCTGCCGTCAAACGACGAAATTCTGCGCCCGTCCAACGCCCAAATTACGGTGTAATGTTCATCGTAATCGGGTGTGAGATACAAATTTTCATTCGCGGGACGTGCCGCCAACGCGCGCGCGACCTGAAGCAATCCCGCGTCGAACGAATAAAACAATCCTGTTCCACTTGCCCATTCCACAAAATACGCGCGTGCGCTCCAAAACGCGCTGGTGACAAGCGCGACGAGCAACAGAAATTGCCCCACGCGTCTGAATTCGAAATTCGACATTCGACATTCGACATTCGACATTCGACATTCGACATTCGAAACGCGATTCCAAATCCATTCGACCCCGAGCCCACAAAACAAAATCATCGCGGGCATCGCGCCAATCGCGCGGCGAAAGTTCGGCGCAAATTCCGTAAGCGCCGAGGGCAAGCACATGACGACGAACCAAATCGCGAGCAGCGCGTAAAGCGGTTGGCGAAGACGCGCGAGCGAAATGCCAAGTCCAAGCACAAAAAAAATCGCGAGAACGATATCGAGCCCGGGGCGTCCCGGCAAATTGTCGCGCGGGTCAATATCGCCCGCGAAAAAAAACATGCCTGCCGTGCGCGCGACGTTCGTTAGAAAAATCTCCGGCGTAAACACCGTTCCGCTTCTTCCGGTGAACGCAACGGGATTCAATACAAAAAAGAGAATGAGCGGCGCGAGCGTCAACAGCGCGACAAATCCCATCACAACCCATTTTGAAAACTGCGCGCGAATCGTTTCGCGATGAAACGCGACAAGATAAAGAAACCAGAGAAAAATCGCGACGAGCCACAAACGCGACGCGAGGTACGTGTACACCGTCGCGCCGATTAGAAATCCCGCGCCGATGAACCACCGCCATTCCATTTTGCGAAAGGCGTGTGCAAGCGCGGCGGCTGAAAGCGTCAACAGCATCGGCAAACCATTTGTCTCGATGCCGATGCGCGAAAAATTGATTGCCCAGTACAGCGTCGCGCCAATGAACGCGGCGACAAGCGCAAGCAAATCGGCGCGCGGAAAAAATGCGCGTGCACACGCGTACATTGCCGCAACAAAAATCACGCCAAAAATCGCCGACACCAACCGAATCGTCCACGGTGATTCGCCGAGTCCGGCAAACAAAATCGCTTCGGTGTAAATGTGCAGCGGCTCTTCACCAAAATTGGGTGTAAAAAAAATCGGGCGATTGATGCCGCGCAAAACCTCGCGCGCCATTGTGCCGTTGAACGCTTCGTCATAATGCAAGCCCGGCGGAAGCGTGTCCAACTGCCACACGCGCAAAAAGAGCGCGAGCCACAAAATCAGAATCATCAGAACTGTGCGGCGCACGCGCGGGCGCGTCAAAAACGGCGCAAGGGCTGCGCCGTTCCTTCGACTTTGCTCAGGACGAGTTCTGTTGTGCGGAGCGATAGAGTTATGTGAGACCGTCAACGGAATTTATTTCGTACTGCGGCGTTTGGGTTTCGCCGCCGTTTTCTTTTTGGCTGCGGAGCGTTTTGGTTTCGCAGAGGCGGATAGGACGCCGAGTCCTGTTTTCGCGCGCGCCTTTTTCACGACGGCTTTTAGCTTGCGCGCGGGGGCTGTCGCGGAGAGGATACCCAACGCGCGCGGACCGGGCGATTGCAGCCACGTCAAAACCTCAGAATCTATCAAGTCGCGCGCCTCTTGGTTCTTGCCCGCTTCGATTCGGCGGCTTGCTTCTTCGCCAAACCAACGCGCGGTGGTGTGCGCGTGTGCGTTGGGCAGGTCCGGCGAGTGCTGCGCCGCCGTTGCATAGAACCACGGCACAACCGAATCTTTTAGAATCGCGCGCGCCCCTTCGCCGTCACCTTGCTCCAATTTGTCGCGCGCCTGTTTCGCCAGACCAAACACTTCGACCAAACGCAACAACGCGGGTTCGGCAGGTCTCGTTGGCGGCGGTTCGACGATAACCGGCGTTTCGAGCGGCGGCGTCGGCGTTGCCAAAATATATTCGCGCAAGACGCGCGTGAACGGTCCGCCGATGTCGTACGTTTGCCAGCGTTTGTTGTCAATGCCGTAGCAAAAAATGGTTGCACCCACGACGTACGAATCGCGCATCAATTCGCGGTCATAGTCGCCGAGCATTCGTAGATATTCGGGCAGCGGCACGCGGTCTTTGAAACCGCGTTCGCCGTTATAGTCCACGCCGCACTCGGTAATCAAAATCGGTTTGCGCGCGTCGGCAGGAATGCGCGCATACGCTTCGCGATACTTGTTGCACATCGTGGTATTGAATTCGGTAAAGGCTTGATTCGGCGCGATGTATTCATGCAGCGCGAGATAATCGCTCGCGCGCAATCCATCTACAAGCAAGTCCCACAGTTCCACATGCACCGGATTGCCTGTGCTGAACGAATACGCGGCATATTTCATTCCGGCATCATGCATGAGCCGCGCCATCTCTACCGTGAACGCGTTGTAGTTGCGCGCTTTTTGAAATTCGCGTTCGGTGAGCGGTTCCGGTGTGTCAATCGGAATTTCGTTATAGCCCTCCCACACATCCACCAGCCCGCGCAGCTTGTCCACGATTTCGCGCATTTGGTTGAACGCGTTGCGGGCGTCGGCGACGGCATTGTAATTGAATACGCTGTCGCGCGGCGCAAGTTCATCGCGCTCGATTTCTTGATGCTCAAAATACATGCGCCCCACAAACGTGGTCGTCGGCGAACGCTGCTTTGCCACTGCGATTTTGGTGTCATTCAATGCGACATTGCCAAACACCTTCACCACGGGTGGACGCGTGTCGCCGATGAAATCGTACGCAATGTCGGGGTCAAGCCAATCGCTGATGTGAAGAGAAAGCTTGCTCATGGGAATACCCTCACCCTCGACATGTCACCACGCACCCGCCACTCGAAAACAGTATGCGTGATGACATGTCGCCCTCTCCCTCACAAGGAGAGGGAATGGTTCATGCCAAGAATGGAGAGCCGGACGCGAGAAGCTGTTGAAACAAATTCTCTAACGCGTAACTGTCTTGGGCTTGCAAGCGCGCGACCTGGCAGCCGCCGTCGCGCAAGCGTTGTTCCTCCTGCGCGCTGACCGCGTTCATGCCGCCGACAATCGTCACGCGTTCCGCGTGCAGCGCTTCGTCCGCAGAAAAACCAACTGTGGGTGTAAAGTGAATGATGTAATCGAGCGCGAGAATGAGATTCGTCATGGTGCCCGGCTGCGAGCCGGGACCGAACAACAAATAATGTTTCAATACTTTACGCGCGGGCGCGGGCTGCGGTGTGACCGGCGGCGTAGGCGTGGGCGCGGGAGGTGTAACGGGCGGCGTGGGTGGGGGCTGTGGTGGAGTGGGCGCGGGTGCAGGCGCCGGCTGCGGTGAAAAAATCGCGCGCCGATAGGTCAAAATATATTGCACGTGACGACGCAGCGGCAAGCCCATGCCGACAAGTTGGTCACAGGGCAATCCATCAATGACAATCGAGTACGGACCGCTCTCGCCGCGTTCCGGCGCGAAAGACGAATCACCCGACATTGGAAATTCAATATGCCCGCGTTCGTCAGTCGTGCCGGGCGCGCGGTCGCCGGGAAAGGTTTGAAACACGCGTTGTCCGGGAATTGGCGCGCCGCGTTCGTCTTGAACAAACACGACAATGTTGACGTTGCCGCCGGATTCGTCCGGGTCTTGATATTGCGCGGAAATCAATTTCCAATAGCGCGTGTTCGGCGCGAGCTGTACGGGTTTCACTTGCACATTGACTTGACTCGCAAGACGCGGGTCGAGTTGCAAATCGGGTGCGGGAATCGGCGCGTTTGGATTGTCAGGATTCGGCGTCGCGGAACCTTCGGGCGCGGCAGTGACAATGACCCAACGCGCTTCGCCGGCGGGGAAGGGAAATTGGAACGGTTTGCTTTCGGGCGAACCATCGCTGCCCAAAACCTGCACCCAAAAATCGAGACGCTGCGCGGGCGCGCCGTTTGCGACGATAAATTGAAATTTGCCGTTGCCGTCGGTGCGGCGATTCGGATTGTTCGGGTCGTCGTCCACAAAGTACGGCGGCTCGCCGGTCGGCGGCGGACCTGCAAAAATTTTTACTTTTTTGTTCGTGGCAGGCGCGCCGTTCGCATCTTGCAAATACAAAAACAAAATGCTTTCGTCGTGTGGTTCGACGTTGCGATTTTTTTCGAGAAAGGTCATGTTTGCCTCCGCGTGAGGATTCTGCGAGGATTATAACACGTTCGCTTGTTACACTGCATTCAATTACCGATACAATTTTTTCTGCATTGCCACCAGTCCCAAAATTTCATACCCCACGCGCGCGGCAAGCAACGCGGTAATCCCCGCGTTGTCGTACGAGGGCGACACTTCGACAATATCCGCGCCGACGATGTTCAAGCCGCGCAAGCGATGCAATAGTGCCATCATTTGCTGCGAAGTGAATCCGCCAATTTCCGGTGTGCCGGTGCCGGGTGCAAACGCGGGGTCAACGCCGTCCACGTCAAAGGTGATGTACACAGGCGCATCGCCAATTTTTTTGTGAATCGCGTTTGCGATTTCATCCACTTTCCAATCCACAATCGCGTCCATCGGCAAAATTTCCATGCCCAGCGCGCGCACGTCGTCCATGTCTTGCGGTGAAAACAATGGACCGCGAATCCCGACTTGCAAGGAATGATTCACGTCTACCAGTTCTTCTTCAATCGCGCGTTTCATGAAACTGCCGTGTGTGTACTGGCTGCCAAAGTACGTGTCCCAGGTGTCGAGATGCGCGTCCACTTGCAAGACGGCGACAGAACCGCGCGCGGCGGTCAACCCGCGCAGTACGCCCAACGCGATGAGATGGTCGCCGCCGTACGAGAGCGGAAAAATTTTCGCGCGCGCGATTTCTTCGTACCGTTTCGCCATGAAATCGAGCGATTCCATGATATTGAAAGGATTCACCGAACAATCGCCGACGTCCGCGCAATTCAAAAATCTGTACGGGTCAATGTCGAGGACGCGATTGTACGGACGAAGCAGCGAACTCATTTCGCGCACCGCGCGCGGACCAAAACGCGCGCCGGGGCGAAACGATGCCGCGCTATCGAACGGGATGCCTTGCAGCGCGACGTCGAGTCCCTCTAAACTTTGCTGCTGCGGCAATCGAAAAAAAGTTGGGCTGCCTGAAAAGCGGGGAGTGACTTGCGGGTCGAGTGGATAATTCATTGTGACCTCAAACTTGAAATGCGTTGGAGAAAAAATGCACACCCATTATAATCGTTTTCTATGAATCGTCTCGCCCTCCTATATCACCCGCACAAAGAAATCGCGCGCGCGTTGGCAGAAGAATGGCGCATGGAAATTTTGCAGCGCGGTGCGCCCGAACCCATCATCGCAAATGCGTGGCAAGAGGAAGACGTTGACAAAATTTGTCACAGTGTGGATTTGATTCTCACGCTCGGCGGTGATGGAACACTTTTGCGCGCTGCGCGTGTCGGTGCGACGTGTGGTGTGCCGGTGATGGGCGTCAAACTGGGTAACGTCGGCTTTCTCTCGGGTTTGCGTCCCGAAATGTTTTCTGAAAATTTGGAACGTTTGTTAAAGCGGGACTATTGGATCGAGGAACGGACGATGGTGCAAGCGCGTTGGCTGCGCGAGGAACAAGAAATGGGCGTATATCAAGCCATCAACGATGTCGTCGTCAGTCGCGGCAAACTCGCGCGTGTGATTCGGATTGAAGCGGCGATTGATGGCGAAGTGCTGCAGCTCTTTGCCGCAGACGGCGCCATTATTTCGACGGCGACGGGTTCCACCGCGTATTCGCTCGCGGCGGGCGGACCGATTCTCGCGCCGACGGTGCGGACGCTGGTTCTTACTTTGATTTCCCCGTACTTGTCGCCCATCAATTCGCTTGTGATGCCCGAAGGCGCAACCGTGTCCTTGCAAGTGCATTCGCAGAACAATCCGATTCTTACGATTGACGGACAGGCGGATTATGAATTGCAAGACGGCGATGTTGTCGAAACCACGGCGAGCCCTCATCGCGCGCGTTTTGCGCGCCTCGAAACGCGCGGCTATTTTTATCGCACGCTGGTGAATCGTCTGCGTGAGAGTGATGATGGGGATTAGCAAATCTGCAAGGTCGACGTTGGTTACAATGCACGAGACACCGGAAGGTTTGTCGGAGTAGAAAATTTGTGCTACTATCGGGCCATTCCAATAGTGAGGTGTTTGCATGAGTCTTGACCCAACCCTCATCGGCATTGTGGCGGCGATTCTGGCAGGCGTGCTGACGATTTACATGCCCGTCAGCAAACGCAAAGTGAATCAAACCATTGTCGCGCTCGTGATTGCAATTTTGATTTTCGTCTCGGCATTCGCGTTTTTTGAAATGCAAATCGCGCTGCTCGTCGGCACTGCGGCAAGTGTTGTCGTGATTGTGGGGCGATACATCTTGGGCGGCATTCGCAGCGCAATTTATACAAACTTTACGCGCTATCTCCGCCGCGATTATTGGCAGCGTAAAATCGGGCAGGGGATTATTGGAAGCGAAAGGCGCAGGCGACGGCGCGATGACTATTGAAAACCTGCGAGGATTCCGAATCCTCGCAGGTTTTTTCATTTCAGTAATTTTTCCACTTGAGCAAAAATCACTTCCGCCAAATTTTCTTTGGTCATTGGTTGCAAGTCCATCTCATTCCGATTTTTAAAAAGCAACGTCGCTTTGACATTGTCACTGCCGAATGTTTGCGGCACAGGATTTGCCACAAGCATGTCCAAATTTTTTCGTTCCAACTTTCCGCGCGCATGTTGAATCAAATCATTTGTTTCGGCGGCAAAGCCCACCACAACGCGGGGCGCGTTCGCCGGGTCGTTTGCGCGGACGCGCGCCACCTCTCCCAAAATATCGGGGTTGCGAATCAACTCGATATTCCATTCCGCCATCTCTTCTTTTTTGATTTTCCTGTCCGCCATTGACGCGGGACGAAAATCGGCGGGCGCGGCTGCCATGATTAAAACATCCGCGCCGCGCATCTCACCCAAAACTGTATCGTACAAGTCTTGTGTCGAAACCACGCGCGTAATCTCTGCACCGTACGGATTCGGCAACTCGTCCACACTCGTAATCAGCGAAACGTTCGCGCCGCGCGACAATGCTTCCTCCGCGAGCGCGTACCCCATTTTCCCCGAGGAATGATTGGAAATCACGCGCACGGGGTCAATGGCTTCGCGCGTGCCGCCTGCGGTAATCACCACGCGTTTGCCTGCCAGCGACCCATCGCGCGCAAAAACATGACGCGCCGCGTCAAGAATTTCTTGCGGCTCTGCCATGCGCCCTTTGCCGCTTGCGCCGGACGCGAGATGCCCCGCGTTCGGTTCGACGAGGAACATGCCGCGCTGTGTCAAAATTTTAAGGTTGTCCCGTGTCGCCGCGTTTTCCCACATGCCTGTCTCCATCGCGGGCGCGAGCAAAATCGGCGCGCGTGTGTCGAGACAAATCGCGCTGATGACATCATCCGTAAAACCGTGCGCGAGTTTGGCGAGGGTGTTTGCCGTCGCGGGCGCGATGAGAACCATGTCCGCGCGTTTCGCAAACGAAACATGTTCGATTTCCGAATCCGCGCCGAGCGCAAGTACGTCGCGTAAAACGCGGCGATGCGTCAAACTTTCAAATGTCAGAGGTGTAATGAAATGCGTTGCCGCGTCCGTCATTGCCACATGTACGTGCGCGCCGAGTTGATGCAGACGACTCGCAAGCGTTGCGGCTTTGTACGCCGCGATACTGCCCGTGACGCCGAGAACGATGGTTTTGTTTTGAAAAAGATTCATCTGCGCGCTTCCGTGATGGATTGTAATTCGTACAAGTGCGGAAAAATGTCCGACACTTGTTCTTGCAATTCCTTGGGCGTTGGTGCGTGCAGCGCATTCATGCCAACGGCTCGCGCGCCGTTGATATTTTCGATGCGGTCATCAATCAACAGCGCGCGCTGCGGCGGGACGTTTGCGCGCGCGAGCGCCAATTCATAAATGCGCGTATCCGGTTTGCGAACGCCGAGCGTGAAGGAATAAAAACGCTGCGTGAACAAATTCATCCAATCAAATTTTTCCTCCAAATACGTCGCGTGCCAGAGATTGGTGTTGGATAGTGTGTAAAGCGGAAATTCATTCGCGAGCCCGCGGAGGATTTCGATGCTCGCCGGAATCGCGGTAAAAATTTCGTTCCAGTACATTTGAAATTCCGATGGCGTACCTTGAAAGCCCATCAACGTACATCCATGCTGAAAGAATTCTGCCGCGCTGATTTCGTTGCGCTCAAACGCGTCATGCAACGGATGCGCGAGAAAGGTTTTTACGCGTTCGGTGTCACCGCCGTTGTGCGCGGCGAATCGCGGTACGGCAATCTCCCAATCGAACGTCACCAGCACCATGCCCAAATCAAAAAAAATCGCGTCAATCATTCGTGATTCAACTCGTACAAAATTCTTAATCCTTCCAACGCCAAGTCGCCATCCACAACATCAATCGCCGCACAATGCGGCGCGAGCAATTGGGACATGCCGCCTGTCGCAATCACGCGCGCCTTTGGCTCGTTCATTTCTTGTTTCATCCGCGCAAGTATGCCGTCCACCAACCCGACATAGCCGAAAAAAATTCCCGAACGCAGCGCGTCGCGCGTATTCGTGCCGAGCGCGTGAGGGGGCGGCGCGATTTCGATGCGCGGCAGTTTCGCGGTGAATTGATGCAGCGCGTCGGCGGACATGTTGAGTCCCGGCGCAATCGCGCCGCCGACGAAATCGCCGTGTGCGTCGAGCGCGTTGAAGGTGGTTGCCGTCCCCAAATCGAGCAGGATTAACGGCGCACCATATTTTTGTTTTGCGGCGACGAGCGACACGAGGCGGTCTGCGCCAAACGTGCGCGGGTCATCGTAGCGAATGCGCATTCCGCTTTTCATGCCCGACGCGGCGACAAAGGGTTCAACGTCAAGATACTTGTTGCACAAGTCGCGTATGGTTTCATTCAACGCGGGGACGACGGAAACGAGCGCGGCGGCGGTGATGGAACGCGGCGGGACCTGAACATCTTGAAGCAATTCAAGCAACAATGCCGCGTATTCGTCGGCCGTTTTTTCCGCGCGCGTTTCGGCGCGCCATGTGTGAATCAGCGCGTCGCCCTGAAAAATTCCCCACGCGAGATTCGTGTTGCCGATTTTGATGGCAAGCAGGCGCGTCGCGTTCATTCTTTTACGTCCGCGTAAATATCGAATTGTGAAAAGACAGCTTGCGCGCCGGGCGCGTCCATTGTGAGCGCGATGATTCCAACCTTGCCGTCCCACTCGCGGCGCAAACGCCAGTCGTTGATGATTTCCGCATTTGTGTCGAGAACGAGTTGGTCATTCACGTACCCGAGCAGCCGACGCGGGTGAACATCCACGCGAATTTTTTGCGGCGATTTGTCTTGGCGAATCGCTGCAGAAAACGCAGCTGGCGTCACTTCTCTAAATTGGTACACGTCCGGTTTGTCCTCGACAGGTTCGTATGCCAGCAGCCGAAAATTTCCTTTCGTATTGAGGGTGAACGCGAGAAACGATTCGCGTCCTTGTTCGTTTTCACCATGCCAAAACACGAGCCCATACTCGACATTCGACGAATTTTCTGCCGGTGCGGCGACGGCATCGAGCGAAAGATTGCGATAATCGGGATTGGTGAACGACATATCCAGCACGCGCACAAAGCCCGGGTCCAGCGGTGGGGTCAACAGATATCCGTCTTGCGTGTACTCGTAGCCGAGGTTCACGCCGCTCGCTTTGGGAAAATTTTTCTGCGCGCGCAAATCATCTTTTGAATACAGTTGCGGCGTCGGCGGATACGCGACGGGTGTAATTGTCGGCGGCGGACGACGTGTCGCGGTGCGCGTAGGCAGCAATTGCGCGAGGGGACGCGGGGGCGCGAATAAATTAAATGAAAAGATGGCGATACATGTGGCGAGAAACGCGACGCCGACAATGGAGCCAAAGCGAATAATCGGAGAATCAATTGCTTTTTGCATAGAAATCAAAAACGATTATAGCATGACGCTCCAATTCCTGTTTCTCTATTCCCTCACCATCCGTTATAATTGCGCCGCGTTTCCATTCCTCGATCGGTTCAAACGTATTTCAAAATCGTACTCGCACAGCCATTTTGGAAAAACGTTTTCCCGGCATGAGTCACACGATTCCTGTATTGATGACGATGCGGTTTCGCGATGCGCTCCTGGACGAGCTCCGCACCGTTTCACCACGCCTCGATATTCGCCAACAATCGGTCCGTGAGGACCGCGAAGAAATTTCCGCCTTTCTCGACGGCAACGAAGAAATTGTGTATTGTTTTGCGCCGCCGCGCGATTTGGCGCGCGCGCCAAAATTGAAATGGGTGCAATTGCATTCGGCAGGCGTTGACCATTTGCGCGAACATCCGATTTGGAACACGGACATTACCGTGACGACGACGAGCGGCATTCATGCCGTGCCGATTGGTGAATTTGCGTTCGCGTTAATTCTCGCGCTCGCGCGCAAAATCCCAAAAATGGTGCGCTTGCAAGAACGCGGCGAATGGCCCCGAAACCGTTGGGAAATTTTGAGCGGACTCGAATTGCGCGGCAAGACGATTGGGATTGTCGGTTACGGCAGCATCGGACGCGAAATCGCGCGCATTGCCAAATATGGTTTTCACATGCGCGTCGTCGCGATGCGCCGCACCACGCAGCCGCCGCGTCGGCGTTACAATGAACCCGGCGTCGGCGACCCCGAAGGGCGCATTCCTGAAAAATGGTTCGCGCCGGATGAAATCACCGCGCTTGTGAGTGAGTGTGATATGGTGGTCCTCGCCGCGCCCGCGACGAATGAAACGCGCGCGATGTTGGGCGAAGAACAACTGCGCGCAATGAAACCCCACGCGCTGTTAATCAATATCGCGCGCGGCGAATTGATTGACGACCGCGCGTTGGTGACCGCGTTAAAGGACGGATGGATTGCAGGCGCGGGACTCGACGCGTTCACAATTGAACCGCTGCCGCGCGGACATCAATTGTGGCACATGGACAATGTAATCATTTCGCCGCATGTGTCGGGCGCGACGGGGAAATATGATGACCGCGCGGCAACCTTGTTCGCGGAAAATCTGCGTCGCTATCTCACCGGACTCCCGTTATTGAATGTGGTAGCACACGATTTACAGTATTAAGCGGACTCGCTATGAAAAAACTTTGCTTTGCGTTTTTCATGCTCAGTATTTTTCTATTTGCCGCGTGTGGGCAAGCGGCGACGCGTACGCCCGCGCCAACCGCGACGCTCGACCTCCCCGTACAGTTGCGCGTCGTTCCGAAAAAATTAAAGCCGGGTATTCGCGCCGTGATGGTGGGGGTTGGCTTTGAGACCGGCGAACCCGTCGCGTTCTATTTAATCCGTCCCGACGGCAGCAAAACGTCCGAAGGCGAAACGCGCGCAGATACGACGGGCGGCGCGGCGTACGAAATTGATGTGATGCCCGATTGGCAGCCGGGGCAATATGTGGCGCATGTGCGAAGCAAAAAAAATCCCGCGCGCCGCGCCGAACAAAAATTGGAGCTCCTCGACAAATGATTCGCGGCGTTGTTTTCGATTTGGGCGGCACCTTAATGTATTTCGACGGCGACTGGGACGCGGTTAGTGCGCGCGGTGACGCCGAGATGTGCGCGTATTTCGATTCGCGCGGCTATCCGCTGCCGGTTTCGTTTGCGGAAAATTTTCGCGCGCTGCGCGAAGCGGGACGCAAACGCGCGACAGAAACGCATTTCGAATACACAGCGGAGCAGGCGCTGAACGACACCTTGACGCAGCACAACATTTGTTGGATTCCCGATGGCGTGCTGCCGTACGCGGTTAAAAAATATTTTGACGGCGAAGAGGCGCTGTGGCGCGCGTATGAGGACGCGCGCGCGCTGTTGGAAATTTTGCGCGCGCGCGGATTAAAACTCGCGCTGCTGTCGAATGCAACCGACCACGCGTTGATTGAACGCATGACACGCAATGCAGAGCTCGCGGAATTTTTTGACCCGCTCTTGTCCAGCGCGAAAATTTTGCATCGCAAACCTGACCCGCGCGCGTTTCAACCGATTCTCGACGCGTGGCAAATTCCCGCGCACGAAATCGTGATGGTTGGCGATGCGCCGAGTTTTGATATTCTCGGCGCGCATCGCGCGGGACTGCGCGGTGTTTTGATTGAGGGTCGTGAGCCGACGGGCGCGTCGCATTTCAAACCACAACTCCAAGGTAATGATGAACCTCTGCTGCAACCCGACGCAATGATTTCGCAACTATCCGAACTGCCTGATGTGATTGAGGCAATGAATGGAGAAAAGTAGAATTACATGACCACAGCGTTAAAAATCTTGTTGCTCGCTTCCGAAGTATCTCCGTTTGTCAAGACCGGCGGCATTGCCGACGTGGTGAGTGAATTGGCGCGCGCGCTAAAAGGATTGGGACATGATGTGCGCGTCGCGCTGCCGCGTTATCGCGTGATTCAAACGAACGGCTCGCCGCGCGTGGTGGACTCGTTTCCCGTGCATCTCGACGGGCTTGGCGAAAATGTCAGCGTCATTCAAGGGCAACTCGACCCGTCCGTGCCCGTGTATTTTATTGACAATGCGCGTTTGTTCGACCGCGAGGGGATTTACATGTATCCCGACGACGCGGAACGCTTTTTGCTTTTTTCGCGCGCCGCCTTGGAAATGCTGCCGCATTTGCAATGGCAGCCCGATGTCATTCACGTCAACGACTGGCAGACCGCGCTCATTCCGAATTGGCTCAAGACGCTGTATGCCAACAATCCATTTTTTCACAACATCGCGTCCGTGTACACGATTCACAACCTCGCGTATTTTGGCACCTTCGGTCAGCGCATTCTAGAAATTTCCGGACTCGCGCAGTTTGGTTTCATCGCGCATCCGAACGTTTCCAATGAAATCAATCGCGAATTAAATTTTATGGCGCGCGGCATTTTGTTCGCGGACGCCATCAACACCGTCAGCCCGACCTACGCGCAAGAAATTCAAACGCCCGAATTTGGTGAAGGACTCGACCCGATTTTGCGAATGCGCGCGGCGCGCTTGCGCGGAATTTTGAACGGGATTGATTACGCGCAGACCAATCCCGCGAGCGATTCCGCGCTGGCGAGTCCGTTCGATGCCGCTCATCTCGACGCGCGTTCGCTCAACAAACGCGCGCTCCAGCAGCGCGCCAATCTGGATGAATCCGATGCGCCGCTCGTCGCCATGATTTCGCGCCTGAATGAGAACAAAGGTCTTGACCTCGTGATGCAGACGATTGAGCCGCTGCTCGCGCTCGGCGCGCAGTTCGTCGTGATGGGCGCGGGCGAAGACAAATATCACGAAGCGCTCCAGGTCCTTGAAGCGAAACATCCGCGCCGTGTGCGGTTCTTTCAAACGTTTGACGAACGTTTGCGCCGCCAAATTGTCGCGGGCGGCGACATGTTGTTGATGCCCTCGCGCGTTGAACCCGGCGGCACAACCCAATTGTTGGCGATGCATTATGGCTGTGTGCCGGTGGTGCGGCGCGTCGGCGGGCTGGCGGACTCGGTTGAAAATTACGACGCGCAAACACAGACGGGGACGGGCTTTGTGTTTGCGCACGCGAACCCCTTTGCATTGTATGGCGCGATGGTGCGCGCGTTTGAAACGTTTGCGCGCAAAGCGGAATGGCGCGCGCTGCAGGAACGCGGAATGCGCCAAGACATTTCATGGACGCATTCCGCGCACGAGTACGTGGCGATGTACGATTTCGCGCGTCAAGAAAAATTGCGCGTCGTCGCGCGTGAGGCGGAACTCGCGCGCGAAATCCAACGCACCGAACAAATCATGGAAACGTTGCCGCCGCGCATTCACGGACTGGCGGAGCTGGTGTACAACCTGTGGTGGTGTTGGAATCCCGACGCGACGGCGCTGCTCGAACGCATTGACCATCTGTTGTGGGAAGCTACGGGACACAATCCCGTACAAGTGCTGCGCCGCGTATCGTCGCAGCGTTTGCAGCAACTCGCCAACACGGATGATTTTCTCAAGCAGTATGACCGCGTGTTGCAAGCATTTAATGATTACATGCGCGCAGAGACGACATGGTTCGACGCAACGTATCCGTATGCCGAAGGACAATCCGTCGCGTATTTTTCCGCCGAGTTTGGCATTCACGAGTCGCTGCCGATTTATTCGGGCGGTCTCGGCATTTTGTCGGGTGACCATGTGAAAGAAGCGAGTGACATGGGCATTCCGCTCATCGGCATCGGCTTTTTGTATCCGCAAGGATATTTTCGCCAAGAGATTGACGCGCACGGCAATCAAATCGCGCGCTACGACAAACTCGATTTTTCCCAAGCCCCTGCGCTCGCCGCCAAAGACAAACAAGGCAACGACATCATTGTCAATGTGGAATTGCCGGAACGAACGATTTACGCCAAAGTGTATCAAATCCAGGTCGGGCGCGTCACGCTGTATTTGATGGACACCGATTTGGAATTGAATGCGGAACAAGACCGCGTGTTGACTGCGCGCTTGTACGGCGGCGACCATGAAATTCGCATCATGCAAGAAATCGTGTTGGGTATCGGCGGCGTGCGCGTGCTGCGCGCGCTCGGCCTGAATCCCACCGCGTTTCACATGAACGAAGGACATTCCGCGTTTTTGGTGTTGGAGCTCGCGCGCGAATTGATTGCAAAAGGCATGTCGTTCGAGGACGCGAGGAACGAGGTCGCCGAACATTCCATTTTCACGACGCATACGCCCGTGCCTGCCGGGAATGACGCGTTCGGCTTTGATTTGATGGACAAGTACTTTGGCGCGTTCTATCCCAAACTCGGCATCGCGCGCGAAACATTTTTGTCGCTCGCGCACGACAATGGTTTGTTCAGCATGACGGTTTTGGGAATGAGATTCTCGAACCAGCGCAATGGCGTGAGCGCCCTGCACGGACAGGTCTCACGCAACATGTGGGCGCACGTTTTTAAAACGGGCGTACAAGAAACACCCATCGGTCACATCACAAACGGCGTACACACCGCGACGTGGCTTGCGCCCGAACGGCACGAATTTTTCCAAGAGGTGCTTGGCGCAGAATGGCAAGCGCGGCTCGACGACCCGAAAATGTGGGAACCGCTGCGAAACGGGTCGGATGAAAAAATGTGGGCGATTCAAAAGGCGCGGAAACGCGCGCTGATTGAATTTGCGCGCAATGTGTGGACGAAACAGTTGAAACGCCTGGGCGCGAACGATGCCGCGCTGGCACGCGCGAAACGCGCGCTCGACCCGAACGCGTTGACGATTGGTTTTGCGCGTCGTTTTGCGACCTACAAGCGCGCGACGTTGTTTCTCGCCGACCCCGCGCGCTTGAAACGCCTTGTGAATGACGCACAGCGTCCGGTGCAAATTATTTTTGCGGGCAAGGCGCATCCGGCGGATATGCCCGGGCAATCGTTTATTCGCGCGGTGTATCAAGCGACCCTCGACGCAGAGTTGGAAGGAAAAGTTGTGTTGCTCGAAGATTACGGGATGGACGATGCGCGCATGTTGGTTGCCGGTGTGGATGTTTGGCTCAACAATCCGCGTCGGCCCTTGGAGGCGAGCGGCACGAGCGGCGAAAAAGCGGCGTTGAACGGCGTCCTCAATTTTAGTATTCTCGACGGATGGTGGGCGGAAGGCTTTAACGGCAAAAACGGCTGGGCAATCGGCGACCCGAAAAAAGAATACGCGTCGGAAGCCGAACAGGACGCCGACGATGCCCGTTCGTTTTACGAAACGCTCGAAAATGAAATTGTCCCGTTGTATTTTCAGCGAGACGAGGACCAAATTCCGCACGCGTGGCTGGAACGATGCAAAGAAAGCATTGTCACCCTTGCCCCCATGTATTCCACGCGCCGCATGTTGCGCGAATACTGTGTGTATTATGTCCGCGCAATGGCGGCGGGAGAGTTGGGCGTGAGCGCGCGGCAAGAGACGATGGAGTAGGGGCAGCGCCTTGTGCCTGCCCAAGACGAGAAACGAGAAACGTCAAACGTTACTTTGGATGAGAGGATGAATTGAGTAAGGGAAAATCACGCGCGCTCATTGTCACACGTTTCGCACTCGGTCCGCTCGCGCAGTGGGGATTTGTCGCGGGCGCGTTGGTGGCGTGTTTGCCTGCGTTCGTTTGCAGTTGGCTTTTTTTTACTGTAACGCAAGCGTTGCGCGGCTTGATTGCGAGTTGGCGCGACGCGGGGTTTGAAGTGTTGGGGCAGCGCATCCGTTTTAATTTGGTCGAGATGTTGAATTTACAAGACGCGCTGAAAACCTTGACAGACATTACAGGTTACGGCGTGTTTGGAATTTTTCTACTTGCGTTGTTGATTGCGGCAGTGCTCGGACTGTTTGGCGCGGGGGTGACGACGCTGCTCGGAATGTTTTACAATGCGACGGGGCGTTTGCGTGTGGAAGTTGAAGAGGTGCAAGCGTAATGCGCCCCTGGCTGGAACGGTGGCAAATGCAATTGGAAAAAACCGTCGCGCGGTGGAACGCATCGCTGCGACGGTTTTCTATTGCGGCGTTGGTGCTGGACGCCGTAGACGCGTTTACACGCGACAATATGGGGTTTTTTGCGGCGTCCCTTTCCTACTATACCTTGCTCTCACTTTTTCCGTTGCTGCTGCTGCTCATTTCGGTCGCAACGTTTTTCATCAATCCGGAAACCGCGTTCGATACCGTGTTGCGCGCCGCGCGAGCGTATTTGCCCGGCGCAGAAAAAGAATTGCGCGAGATTCTACGGCAAGTCGTGGACTCGCGCGGTTCGGCGACACTGTTCGGGCTGGTGGCGTTGGTATGGTCCGCGTCGAGTGTGTTTGATGTTTTGCAGTACGCGTTGGACCGCGCGTGGCGCGTTGCCGAGACCCGCGCGTTTTGGCTGCAGCGACTGTTCTCTATGGTTGTTGTGTTTGTTTTGGGAATTTTGTTTTTTATCAGCGCGCTGACGGTGCTGCTTTCGCAAGAGTTTGTGTACACCATGCTTGGCGTTTCCGATTTTGCGCGTCAAGCCACGCGCTGGCTCGGCACGCTCACCGGTTTCGTGTTTGCATTTTTCGGCTTTGCGATTTTGTACAAAACGTTTCCGCATGTGCAGGTGTCGTGGAATGTCGCTCTGCGCGGCGCGCTCGTTGCCGCGTTGTTGTGGCAAGGCGCGAAATTTCTTTACGGGTTGTACGTGGAATCGTTTGCGCGATTGAATTTGGTGTATGGTTCGGTTGGCGCCATCATCGGGCTGTTGTTGTGGGGGTATCTCTCGGCGACGATAGTTTTGTTTGGCGCGGAATTGGCGGCGGCGATGGGACGGAAACGAGAGGACTGAAGGAAATGAGCGAACGAAGGGAAATGTGCCGGTTACCTCTTGCGCAATTCGTCCGTGTCTAGCCAGACGGTGACGGGTCCGTCGTTCCGGATTTCGACGAGCATTTTTGCCTGAAATTGTCCGCGCGCAACGTATAGACCCATTCCTGCCAATTCCTGCGCGAAGGATTCTACCAGCGGCGCGGCGGCTTCGGGACGCGCGGCGGCGATGAAATCAGGGCGGCGTCCGCGACGCGCATCCGCGTACAAGGTGAATTGGGAAACAACCAAAAATTCCGCGCCCACATCGAGCGCGGACAAGTTGAATTTGCCTGCGTCGTCCTCAAAGATGCGAAGGTTTGCAATTTTTTGCGCGAGAAATGCGGCGGTTTCGTTTGTGTCGGTATGCGTCACACCGACGAACACGACGAGTCCGCGTTCGATTTTTCCGACGATTTCGTTAGCTACGGTAACCGCGCCATAGGTGACGCGCTGAACGAGAGCGCGCATAGGTTTGCAAATTCCCCTTTCCTTTGCTATGATTTTTTCTGACAATTCGTGAAATTGTCCTACAGAGGAGTATATGGTCAAACTGTTAATGTCGTGGGATATTCGGCAGGGCAAAGAATCGGAGTACTTTGAATTTTCGGTGCAAGAGTTTGCGCCGAAATTGCTGCGGCTTGGAATTCAACCGACGGAAGCGTGGTACACCGTGTACGGCAATGGTCCGCAGATTTTGGCGGGCGGCGTCACCGAAGACCGCGCGACGTTGGACAAAATTTTGGCGAGTGACGAATGGGCGCGGTTGAAAAAGAAAATGCTGACGTACGTGACGAATTTCAATTACAAAATCGTGCAGCATACGGGGAATTTTCAATTGTAGGATGCGTCATCTCGAACGCAGCGCGAAATTCCGGTTTTATAAATATGGGTTTTTCGCAGCCACAGCGCGAAAGAACATTCGTCTCTATGCAATAGAGCGGCAGGTGCAATTGCACCTGCCGCTTTTCTATTCGGATGATGTTTTGCTCGCGCTTGAATCGCTTTTCGTTTCACCTTTTGCTTCGCTCTTGGTATCCGCTTTCGCATCCGATTTCGTTTCGCTGCCTTCGCTCTTGGTTTCCGATTTCGATTCTTTGGCATCGCCGGTTGATTTGCGGCTGTCGGTGATGTACCAGCCCGAACCTTTGAAAATAATTCCGGCGGGATGCAAAATTTTGCGAACGCTGCTCCCGCATTCGGGACATTCTTTGATGGGGTCGTCCTTCATGGACTGCCATTTTTCAAAACGATGCTTTTGTTCACACTCATATTCATAAATGGGCATAGTGCAGCTCCTCTACAGAAATAATGCGGTGCAATTCTAGCGCATTGTCTTGCCGCGTCAATCTCACTTGCGCTCGATTTCATCCGGCACTGCATTGACGCCAAGTCCGCGATTGTTTCGGGCGCGAGCGCAGCGGGCGCGGCAGCACTCTAATTCGAAAATAGACCTCACCCCCAACTCCTCTCCCACAAAGAGAGGCGAGATGTTCATCTTGGGTGGTGAACAGAGAAATTGGCGACATGCCAAAAAGTCGAGTGCCGCTTTGACCCCGCTCGCCCTCAGCCCGCGATTGACCTGCCACATTCCTTGTTCTGGAAATGCGTTGGCTGAAACCGGTCAGCAGTGCATGATGGCGAATCCAAATGGCGCTCTGGAACGTGGCTCCGGTTGCGAGTTTGAGAAACGCCGCGAACGTTTCGGTAAACGTGGGGGAACAGCAAACTGTCGAGGCAGTACGCCAAAAATTCCCAATGGATTTATTGACGCCTGCGGTCGAAGGCGACTTGACTGCCGGGGAGTGTTTTGAGATATCGTTTCACTTCTGCCGCAATCTGTGCTACCTGGAGTGGGTGTTCAAGCGGGCGATGCTCATTGGTAACGATTGCGGCGCCAAGACTGATGATAGGCACGCGGCGCAATTCGCCCTGGCGGTCCACCATTTCAATATAGCCGCGCGTTCTGTCCTCTTCTGCATAAAAAGCGGAAATCATAATATCGAACTGGCTCACGGATTCCTGTCCGATTCGTTCCGCAAATTCCGGACGCGTGACAACGACAAAATCATCACCGCCGACATGTCCGATAAAAATATCCTTGTCGCCTGCGTTGATGACAGCATTGACAATGATTTGGCTCAAACGTTTGATAATTTCATCACCCGCCAGCCATCCGTACCGGTCGTTGTACGATTTAAAGTTGTTGAGGTCGAAATAAATGACCGCAATCGGTTCGCGCGCCGCAATGCGTCCCGCAATAATTTGCTGAATTGCATGATTGCCCGGTAAATTGGTCAGCGGACTGCTTTGGAGATATTGCTCGGCGCGATTGAGATGCGCTTGCACCCGCGCGCGCAGCTCGCGCGGGTCGAATGGTTTTGTCATGTAATCGTCCGCGCCCAACTGCATCCCATACACTTTTTCGCTCATCTCGCCGAGCGCGGTGAGAAGGATGATGGGGACACCCTGTGTCATGGGATGCACGCGCAGGCGGCGAATGACTTCAAAACCGTCCATTTCAGGCATCATCACATCGAGCAAAATCAAATCGGGGTGTTGCTCAATTGCGCACTGGATGCCCGACACGCCGGATTCCGCCTCCAGCAATTCGTATGCGGAACGCTCCAAACTTTGGGTAACGATGCGCCGCATCAGCGGGTCATCATCCACCACCAAAATCTTGGGTTTGATTTCGGGGGAGCGAAACCGTTCCCCGGGTGTAGCAACAGGGTGCATTGTTTATGCTCCATGCGCCGCGCCGCATTTGAGCGGAAACTTTGTAGATTTGAGCACGACGCGCATTTTACAACGAGAGACACTCTCTCCAAAATCGGTACAAAAAAATCTAGCGCTCGGAAAAATTTTCGCTCCACACACGCGCTAACATTTCCCATTCGCCCAGCGCAAGCGTTTCCGCGCGGCGCGTCGGGTCAATGTGTGCGCGCGCAAGCAGCCACTGGGCACGCGCCGAAGTGAGTTTGAGTCCGTGTGCCAGCGCGTTGCCGAGTTGTTTGCGTTTTTCGCCAAACCCTGCGCGCACGACCCGGAAAAAATGCCCGGCATGTTCGCGTGAGCGCGCCGGTGAGACATCTACGCGCACAATTGCGGAATCTACTTTCGGGCGCGGATGAAACGCGCCTGCGGGAACCACGCCGACGATGCGCGGCGTGCCATAGTACTGCACACTCACGCCCAACAAATTGGCATGCGGCGGCTGCGCGACGAGTTGCTGCGCCACTTCCCGCTGTACCAGCACCACAATCCGTGTGGGCGGAATGTCCGCCTCAAGCAAGTAGCGCAGGATTGCCGAAGTGATATAGTACGGAATGTTTGCAACAACCGCGTAAGGAGGTTCAAGTCCCGCGCGCGCGAGCCACTCACTCGGCGGAACCTGCAGCACATCACCTTCGAGAACATGAACGTTGCGCGTGTTTTCGAATTCTCTTTGCAAAGTATGAAACAAGTCGCGGTCCACCTCGACGGCGGCTACTCGCGCACCCGATTCCGCCAATGCGCGCGTGAGATGTCCAAGCCCGGGTCCGATTTCTAAAACAACGTCAGTGGTTGCGAGCTCCGCCGCAGCCGCAATCTTTTTCAAGATATTTCTGTCGGCGAGAAAATTTTGCCCAAAGCGTTTTCGCGGCGTGTGCGGAAAAGAAACCGCTGTGTCGGAAATTTTTTGAGAACGTGGCATAAAAAAACTGACAGGCGTACACCTGTCAGCATCCTTAACGATTGGTTTTGCGTTCAACTGGCGTATCAGGCAGAACTTGCGTAATTTGGGACTGCGGCGGAACAGGCGTCAGCAAGTACACATCCACCCAGCGATACCAGTCTTCAATCGCGTCTTCGGGAAAGCCGAGGTCAATGCGCTTGCCTTTGATGCGTCCACCCGTATCTCCTGCCAACGCTTCGCCATAACCCGGCACATACAACGTCGAACCCAAATTCACCACGCGCGGGTCAACGGCAACAATTCCGCGTCCGGCTTGCAAACCCAAGCGCGTCCTTCCATACTGGGGATGGTCGCGTGTTTTGCCGGACGTTGCCGCCGAATACGCCGTCGCCAACAAACGCACCTTGCGCCAATACTGCACGACCTTGCCGTCGGGAAGGGTCAATTCACGAACGACGACTTTGGTGCCATAGTTGATAATGTGGTCTTGCGGCGGCGTTTCAATCCACTCGCGTTCCAATCCGGTCGAAATCAATTTTCCATTTTCAAAGACCGATTTAAAGAGGCGATGCTTTTCGCCCTTTTGCCCTGTTTGCGCGACGAGTCGTTGGTCGAGCTCGAGTTCGGAATTTGGCTGCCACAGGGTTTTGAAGGTCAGCTGCTCGGTCTCGGTAATGAATTCTTCGCGCACGCGCGTGATGCTCACATTCACGTAATCTACAACGGGACTCGTCAACGGTGGGACTGCATAGTCTTTGCCTTCGAGTTTCACGCCCTCTTGTTCCAACAAATCGTCAAGCGTTTTGGCGCGTGTGCGGGTGCGAATCGTTTTGCCGTCAACCGTAATGAGAGCAGGACGCGATCGGCGAATGAAAATGGATGCGCCGGTTGTGACGGGCGTGGTTAAATCGGGTGTGACCGAATCGCCAACGTAAACTTGAACGCCGGCGCGCGCGAGTGCGGTTCCCAGCGTATTCTCGGTTGTGAACAATGTCGAAATCGTGCCGTTGTCATTGACCGTAATGGGCAGGGCACGCGTCACCGAAATGTGCACGGCGCCGCTGCCCGGTGCAAACAACGCAGGTTCTCCCGCGCTGGCGGCAAAGCGCGGAAGTGAGGCATCGGCACGGACGAGACGTCCATCGAGAAACACTTGGTCATGCGGTTTGAGTGTGATGTTGTTTTCTTTGAGGACCTGTTGAATGAGCGTTGCTTGTGTGCGGCGTTCCCTCACGGAACCATCAGCCGTCAAGACAATCGGCGTGGCGAGTCGAATCGAAATGTTTCCATCGGCAGGAATGGGTTCATGCAGCGCGGGACGTACGATGTCTTCGGCATTCCACATGATGCCTGCTTCGACCAGCGCGTCGCGCACCGTCTGTTGGCGCGTCCAAATCGTGGTCTCTTGTTCATTGATGCGAATGGTAACGCGTTCGCGCCCCGCGACAAACAAGTAAATCATGCCCGCAAGCGCGCACGCAACAAACGCAAGCAACCACAGGTTCCCATTAAGGAAAAATCGGAAGGCGGAGGTTGGAACTGCCGAATGACGCGTGGCGACAGGAGAGCGATTCAAGTACCGCCGATTCGCACGCGGAGGCGCGGGACGGGGCGGCGGTGGAAGACTGGGGCGCAAAGTCGTACTCGCGCGCGTAGGCGGTGCAGGCGGCAAGGGTCGACGCGAGGTGCCCGGGGGTACAGCGTGATCAGACTTCATGGGTGATATAGAATTCGCGCCACCCTGGTGAAACAATCAAGGGGGTTCAACGCGAACATGGTGGGCGGATTCTATATTTTTGCGGTATGGAACGCATTTGGTTGCGATACCGCATGAGAGCGAATGATTCCTGACCGAGAGTCCAAGACTGTAGAAATGAAAAAAAGTCGTGCACCTTACTTCGCGGCGAGCATCCCGCCGTGCGCGAATTCGCTTGCTCCAGCCAGATGCCCCGACGGCACCCAAGAGTGGCCGCTTACCGTTGCTACCTTCCGGTCCTGGCGGGGTTCACGGGTTCTTGCTGCGCCGGATCCAGCTTTCAATGCTGCGCCGTCCGCGCCGTGCAATACGCCCGCTGCTCTGCAAGGGATTGTACCCCGCTATAGCGGATTTCGGGTCCTGCCTGATGGCATTCGAGGCACCGCTAATTCCCCGTCTAGCACGACTGGCGAGTAGTGTATAGAAATGGAAGGGTTTGTCAAGAGTTTGCATGTGGAGATAGTTACACAAGGTAATGCTCTGCAAGCACTCACGCATGAGTGAGAGAGGCGATACGTGAAGGGGAGGGACACAGACGCGCACAAAAAAAATTAGAGACCGGAAACATGCAGTTCCAAGTCTCTAATCTCCAAGGATACGGAGAGGGGGGGATTTGAACCCCCGGTAATCTTGCGACTACACACGACTTCCAATCAGTGCGCTTGCATAACTATTGGGAGAAATCTGTATAAACAGACCTTTGGAACTTGTCGAGGGCTAACGCAAAAAAGGTTGAGTACTGAGCGAGCAGAAAACTCAAAGCCCCCCCCAAGATTCCAGCAGTTAGCGCGTTTGCTGTAAGAAGGTAAAGCCAAAATACTGTGGGGAATAGTGAAATGAATACTGCAATCCAAAAAATGACGCGGGCGGATTTGTGATTCAGAATATGCGGAAATGCTCCAAAGAAGGGGACCAAATTGAGGACAAGTTCCAAGGCACTGTCTTTCGTCCTGATGATGGGCTCATCACTGAGATATCTTCTAGCATCATATGTCCGAACTTGAAGTTCATCAAAGCCGAGTTGGGATGCCGTCGGGTTTAGTTGTTTTCGCCTAAGCATGAACCAAATGAGCATTGTTAACGAATACAAACCCACGAGACCCGTAAAGAGCAAAACTCCGCTAGGTGTATTCTCAAAGCCAGTTAGATTGGGAAAGATTAATCCCGCACCAACAAATGTCAGTATCGTAATCGTGTCTCCGATTAGCCCTACAGACCCCGTGAGTAGTGTAAATCTATCAAGTTTGGTCATTGTCTTGTCTCCAACGTCCTTAATTTGTTCTCGAATGCAAGTTGCGCGCGTGCGTAGCGTTCGGGGGTAGCCCGTAGGGGGACCGAACGCACGCCGCGCGCTATTTCTTCTTTTTGCGGGGTTTCGTTTCTTCGTTCAGTTCTTCTTCGTCTTGCTCTTTAACGATTTCTTGAATCTGTGCCTCGTATGCTGCATCGGCTAAATCTCGAATAAGTTTGATTGCATATTTTTGCATCGCTCCGTTTTTGATTCCTCTAAAGTGGTGTATTAATTCTTGTTCTTCCTCGCGCAATTCCTTCTCGGTTGGTGCTTTAAAAGGATAAAAAAACATGATTGGTTTGTGTAATGCCATTGCCAGAACAATCAACTCTGATGCGCTAATCTCTGTTCTGCCGCGTTCCAAGTCTGATATTTGCACTCTGGATTTGAAAATCTTTTCGGC
>CALMZO010000255.1 GCA_937870825.1 uncultured Chloroflexota bacterium | reverse complement strand
AAATTCTTGCCAAGATGAAGAGCGGCGCGTTTATGACCGCATTTGCGGACAAAGGACGTTTTGAAAATTTACTGCGCGCGGTGCCGGTGCGCGTTCTCTTGAACGACCAAGCGGCGCTGCTCGGCGCGGCGCGTTTTGCCGGACTGCACGCGGGCTTGATTCGCGGGGCGCATGTGATTTAACCGTTTGATGTAAACAACCTCATTTCACCATTTCTTCATCTTCCGTCTGCTACACTCTGGCTATCACTCGGCGGCACATAGCCGCCTTTTAAAAGGAGAGAGTCCATGAATCGCAGTACGGAACACGCCAAGTTCTTGCCCCGGTGGGTAACCCAATTCCTCACCACAAATCGCTTTTTGACGGTCATTGTCTGTCTCGGCATTCTCGTCACCCTCGCGAGCGGCGCCGCGTTTGCCGCATCACAGGCGCGCGCACAGGCAGCTTGCGAATTGCCCGCAGGCAATTCGGCCAAAATCGCTACAGCCAAATTGATTATCGAGTACAATGCTACGAACGACGACATGGGTGTGCATGGCGCGTTCGACGACCACGGTTGGTCCAAATTGTGCGTCTTTGACCCGAACGGCAAACTTGTGCTTCAAGTCAAGCCGCGCTCACAACTGCAAGACCTGACGATAGCGGGCATTTTCTTTGAATCCCGCGAACCGCCTATCGCCGATTTCCCCTTTGCCGCCCTGAAAGCGCGATTCCCGGAAGGTAAGTATCAAGTGCGCGCGCTCAAGTATGATGGCACAGGTTTGAAAGGCGCGGCGACGTTCACGCACAATGTTCCGGCAAAGCCGAACGTTATCTCGCCAACGGAAGGCGCGGTGGTGCCGCGCAAGGGCTTGGATATTGTTTGGGAACCGGTGACGCGGACGATTGAGGGCAAACCGGTGACGATTTCGGGCTACGAGGTCATCATCACCAAAGTGAATCACGACGACCCGAATGGATTTTCGCGTCCCGTCTTTGATGTCCATGTTCCGCCAGACCGCAATCGCTTGTCGGTATCTGTAGAATTTCTGGAACCCGCGACCGATTACGAACTCGAAGTCCTGGCGCTGGAAGAAAGCGGCAACCAAACGATTCACGTGGGTTCATTCCGCACGAAATAAAAAAACTGTCCCCGGTGGCCCTTTCCCATGCGCGTGCTACTCGTCGAAGACGAACAAAAAATTTCTGCGTATCTGAAACGCGGGCTGGAAGAACAGGGCTACGCGGTGGACGCGGCGTTCACGGGGCAGGAAGCGTTGGATTGGGCGGAGCTCGTCAACTTTGACTTGATTATTCTGGACATCCTGCTGCCCGAAGTTGATGGCTTGACCGTCTGCCGCGCGTTGCGAAGACGCGCGAACCGTGCTCCAATTCTCATGCTCACTGCGCGCGACGCGTTGGACGACCGCGTGATGGGACTGGATGCGGGCGCGGATGATTATCTGGTCAAGCCATTTCAACTTCAAGAATTACTCGCGCGGCTGCGCGCCCTCGCGCGCCGCGCGACGGATGCCCCCAAGAGTCCGATTCTCCTGTATGCGGACCTGGAAATGGACACCCGCACCCGCCGTGTGAAACGCGCTGCCAAGCCCATCGAACTCACCGCCAAAGAATATGCGATTTTGGAATGTCTCGTGCGCGAACCGGACCGCGTCCTCACGCGCGCAGAAATTGCCGAACACGTTTGGAACTATGAGGACTTTAATCAATCGAACATTGTGGATGTGTATATTCGCCATTTGCGCCGCAAACTGGACGACGCCTTTGCCGTAAAGCTCATTCACACGGTACGCGGCGCGGGCTATATGCTCTCGACGCATGGCGATGATGAAACGCTTTAGAACGCTGCGCGCGCGTTTTGCCCTCGCAACTGCCGCGCTGTTTCTTTTCATCCTCTCGGTATTTGGATTTTACATTTACGAGAGCGTGGAGCAGGGTCTCCTGGCGGCAATGGACAACTCGTTGACCCTCGTGGCGGCGCAAGTAATTGCCGGTCTGGAAACCGAAAACAATCGGCTGCTCGTGAGCGACCGCTTTGCGACAGAGCCGGAAAATTTAGACTTGAGCGCGCGCGGCTTTATGGTACGCGTTCTCACGCCCGATGGAAAACTCCAGTACAAATTTGGACCGCATCCGGAAATTTCGTTTTCGCAAGCCGCGCTTGGCGGCGCATCCTTTCTCACGATTGAACCCGATGCAACCCGCGCGCTCCGCCTTTACACGCTTCCCGTCGAGCAAGAAAGCCAGCGGATCGCGACAGTGCAGGTCGCGCGTTCACTGGCAGAGACGCAAGCCACTCTGCGCCGTTTGTTGACCAATCTGCTCGTCAGTGTCCCGCTGGTTGTCGTCGTCGTGGGGGTGAGTGGATACGTGCTTGCAACCCGCGCGCTCGCGCCGATTGACCGCATCACGCGCACGGCGCGGCGCATTTCGGCGGATGACCTTTCCGCGCGTCTGAACATGCCGCCAATTGACGACGAAGTGGGGCGGCTCGCGGAAACGTTTGATGCGATGCTCAAGCGACTGGACGCTTCGTTTCAGCGCGAACGCCAATTCACCGCCGATGCGTCGCACGAACTTCGCACCCCCCTTGCGGCAATGCAAGCAATTCTCGGCAGCGTGCGCGCCAAGCGACGCTCACCGCAAGAGTACGAACAAGCGTTGGATGACCTTGCGGAAGAAACCAAGCGCCTGCGCGCATTGGCGGAAAACTTGATGGAACTCGCGCGCGCGCAAACATCGCGCAGCGGGTTTGAAATCTTCGACCTCTCGACTCTTGTACGCGATGTTGCCGACTCGATGGAGCCGCTCGCGCATGCCAAAGGTTTGACCCTGACGCGCGAGATTCGCGATTCGCTTTTTGTCAGCGGCGACACCGACGAGCCGGAAGAGGCGAGGCTTCTTCTCGCCTCGCCGCAGCTGGTAGACGGACATGTCCCGAATCGGCAGCCGGCGCGAGGGAAAGCCGGAGGCGTGGCGCGAGTTCGACGATCGCTTCCGGCCGCTTCTCGAGCTGTACGCGGAGCGCACGGGAATTCCCCGCGGCGATTGGGACGCCTGCGTCGTCGCGGTGATCGACGATGCCGCGATGCGA
>CALMZO010000254.1 GCA_937870825.1 uncultured Chloroflexota bacterium | reverse complement strand
TCAGAGCCGTGCAGTCGCCGCTCCCGTGCAGACCTCCGATGTTTTCGAAAACATCGGAGGTCTGAATGAAACGGAGCGAGTTCGATGAAAGAACTCTGGAAGGGCAATGAAGCCATCGCGGAAGCCGCAGTGCGCGCCGGACTGGAAGCGTATTTCGGCTATCCCATCACACCTCAAACCGAATTATTGGAATATCTTTCAACTCGCTTGCCCGCACTCGACAAGCGAATTTTTCTGCAAGCCGAGAGTGAACTCGCCGCGATTAACATGGTGTACGGCGCGGCGTGCGCGGGCGCGCGCACGATGACTTCATCGTCGTCACCGGGTTTTTCGTTGATGCAAGAAGGATTGTCGTACATTGCTGCGTCCCAAGTGCCGTGCGTGTTGGTGGATGTGATGCGCGGCGGACCCGGACTCGGCAATCTCGCGCCGACACAAGCCGATTATTTTCAATTGACCAAAGGCGGCGGTCACGGCGATTATCACCCGATTGTGCTCGCGCCTTCGACGGTGCAAGAAGCGGTGGATTTGATGTACGGCGCGTTCGACCTCGCGGAAAAATATCGCACGATAGTGATTCTCGCGATTGACGGCAACATCGGACAGATGATGGAGCCCGTAGAGATGCCGGAGATGCGAGAGCCGGAAAACGCGAAACGCGACATGGGTTGGCAAGTGACAGGCGCGGTGGGACGCAACCGCCGCGTCATCACCTCGCTGTTTTTGAAACCCGCAGAATTGGAAGCGATGAATTCCGCGCTGCAAACAAAAGACGAAAAAATACGCGCGCACGAAGTGCGTTATGCGGAAAAATTTACGGACGATGCGGAATTGGTCATCGTCGCGTTCGGTTCTGCCGCGCGCATTTCGCAAACGGCAATCCAGCGCGCGCGCGAACAAGGAATGCGCGTCGGACTCTTGCGTCCCATCAGTTTGTATCCGTTCCCCGAACGCGCACTCGCAAAACTTTCGCAGCGCGTGCACAATTTTCTCGTCGTCGAAATGAGCGCGGGACAAATGGTCCAGGATGTGCGCGTCGCCGTCGAACGTTACGCCGACGTGCAGCTCTTGGGCAAGATGGGCGGACTCGTGCCGATGCCCGATGAAATTCTCGCGCAAATTGAAAAATGTTTGCCGCCGCTGCCGGTGGAAACAACGTTGACCGAAGAAGAAGCATTGTTCGCCGCGTATTTGTGAGGTTGCCTATGCTGACGGATTCTATGGACCGCGTGTATCAACGTCCTCACATGTTGACGGATGTGGTGACGCATTATTGTCCCGGCTGCACGCACGGCGTGATTCATCGTCTCGTTGCCGAGGTGTTGGACGAATTAAACCTGCGCGAGAAAACGATTGGCGTCGCGTCGGTGGGATGCAGTGTGTTTGCGTACAACTATTTCGACTGCGATTTCGTCGAAGCCGCGCACGGACGCGCGCCCGCGATGGCGACAGGCGTCAAACGCGTGCATCCCGACAAAATTGTTTTCACCTATCAAGGCGACGGCGACCTCGCGTCCATCGGACTCGCGGAAATTGTTCATGCCGCGTCGCGTGGTGAAAACTTTACCGTGATTTTTGTCAACAACGGCGTGTACGGCATGACGGGCGGACAAATGGCACCCACGACATTGCCGGGAATGAAAACCACGTCATCGCAAACGGGGCGCGATGTGGTGACGATGGGGCATCCGCTGCGTATGGCGGAACTCTTGGCGACGACGAGCGGCGCGAGTTATGTCGCGCGGCGTTCCGTGCACAATCCCGGTCACATCAATCAAACAAAAAAAGCCATCAAGACCGCGTTCCAGGTACAGCAGCACAACTTGGGATTCGCGCTCGTCGAAATTCTTTCATCGTGTCCGGTGAATTGGGACCTGACGCCGCACGCCGCGCTGGAGTACATTCAAGAAAAAATGATTCCGTACTTTGCGCTTGGGGATTTCAAGGTGACAGAGCAAGTGAAAGCGCAATGTAAATAAAAAGGATGAGAGGACAATGCAGCACGAAATGATTGTTTCCGGTTTTGGCGGACAGGGCGTCTTGTTCGCGGGGCAACTGCTGGCGTACGCGGGTTTGGCGGAAGAACGCCACGTCACATGGATTCCCTCGTATGGTCCCGAAATGCGCGGCGGCACCGCGCACTGTAACGTGATTGTTTCGGATAAAGAAATTGGTTCGCCGTTGGTGCAGCATCCGACCGCCGCGCTGGTGATGAATCCCCCTTCGTTTGCAAAATACGCGCCGCTGATGGAACGCGGCGGCGCGCTGATTCTGGACAGCACACTCATCGAACAGCGCAGTGAACGCGCGGACATTTATGAAATCGCGATTCCCGCCAAAGCCATCGCCGACGAATTGGGCGCGCCGCAAATTGCGAATGTGGTGATGCTTGGCGCGTTGCTCGCGGCGACGCGCGTCGTTGCGTTGGAAACGATGCGGCATGTTTTGAAAGAACACATGAGCGCGCGGCACCGCGACAAATTGCATGCGAACCTGCGCGCATTGGAACGCGGCGCGGAATTTGTTGGTGAAAAAATGTTGGCGTGAAAAGAGGACGCGAATGCAGACCTTATGGGAGCAACGGTACGCACAGCGCACACAGCGCATGACAAGTTCAGCGATTCGTGATTTGTTGAAATTGGGAGGACGGCGCGATGTGATTTCGTTCGCGGGCGGAATGCCGGCAACAGATTCGTTCCCGTTGAATGAATTTCAAGAGGCGATGAATCATGTGATGGCGCAGATGGACGGCACGGCATTTCAATATCATGCGACGGAAGGTTATTTGCCACTGCGCGAAATGATTGTGCGTCACACCGCGCGGTACGGTTTGTATCTGACGCCGGACAATCTCTTGATTACCTCCGGTTCGCAGCAGGGACTGGATTTAATCGGCAGGATTTTTATCAATCGCGGGGACCGCATCCTCGTCGAAGAACCGACTTATCTCGGCGCGCTGCAAGCGTGGCACGCGTACGGCGCGGAATTTGTGACAGTGCCGATTGACCAAGACGGAATGCGAATGGACATTTTGGAAGCCGCGCTGCGAACGGGACCAAAATTTATTTACGCGCTGCCGAATTTTCAAAATCCCGCCGGTGTCACCTTGTCGCTCGAACGGCGCAGCATGATGGTTGACCTTGCAAATCATTACGGCGTGCCGATTGTCGAAGATGACCCGTACGGACAATTGCGTTATGAAGGCGAGCATCTGCCCGCGATTACGGTGATAGACGAACACACGCGCGACGATTGTGATGTGTGTTATCGCGGCAATGTGATTTATCTCTCGACGTTTTCGAAATTGCTCGCGCCGGGGCTACGCGTCGCGTGGGTTGTCGCCCCGCCCGAAGTGATTCACAAATTGGCGATGGCAAAACAGGGCGCGGACTTGCAAACGGCGACATTGAATCAAATGCTCGTGCATGAAATTGCGCGCGAAGGATTTCTCGACCAACACATTCAAAAATTGCGCGCGCTGTATCGTGAACGCCGCGACGCGATGTTGAGCGCAATGGACGAACATTTTCCCGAAGCGGTGCATTGGACGCGTCCGCAAGGCGGCTTGTTTTTGTGGGCGACGCTGCCGGAAGGAATTGATGCTGCCGTCATTTTGCAGCTCGCCTTGCAAGAAAATGTTGCGTTCGTGCCGGGGACAGCATTCTTTGCGAACGGCGGTGG
>CALMZO010000253.1 GCA_937870825.1 uncultured Chloroflexota bacterium | reverse complement strand
ATGGGCATCTGGTTGCTCCTGTTCGGGAATACCCTATGCTATACCACTAAAGACCCTTTTATGCCAAGATGTACTAGCAATCAAGGTCACCTGTAGAGCCGGAGTTTGATACCCCCCCACGCAAGGTGATGCCATCCAAAGTAAGAGTGCTGAAATTGCTGAAAAACCTCAATTCATATGGAAAAACGGGAGCGCCTTGAATAATGGTTTGGTCCGCTCCTGCGCCAACAATTGTAATGGCGGCAAATTGAATGGGTGGAAACGCAAGAGAAGAATCATAAAAGGGGTCATTCGTAGTGCCACTCGCGTTGACAATATACGTTCCGGACGGAACGATGATCGTATCGGCAACTCCGCTGCCTCCGGCACAGCCATCAATCGCGATGTTCGCGTCTGCGGCAACAATCGCTTCTCCTAACGTACAATTTCCGTTGACTACAAACGGCACTTCTTGGTCGGTTGAATCTACGGTTATGGTTGCCGCGTAGACGGTGTGGGCGCGGGTGAATACCAAAATGAGCGCGCCACACAACAAACCAAGCTCCAGCAATCGTTTTACCATGTCGCCTCCTAGAAAGACCAATCAGAGAATGAGTGGATACAGACATCCGCCGTGTTATCAAACCAATACGGGGCGACTCGTACCATCATTGGTTGATTACGCGTCTGACCATGTTACACGGTGGCGTGTATGCGGATTACAAGGGCTTGGAAGTGGTGTGGTCGCCGCTGTATCATTATGTTTCGATGCTCCCGATGTTGCTTTCGGGTTCGAGTGACATTCGCGTGTTGCATTGGATGAATACCGTGTTCGGCGCGCTCGCGTGCGCGCTAAGCGCGTACCTCGCGTGGCGTCTGTATGCAAATCGCGTCGCGGCATTCGCGGCGGGCGCGGTGTTGGCGACGATGACGTGGCACATCGCGTTTAGTGGAATGAATGTGACGGAGGTGTTTTCGGGAGTGTTGGTGTTGGGAGTCGTGTTGGTGGTGATACGTGAACCGTCATTCGTCATCCGTCATTCGTCATTCGCTGCCCTGTTTTTACTTTCGACAGCAATGCCTTTGACGCGCGCGGACTTGTCGCTCTATCTTGCCATCCTTGTCGTTTGGTTGGGGATTCAGAAACGGTATGCGGAAGCGTTCGTGATTGTGTGCGGTGTTGTGATTGCGTTGGGCGGCTGGTCGACGTGGTCGTTTTATAAAACGGGAAATGTTTTGCATTGGTTTCAACAATATGCGCGGAATAATTTGCACGATTGGGTTTTGTTGAATGAACAGACGCCGAATGCTGCGTTCGCGTTTGCAGAGTACTTGAATCGGCTGTCGCCGTTGGCGCTGCCCGCGCTGTGGGGGGGGGTGATGAGTGCGCTGTGGATTCCGCGCGTTGCGATTTCTCGCTCCGCTCGAAATGACAGTAAAAGGGTTCGAAATGACAATTTGACGAGGCGAAAAAATATCTGGCTGGTGACGGCGCTGCTGGCGGGGCATTCGTTGTTTTTGATTGTGGGCTATGCGCGCGGGATTGTGCCAATTTTGACGGAACGGTATTTGGCGATTGATTTGCCGTTGGTCGCGGTGTTGGTGAGTGGATGGGTGGTGGTCGTGGGAGATTGGGTGATTAGGGAATTGGGTGATTGGACAACTCTTTTGAAAATTCGCAATTCGCAATTCGCCCGTTTTTTTGTCGCATTCGTTTTGATTGCTACAACGTTTTTGCGGTTTCAGAATGAGATTCCTGAATTGGAAATTCGGCGGTGGGGGATTGACTCAGAATGGCAGGCGGGAAAATTTTTGTACGCGAACGCGCAGCCGGGCGAGATTGTTTTGACGGACGCGCCGGTGGCAATTTATCGCAGCGGAAAAGATGTGCGGCAATTTGTTTCGTCGGTTGCGCTCGAAAAACTCGGCGACGCGCGGACGGCATTGAAAACGAAAAACGTGCGTTGGATTGTGACGCAGCCCGTTTCGTACGACGCGGCGTCGAATTTTGTCCCGCGTGAATTGTATCAGGCGCAAAGGTCGGGCGTTGTAGACGGACTGCGGTTTGAATTGGTATGGAAATATGACCCGCAAAAAACAGACATCCAATCGGCGGTGTGGCACGTAATAGAGAATAGTCGCTAGTCAATAGTCGTTAGCCATGAGTCATTCGCTGCTTGACTCGCGCACCATTCACGGAAAACCAACGACTACAACTAACGACTAACCACTAACAACGAATGACGAATAACTAACCCCTTTTTAATCCGCACCTAAATTGATTGCGCGAAATTTGTGAATCAAACTACAGGTGCGCGCGGCTTCTTGACACGCCCTATTCGTTATGATAGGATTCGCCAACTTTTTTTTGCGGTGCGAACAAGTGAAAATTTTTGACGTTCGCCAATTAACGTCGAGTCGTCGCAAGCCAGAGGAGCAAGTTGGATATGTCTGAAAATCGTGGCCTCGTCGCTGTCGTCGTGGTGCTGCTCGTTGCACTGGTCGGGTTGGTGTGTGTGGGAATTGGCGCTGTGGTGTATTGCCCAACCGCGCCGGACCGCTGCGGCGGATTGTTTGGCGCGCCGACGGCTTTGCAAAACAATCCTTCCACCCAACCGACTGCCGTGCAGAATCAAGGGCAGAATCAAAACCAGAATCAAAATCAGTCGCAAAATCAAAATAACAACAGCGCGCCATCGGGCAACGCGCTGCGTTTGCCGTTCACCGGCGACCCACCAACGCTTGACCCCGCGACGACAAGCGATACCACTTCGGCAGGATACATTGTCGAAATCTATAGCGGTCTCGTCGGTTTTAACAAAGACCTCAAAGTTGTGCCTGACCTTGCCGAAAAGTGGGACGTGACCAATGGCGGCAAAACGTACACGTTCACGCTGCGGAAAGATGCCAAGTTCCACGATGGGCGTCCCGTCACCGCGCAAGATGTCAAGTATTCGCTGGAACGCGCGGCAGACCCCAAGACGCGCTCCACCGTTTCGCCACTTTACTTGGGCGACATTGTTGGTTTTGCGGACAAGTACACCGGCAAGCAAAATGAAATCAGCGGTGTCAAAGTCATTGACAATTACACCCTGCAGATTGACATCACGGAACCCGTCACGTACTTTCTCGCCAAGCTCACTCATCCCACTTCGTACGTGGTGGACAAGTTCAACGTCGAGTCCGGCGAGCAGCCGTGGTATTTGAAACCGAACGGCACCGGTCCCTTCAAGTTGGCAGAGTGGGTACAGGGGCAGCAAATTATTTTAGAAAAGAACGCCGATTATTATGGCGATGTCAAACCGAGTCTCGACCGCGTAGAATTTCTCACGGGCGGTTCGGCAATGACGCGTTACGAAAATGGAGACCTCGACGCGACCCCGGTGACGCTTGCCGATATCGAGCGTGTGAGTGATACGTCAAATCCTTTGAACAAAGAACTTGGCGTGTATCCGCAGCTCAGCACCTTTTATCTCGTCTTTAACAATCGCAAACCGCCGTTCGACGACCCGAAAGTTCGTATGGCGTTTGCCATGTCCATTGACCGCAAAAAGCTCGTGGAAGTGGTATTCAAAGATATGGTGGCTCCGGCGACCGGTGTTCTTCCCGAAGCGTTTCCCGGCTTTAATCCAAATCTTCAAGCGATTCCGTACGACCCCGAAGGCGCGAAAAAATTGTTGGCGGAATCGAAATACGCAAGCGGCTTGCCAGACATTGTGTGGAACACCGTCGGCGGCGGCGGCGCGGCGGGTTCGGATACGCAAGCCATTGCAGAGATGCTCAAAGAAAATTTGGGCGCGAACATTTCCATCGAGCAAATCGATTGGGCGACCTACTTGTCGCAAATCAACGGCACCGACACCGAGTTCCAAATGTTTGACATCGGTTGGAGCGCGGACTATGTGGACCCGCAAAACTTTTTGGAGGTGCTGTTCTCAAGTCAAATCAACGGGTTGCCGAATCCGCAGAATTGGAGCGGCTACAACAATCCCGAAGTGGACCGCTTGAACAAAGAAGCAGGGCTGGAATCGAACTTGGAGAATCGCATCAAGTTGTATCAACAGGCGGAAGAATTGATTCTAAAGGATGTACCGGTTCTGCCCATCAACTTTGGACGCGAGTATTGGCTCACCAAGCCGTACGTGAAAAACGCGTTCTATCCGCCGCTTGTGATTGAACGGCTCAAGTACATCACGTTGGAAAAGTAAATGCAATCGCGCAGTCACACGCGGACGAAACTCTTGATAGTTACGTCCGCGTGTCTCTTGCGTGGCTGCATCCGTGTGTGAGATTCAATCTGACGCATCTCACGCAATTCTTTTAGAATGACTGCATATCTGGTACGCCGCCTCCTCTGGCTGCCGATCCTATTAATCCTCATTTCACTCGTCACGTTTGCGCTGGGTGTTTATGGACCCGGCGACCCTGTACAAGTATTGATGGGCTTTCGCGCGCGCCCTGATATCGTCGAACAGATTCGGAAAGAGTACGGGTTGGACCAACCGTTTCATGTACAATATCTGAACTATGTGGCGAACGCGTTGCGAGGGGATTTTGGCTATTCGATTGTCAAGTTTCCCGGACAGCGCGTCAGTGATTTGCTTGCCAAACGCTTTCCGATTACGTTGCAGTTGAATTTGGTGGCGATTCTGTGGAGTGTGCCGCTGGGGGTCGGGCTTGGCATTTTTGCCGCGCTCAAGCGCAAAACGTTTTGGGATGTTTTTGTGCGCGGCATTGTCATTCTCGGCGTGTCATTGCCCATCATTGCCTTTCAACCCGTGTTGACATTTGCGCTCGCGCGTAAACATGAAATCGCCGGAGTCAGTATCGGGCCCTTTTTTCCGGTGGGCGGTTGGAAAGGGATATTTGCGCCTGAAATTGTGCTGCCGGCTTTTATCCTGGGTTTGGGATTGCTTGCCGTGTATACGCGGCAGACCCGCGCGGCAATGATTGATGTGATGACATCGGATTTTATTCGCACCGCGCGCGCCAAAGGACTGAAAGAATGGATGGTGTTGTTGCGACATGCGCTGCGTAACGCGTTGATTCCACTCGTAACGATTATCGGTTTTACCATTGCCGGATTGTTTGCAGGTTCATTCATTGTCGAATCGTTTTACGATATTCCGGGAATTGGTCAGCTGGCGTTCGATGCATTTGGCAGTCGGGAATATTACATTATTATGGCGTTTACGCTCCTTGCCGCAACGGTGTATGTGTTGATAAACTTGATGATTGATATCCTGTACGCGTTTGTGGACCCCCGCATCAGATACAAGTAATGTGGACGGAGGGATGAGTCACGGCACAGTACGGTCTCATCCCTCCGTCCGCATCCCTCCTATTGGCGACGACAACTGTAGCTTTGCCTTTGGCAAAAACGCGAGCGGAGATGAAACCGCGTCCGGCATGGTACGAAACATGGCGGCGGTTTGCGCGCAGCAAGTCCGCGCTGTTCGGAGTGATTGTCATTGCGTTGTTGTTGTTCACCGCAATTTTTGCGGAACAGCTTGCGCCGTACGGTTACTCAAAATCCAATCTTGGCAATGTGGAAAAGCCACCCAGCGCACAGCACCTTTTGGGAACAGACCGCATTGGGCGGGATATGTTGTCGCGAATGATTTTTGGAGCGCGTTCCGTTGTCTTTGTCATCGTCGTGGTTGCAAGTATTTCGCTCACGTTGGGTTTGGTCATGGGCGCGCTGGCAGGATATTTTGGCGGATGGGTGGATACACTCATCTCGCGCCTGATTGATTTTCTGTTTGCCTTTCCCGACCTGCTGTTTATTTTCTTTATTGCGGCAACCATCAAGCCGCGCATCGTAGCGGGCTTGCGTACTTTGGCACTTGAGAATAATATGCAGTGGCTCACCGATTTTGTAAATTCCGGATACGCAAATTACCTTGTCGTAATGATTGCATTGAGCGTGCTGGGATGGGCAGGGCTTGCGCGTTTGGTGCGTGGACAAATTCTGGCGCTGCGCGAAAAAGAATTTGTCATTGGCGCACAAGCCGTCGGCGTTCCGAATTGGCGCATCATTACCCGCTATCTTTTACCAAACTCACTCTCACCCATTCTGGTTTCCATTTCGATGGGACTGGGCGGAATTGCCTTGTCCGAAGGGATTCTCGCGTATTTGGGGATTGGTTTGCAGCCGCCGACTCCAAGCTGGGGCACTATCCTTGCCGAAAACGCGGGCTTTTACTGGCGACGATGGCCGGAAATGCTTTGGATGGTTTTTCTTCCCTTTGTAATTATGGCTGCGGTCGTCTTTGCGTTCAATTTCGTCGGCGACGGTTTGAATGAGGCGTTGAATCCGGAATTGCAGTAGAGCTGTTGCTTGGGCGGATGATGGAAACGAAGGAACGAAAATGATAGAGACGCAAACGGTGAAATCGTTGGATGAGGTCTTGCCCGTAGTACAAGAATTGTCGGTGCATGACAAGCTTGTGCTGGCACAAATTTTGGTAAAGGAATCCTTGCGCGACCCACTGCTTGCTCACTTGCCGAAACGTACTATTGTTGAATTGTATTTACCAATTGAGGTGTCCGGAAACCTGACATCTTTTGCGCGATTACTCAATAGCTCAATGTCCAAACGCGCGTCTGCAAGGAAATCCCCGCAAAAGAAAAAAAGAGTAGCAAACAGCAAATCTCGGCATAGCGCTCGGGCATCAAGTCAGCGCACATAAGGCGAGATTCGCTTCGGTGTTTTATCTTGTCCTTGTTACTCCTTGACAGCATCGCAAATGCGTTTTAGATATTCCTATCTTGATGGGGTTCCGTTGGAACTCCGGCTCATGCCACTGTTGCCGTGTGTGCTTGAGAACGGCAAGAAAAAGATTTCGACACTTGGTTTGGTAGATAGTGGGGCGATGATGAATGTTCTTCCTCATCAACTCGGCCTTGACCTTGGCGGCGTTTGAAGTGATGCAGAGGCAGAACTATCTTTAGGAAGTATGTATGTAGACATCCCGGCAATGCCATTTGTTGCAAGGATACGAATTGGAAAATTATCGCCAGTCCGACTTGTTTTTGCATGGGCGGCGAGCAATGAGGTTCGGCTCGTCTTGGGTCAAGCAAATTTTTTTATGGAATTCGACATCCACTTTATCGTTCCAAATCTGAATTTGAAATCCATCCCAAATCGAAATGATCGCGCATCGCAGAGCGCGTATCGCAAATTGTGAGGGATTGTTTCTCGCGCAACGTGCCATACGCAGTACGCGATAAGCCATCTTCGGAGGCATCATGGGCAATACATTGCTCGATGTTCGCAATCTACGCACGGAATTTGTAACACAGGACGGCGTCGTCCACGCGGTGAACGGCGTCTCTTTTGCAGTGGAAGAAGGGGAAACGCTCGGGCTCGTGGGCGAATCGGGTTCCGGAAAATCCGTTTCGATGCTGACTGTGATGCGTTTGATTCCCATGCCGCCGGGACGCATTCCCAGCGGCGAAGTGTTGTTTCAAGGGCAAGACTTGCTCAAGTTGTCCGGCGAAGAGATGCGGCAGATTCGCGGCAACAAATTGGCGATGGTGTTTCAAGACCCCATGACCTCGCTCAATCCCGTTCTCACCATCGGCACGCAAATTACCGAAGCGTTGGAACTGCATTTGGGCATGACCAAAGACAAGGCGCGCAAACGCGCGGTGGAATTGTTAAAGATGGTGAACATTCCCGAAGCGGAACGGCGGCTCGACGATTACCCGCATCAGTTCTCCGGGGGAATGCGCCAGCGCGTAATGATTGCGATGGGGCTTTCGTGTTCCCCGCAGCTGCTCATCGCCGATGAGCCGACAACCGCGCTCGACGTGACGATTCAAGCGCAAATCACCGACATTGTAAAACGGCTCAAGCGCGAACTCGGCATGGCGATTATTTGGATTACACATGACCTCGGCGTCATCGCCGGACTCGCCGACCGCATCAATGTCATGTATTCCGGTTACATTGTCGAGACTGCGCCGACCAAAGAAATTTTTGCGAATCCGCTTCATCCGTACACCGTCGGTCTGCTCGGCTCGATTCCCCGACTGGACGAAGGCAAACGCGAAAAACTAACGCCGATTGAAGGTCTGCCGCCCGACTTGGTGAATCTTCCCACCGGTTGTCCTTTTTATGACCGTTGCCGTTTCCGCACCGAAAAGTGTCTCCAAGAAAATCCACCCCTCATGTCGGTTGGCGTAAAACATTGGTCTGCGTGTTGGCATTACGAAGCCGTGCGTGAACAGCGTGACGCGATTCTTGGGCGCAAATTGATGCAGCCCGCCGCAGCATAAACGAAAACAAGGAGCAGCCCCCCCATGACTATGGAAATGCAGACCAAAAACGCGCCCCTCAAAGGCAGTGCCGAAGCCAATGCCTTGCGCGACAACAATCAAACCATTCTTTCCGTGCGCGGACTCAAAAAATATTTTCCCATCACACAAGGTATTCTCATTCAACGCAAAGTCGCAGATGTCAAAGCGGTAGATGGAATTTCGTTTGATGTCAAGCAAGGCGAAACGTTGGGACTTGTCGGTGAATCCGGTTGCGGCAAGTCAACGACGGGACGCACCATTTTGCAGCTCTATCGCCCCACGGAAGGGCAAGTATTTTTTCAAGGCAAAGACCTTGCCGCGCTCAAAGGCGAAGACTTGCGCAAGATGCGTTCGAATATGCAAATGATTTTTCAAGACCCGTACGCCTCTTTGAACCCGCGCATGACCGTTGGCGACATCATTGCCGAACCGCTCGAAGTTCACAACATCGCAAGAGGCAAAGAGAAAAAAGAACGCGTACAAGAACTGTTGTCTATTGTCGGCTTGAATCCGTACTTTGTGAATCGTTATCCCCACGAATTTTCCGGCGGGCAGCGTCAACGCATCGGCATCGCGCGTGCCCTCGCGGTCAATCCCGATTTTATCGTATGCGACGAACCGATTTCCGCGCTCGACGTTTCGATTCAGGCGCAGATTATCAATCTGCTCGAAGAATTGCAGAATCGCTTCGGTCTGACCTATTTGTTTATCGCCCACGACCTCTCCGTGGTGCGTCACATCTCTGACCGCGTCGCCGTCATGTACCTGGGGAAGGTGGTTGAACTTACGGACAGCCGCACGCTGTACGCGAATCCACTGCATCCGTACACGCGTGCGTTGTTGTCCGCCGTGCCAATTCCCGACCCGGTAATTGAAGAAAAACGCGAACGCATCATTCTCGTAGGCGATGTGCCAAGCCCCGTGAATCCGCCCAAGGGCTGCCGTTTCCATACGCGCTGTCCGTTAGCCATTCCCATTTGCAAAGAAGTTGCGCCCGAATGGCGCGATGTGGGCAACGGACACTTTGTCGAGTGTCACGTGGTCTAAGAATTGCCCGGCGGGTTGAGCGTAGGACAGCAAGCGCGGTTTTTTCTTGACGCACATTAGCAAGTATGGTATATTCGCGCGCGCAGACGTCCTCGTCCAACTTGTTGAATCGGTTTTATACGATGATTTTGAAGCGGAAACAGACGCCGCTATAACAGAATGAGAGCATCCCGCTGTTCCCATTTTGGCAAGTTGAGATTTATTGTTTCTGCGAAATTCGACAATGATGTCGCTCCCCATGATATTGGCGATGAATGGTTTTGCCCCAAGCCATTGTTTGGCGAACGAAACTATATCGCATCACGCAGAAATCCAATCCCCTCGAATTTCAAAGGAGGTGAAAGCAGCAGGTAACGCGTTGACGGCGTAACTATTAAAACTGCGCGACGTTTTGTCGCAACGGCGCATTTTGCGCGAGCAAAGTGAGCCGCAACACCCGTATATTTGCAGGAGGAGAAGGAAATGAAGAAATTAGCGTTGTTTGCGATCCTCGCCACCGCATTGGCGTTGATCCTCGCAGCGTGTGGCACGCCGGCAACTCCGGCGCCCACGGCGGCACCCGCACAACCAACCGCCGCCCCCGCACAACCGACTACCGCACCGGCACAGCCGACCGCGGCACCCGCCCAACCGACGGCAGCACCGCAGCCGACCACCGCACCGCAGCCGACCACCGCACCCACCCAGGCACCACCCGCAGCAGCCGGACCGCGCGTGATCCGCATCGGCAACGGTACCTATCCTGACGTCATTGACCCGCAAAAATCGTCGTACGCAGGCGAAATCAACGTTTTGCAATTCGCGTACGAAGGTTTGACGCGCCAAGATGACAAAGGCAATATCGTTCCCGGTGCCGCCGACAAATGGGAATCGTCCGCAGATGGTAAGAAAATGACCTTCCACATTCGCGACGGGCTCAAACGCTCAGACGGCACGCCGATGGCGTGTGCCGATTTTGAATATGCTCTTCGCCGCGAAGTGGACCCGTTTACGCCCGGCAAACAATACACCGGTATCGTGTATGACATCAAGGGCGCAAAAGAGCTGGACGACTATGCCAACGAGACCGAACCCGACAAACTCGACAAGGCAAAAGTGGACGAGCTCTATGCAAACTATGGCGTGAAATGTCTCGACGCCCAAACGCTCGAAGTCGAATTCAACAACCCGCTCGGTTTCTGGCAATATATCGCCAGCACGTGGGTGACCTTCCCGACCGACAAACGCGCCGTGGATGCCGACCCCGATACATGGTGGACGAAACCCGAAGGTCATGTTGGCAACGGTCCGTTCAAAATCACCCAAATTGACGAAGGCAAAAAGATTGTTGCCGAAGCCAATGAAAACTACTGGGGTGGTCGCCCGAAACTCGACCGCATCGAAGTAACCTACAATTCCGACGGTCAAGTTTTGTTCGAAGCGTACAAGAACGGCGAATTGGACATTATTGGTGTGGCTCCCGAATGGCTCCAAGAAATTGAAAGCACCGATTCGCTCAAAGCCGGTTTCGTCCGCTATCCCGCAGCTTGGACCACCGCGCTTGCTTTCAATAACACCCGCAAGCCGTTTGACGACAAGAATGTTCGCGCTGCCTTTTCCGCCGCGTTCGACCGCGAAGGTTGGGCAAAAGATGTGAACCATGACACGGTCAAACCGTACACGCGTTGGGTGCCCCCGGGCGTTCCCGGCGCACAACCCGACAAGGTTGGCGTCCCCGCGACAGACTTTGCCGCCGCCGTCAAGACACTCGTTGACAATGGCTATGCCCATGCCGACAGCACCGCGGAAAAACCAAAAGTGGACTGCGCCAAACTCGGCGAATTGAAGCTCACATATCCCGCCTCGCCGTTGAACCATGCGCGCTTCCAATTCATCGCCGGCAACATTGTCAAAGTCCTCGGCTGCCCCGTGACGCTCGACCCCGTGGATGCAACGGTCTACACCGCCCTTACCAAAGACGTCAAGACCAATCCGCAAATCGCGCGCCAAGGCTGGATTCAGGACTATCCGCATCCGCAAAACTGGCTCTCGGTGTACTGGGTCTGCGGCAGCTTTAGCCAACGCTATGGCTACTGCAATCCCACACTCGATGAAGCACTCAAGAAAGCGGATACGACACTCAACTTTGAAGAAGCCATCAAAGAATACTCCGCCGCCGAAGATATTTTGATGGGCGATGTTCCGGGCGCATTCACCAACTACAACGAAAACTTGTTCTTGGTCGCCCCGCACCTCATCGGTCCCGCGCAATATCCAAGCTCGGGTGACGGTATCTGGACAGGCAACTATGGTCCAATCCTCACCTATGACGTGGACTTTGCCAAAGTTCCTGCGAACTATCCGAAAGAATAATCTCGGAATGTTTGCGTAGCACGAAAAAGTCGGCTGCCCTGTCAAGGGCAGCCGACAACTGTATTTTCAAATCATCGTACGTGATTTGCAAGAATCGGCACTTGGCACGCCGTCAACCAATGCCCTTCCAAGAAAATGCAAGTATTTGTCGAGTTCGCTCCAAACTCGCGCAGTGAGGAGAGACCATGAGCCAGTATCTCGTGCGCCGCATCTTGTGGATGATTCCAACGCTGTTCTTTGTAACGTTGATTACATTCATCATTATGCGTTCAACGCCGGGCGGTCCTTGGGATACCAATCCCGACAGCCGTCAAAATGACCCTCGTATTCAAGCCGCCCTCAACAAACAATATGGCTTGGATAAACCCCTTTATTTCAATCCCGAAAAAGCCCAAGAAGTCGCAACCGCAGGTGGGAACCCCCTTCAAGTGACGCAGGCGTTTTTCGATGGGCAGTACTTTAATTTTCTCACTAACCTGACACGCGGCAAATTAGGTCCGTCGTACCGCTTTCGCGGACGTCAGGTCGAGGACGTGCTTTTGGAACCAAGCCCAGGGCGACCGGCATATCAAAATCGCGTCACCACAACCTTTATGCTTGGTATCATTGCCATGAGCCTGGCGCTTTTGGTCGGTTTTCCTCTCGGACTCATTGCCGGGCTAAAGCAAAATACCGTCGTAGACAATGTCAGCTTGCTCGTCGCAACCATCGGGTTCGGGATTCCGAGTTTCATACTTGGAATCTATCTGATTATCCTCTTTTCGCGCGTCCTGAAAGTCGTGGACGTGTTGAACTTTGACTATTGGGATAATTGGACAGCATGGCTGCTTCCGGCCGCCTGTCTGGCGATTCCAACTTCCGCGTTCGTCGCGCGTCTCACACGGACCAGTGTGATTGAGGTGATGCGTCAAGATTATATTCGCACCGCGCGCGCCAAAGGGCTGCACGAGCGCCTCGTGATTTTCCGCCACATCCTTCGCAATGCCATGATTCCCGTCGTCACCTTTATCGGACCGGCACTCGCAGGTCTGGTTACGGGGTCATTCATCATCGAGCAGCAATTCAGTGTCGAAGGCATTGGACGCCTCTTTGTCGAATCCATCAATCGCCGTGACTATGGCGTCATTCTCTCCCTGACGCTGCTCTATGCCTTCTTGGTCGCGTTTGCGAATTTGGGGGTGGACGTTGTGTACGGCTTTTTGGACCCACGCATCAAAGTGGGTGGAAAGGGGAAATAATCATGAGCTCTCAAGCGCCAGCCATCAACAAACCGACTGCGTCGGTCCAACAAGCCTTTTTGACAAAAAAATCCCGCAGCTTGTATCAAGACGCGTGGGCGCGACTCATCAAAAATCGCGCGTCTGTGGGTGGAATGATCATTATCGCCATTTTCTTGCTGATTGCGATTTTCGCGCCGCTGCTTGCGCCGCATCCGCCCCAAGAACGATACGCGGGCAAAACCTACTTGCACGCGTTTTGGTCGACCAGTCCTGACCCCAAATATGCCTTTGACCCGTCGTTCCCGTTGGGCACCGATTCGATTGGACGGGATGTCCTGAGCCGCGTCATTTACGGCGCCCGCACCTCGATGGCAGTTGGTTTTATTCCGCTCACCGTGATTTTGCTGATTGGGATGGCTGTCGGCATGACCGCCGGATTCTTTGGCGGACAGGTGGACAACCTGCTGATGCGACTCACGGATATCGTGTACGCGTTCCCCGACATTCTCTTCTTTATCATCATGATTACAGCGCTGCGCGACACGTGGATTGGCGGTTTGTTCAACGGGTTTGTGCTGTTGTTCGTTTCCCTTGCGCTTGTATCATGGGTTACCGTCGCGCGGCTCATGCGCGGTCAAGTGCTTGCGGTCAAAGAACGTGATTATGTGGAAGCGGCAAAAAGCATCGGCTCGACGGATGGGCGCATCATGATGAAACACATTCTGCCCAATTCGCTCGCGCCAATTATTGTGTCTGCCGCGTTTATCGTGCCGTCTGCCATTCTCGCCGAAGCCATTCTCGGCTATCTCGGCATCGGGATTCGTCCCACCACAGACCCCGACGCAGCATTTCCTACGAGTTGGGGGGCACTGCTGCTGGACGGACGGATTGCTATGAACAATCAGCCCGCGATTCTGGTTGCGCCGCTCATCTGCGTTACGCTGGTTATGTTGGCTTTTACGTTCGTCGGCGACGGCTTGCGGGATGCGCTTGACCCGTTGATGAAGGGTCGTTCCTGAGCACGTGAAATAAATCCATCTCGCCCCCTCAAAACGAGGGGGCTTTTTTTACCGTTTGCCAACACGCAATTTTCGTCCTTCATTCCAGCAAACATCAGTTATAATCGCGCCATTCAGTTTGTAAGTTCAATGAATCTGAATCTCTCTTGGAGAGAAACCTAGTACATCTTGGCATAAAAGGGTCTTTAGTGGTATAGCATAGGGTATTCCCGAACAGGAGCAACCAGATGCCCA
>CALMZO010000252.1 GCA_937870825.1 uncultured Chloroflexota bacterium | reverse complement strand
GTTTGTTTTTTGATCCCACGATGACCTCCGCAATTTGATATCATCGTGGAGTATATCAGCCGAAGTCTCCAAGTAATGCAAAGTCTCCAAGTAATACTATATGGAGCGGGGAGTATCACTCCCCCTTCCCTTGTAGGGAAGGGGGCTGGGGGGTTAGGTCCCCATCGGCACTCTCACGCCCTTTTCCCTCGCAAACTCTCTCGCCTCCTCATATCCCGCATCCGCGTGACGAATGACGCCCATGCCGGGGTCGCTGGTCAGCACGCGTTCAATTCGGCGCGCGGCTTCGGGTGTGCCGTCCGCGACAATCACTTGCCCCGCGTGCTGCGAATAACCGATGCCCACGCCGCCGCCGTGATGAATCGAAACCCACGTTGCGCCGTTCACCGCGTTAATCAGCGCATTCAAAAATACCCAATCCGAAATCGCGTCGCTGCCGTCGCGCATCGCTTCCGTTTCGCGGCGCGGCGATGCGACACTGCCCGCGTCCAGATGGTCGCGCCCGATGACGATAGGAGCAGAGACATTGCCCTGTGCGACGAGTTCGTTGAATTTCAAACCCGCGCGCGCGCGTTCACCGTAGCCGAGCCAACAAATCCGCGCGGGCAATCCTTGAAACGCGACGCGTTCTTGCGCCATGCGAATCCAACGCGCGAGTTGATAATTTTCGGGAAAGAGTTCGAGAAGCGCTTCATCCGTTTTGTAAATGTCTCCTGGATTGCCCGATAGCGCAACCCAACGAAACGGACCTTTGCCCTCGCAGAACAACGGGCGAATGTACGCGGGGACAAAGCCCGGATAGTCGAACGCGTTCGTCACGCCCGCGTCCAACGCGCGCTGGCGCAGATTGTTGCCGTAATCAAAAACAATCGCGCCGCGTTTTTGGAATTCCAACATCGCGCGCACATGTCTTGCCATCGCTTCCATCGCCAGTTCTTGATATGCGTTCGCGTCCGCCGCGCGCAACTGCTCCGCTTGCTCCAACGGCATCTCGGGAACGTACGACAACGGGTCATGCGCGGGCGTTTGGTCGGTGACAACATCCGGCACAACCCCGCGCGCGACGAGTTCGGGAAAAACATCCGCCGCGTTTCCAATCAACCCAATCGAAATGGGGGTTTCACGTTTGACGTTTTCTTCAACCCACGTCATCGCCTCTTCCAAATTATCCGTCACAACATCCACGTAACGCGTCTGCAAACGCTTTTCTGCGCGCGCGGGGTCCACTTCGACAATCAAGCCGACGCCTTCATTCATCGTAATCGCCAATGGCTGCGCGCCGCCCATACCGCCGAGTCCGGCAGTCAAAACAAATTTCCCCTTGAGTGAGGGAGTACCAAAATGTTTGCGCGCGAGCGCGGCGAACGTCTCGTACGTCCCTTGTAAAATTCCTTGCGTGCCAATGTAAATCCAACTGCCCGCCGTCATCTGCCCGTACATGATGAGTCCCTCGCGTTCCCATTTGTCAAAATTTTCTTGCGTCGCCCAATGCGGCACAATGTTGGAATTCGCGATCAGCACGCGGGGCGCGTCGAGATGGGATTTGAAAACGCCGACCGGTTTCCCCGATTGAATCAAAAGGGTTTCATCATTTTCCAATTCGCGCAGCGATTTCACAATTGTGTCGAACGATTCCCAATTGCGCGCGGCGCGTCCGCGCCCGCCGTACACAATCAAATCCTGCGGACGTTCCGCGACATCGGGGTCCAGATTGTTCATCAGCATTCGCAGCGCGGCTTCTTGCAGCCAACCTTTGCAGGAAATTTGTGTGCCGCGCGGCGCGCGGATGATGCGAGAGGTCGACATTGATGTGCCAGACGAAAGACAAAGGACGAAAGACGAAGCAATCGGCGTTCGTCCTCCGTCCTTCGTCTTTCGTCATGCCTTGAGCAACCGTTCCACCTGCATTCGCAGCTGCGGTTCCGGCAGCGCGCCCACGAGGCGGTCAACGATTTTTCCGTTTTTCACCAAAAGCAAAGTGGGAATGCTTTGCACCTGATATTGTCCCGCAGTGCGCGGATTTTTGTCTACGTCCAATTTTGCAATGCGAACGCGTCCCACATATTCACGCGCGAGTTTTTCTAACGACGGTGCAATGCGGTGACAGGGACCGCACCAGTCCGCCCAAAAATCCACCATGACGGGCAGCGGCGCATTCAACACCTCGCGCCCGAAGGTTGCATCGGTGACGTGCAAAGGAACATTCGACGCGGCTTCGCTTTGTTCTGCGCGTTTCGGCGGCGCAGTTTCGGGTTTGGGCGCGCGTCCCAACAGATATTCCGCGTGGGCGCGCACATCCGTCGCGTTCGGCAGTTCCGTGCGGCTGAATTCATTTTCATTTTTAAATGTCAGCAGTGTTGGTCCGCGGAGGGAAAAGCGTTGGACAAGTTGCGGATTTTCATCTGCGCGAATTTTTGCCACAATCAATTTGCCCGCTTCGCTTTTCGCGATTTGTTTCAACACATCGTCGAGAGCCGCGTCCGGCGCGCCCGCGCTGAAAAGCGCGAGAACGGGCAGCCCCGCGCGCAACACGCGTTCAAACGATTGGTCATTGCTGTTTAGGGGAGTATCAAAAGCCATTTCGCACCTCGAAAGCTATTATAACTCGCTTCTGCAATTTGCGTGTTGGACTATTGCCGCTCCCTTGGGGCGTCGGACGCGAGACGTTTCTCGCCGCGCCGTTTTGTGCCGCATCTCACTTTGCGTTTCGTGTCGCACGTTTCATTTGCCCCATTGAGTTTCCATAGTATAATTTTGTGCCAATTCGTCCGTCAGACGCAGGACGGATTGCAAACAACGCGTTCGCGTAGCAAGACCCGATCTGTTTCCACGCGGGTTGTGCCGCGCAGACCAATCGCCAACTATTCTCCGCAGGCACCCCGCGCACGGTTCTCTAAAGCTGTCGCGGCGGATGCAAGACGCGTTGAACTGGAGGAATGTGCATGACCCTGGCGCAAATGCAAGCGCGCTTTTTTGAACTCAAGGGCAAACTTGCCGTCGGACAAATTTCAGAACAAGATTTCAAGCACGAGTTAGAAAAGCTACGGTTTCAAGACCCGCATGGGCGCTGGTGGATGATTGGCGCACAAAGCGGGCGTTGGTATTACTATGATGGCGCGCGTTGGCTTCTCGGCGACCCGCCCGACCCGGGCGCTCCCGGTCTTGACGCGGGTGCGGTAATTCCGGGCATTCCCGCAACGACCACGACACCGCGTTATACTCCACCCCAATCTTCCGCGGCTCCTGATTCTCCCGGCAACGGTTCACAAACGATTTCGGTCCCGTACACGTACGTTCCCGCGCAGTCCGGTCAACAACCTTCGTCCCCGCGCTATGTCGCACCGGACCCATTGACGCGCACGACGGTTGATGCGGGTGCGACGCCTATTCCCTCAACGCAAGCACAACCGCAGGCATTCACACAGCCGGGCGAACCTGTGCGAAAGGCGACGCCGCAACCCTCTGCCCAACCCGCAGCCCCACAACCGAAACACTCTCTCGGCGAAACCATCCGCGAGGATTTGGCAAAGGTGCATTTGCCGCATGTGCAGATGCCGCACATTCAAAAACCAAATCTGCACGCACCAAACCTTCACATTCCGCCGCAGCTCGTGCCCCACGCGCCTGCGCGGATTCAAAAATATCCGCCGCAATTTATTTTGCTTGGCGCGATGGTCATCGGACTTGCGCTCGTCGCGATTCTCTTTCTCCTCATTGATAATTTTGTCCCGAACAAACCGATTAGTGGGTTCGTCGCGCGTTCCCTCGGCGCGAGTCCCGCGCGGCCAACGAGTGCGCGGCCGACATCGGTTGTCACCGGCGGACAGAATGTTGAAAACCTTTTGCGCGTGGGCGATGAACTCGCCGCGAAAAGTCAGTACGAACCCGCCATCGCGCAATATCAGACCGCCGCGAAATACGCTCCGAACAAAGCGGATGTGTATTGGCATTGGGCGCGCGCCCTCGCCTTGACCGGACGCATCGGCGAGGCGATTACCCAAGCGCAAAAAGCCACGCGCCTCGACCCAACCTCTGCGAACGCGTTTGCGGAATTGACGCGCGCGTACGCGTGGGCAGGCGAAACCAGCGGTGCCATCAGCGCGGGACAAAAAGCAATCGGACTCGACAGCGAAAACGCAACCGCACAAGCATTTCTCGCAGAGGCATACTTGCGCGCGGGACGCAACAACGAAGCGCAGCAAACGGTGGACAAGGCGCTCGAACTCGACGACTTGAATCCCGAGACGCATCGCGTCGCGGGTTGGATTGCCACCCTGTCAGGACGCAAAGACGAAGGCGTTGGCGAATGGAATCGCGTCATCGAACTCGCGCCCGACATTTTCCTGTATCACTATGAATTCGGTCTCGTGTTTGCGAATCATCTGAACGATCCCGAAATGGCAATTCCATCGTTCCAAAAAGCGATTGAATTGTATCCGCCGTACGTTCCCTCGTACATTGCGTTGGGACGCGCCTATCTCGCGTCGAATCAACCCGGTCCCGCGATTCTGCAATTTCAAAAAGCATTAACGCTCGACGAAAAATCAACGGACGCGTTTGTCGGATTGGGCCAGGCATTTCAATTGCAGCAAAAGTGTCCGCAAGCCATTCCCTATTTTCAAAAGGCGCTCGAGCTGAACAGCAAGCTTGCCTCCGCGACAAAGGGATTGGAAGACTGCGGCGCCGTTGCAAAAGGTACGGCACCGGAAGTGGTGCCGACGCAAGCCATCATTGTTCCGCTTGCCACCGCGATTCCGCAAGGGACCGTCGCGCCCATCACCAACAACTCGAATCCGCCGCGCAACACGCCTGCTGCGAATCCCGCGGGTCCAACCAATTCGGGACCCGGACGCATTTACTTTCCTGTCTATGATGGACAATATCGAATTTTTTCCGCGAATCCCGATGGCAGCGACCGTCAATTGATTGTCGAACTGGCATCAAATCCATCCGTGAACGCGAACGGTTCGCGCATGTTGTTTTACTCGTGGGTCAGCGACCAGCGCGGCATTCATCGGATTGACACGAACGGCGCGGACGACACATACATTTCGCTGCGCGCGGAAGATACATTGCCCTCATGGTCGCCCGATGGAACAAAATATGTGTACGCGACGCGCGCAGGACAAGGCGGCGACATCAATCGCCGCGCCTACACCGTGCGCGTCGGCAGCACAAACACTCGACCGCGTCAAGACCCTGCCCCGTTGATTGAGCAAGCGCAATATCCCGCGTGGGGTCCAAACAATCAAATCGTTTTTCGCGACTGCGGTTTTCCCGATGATGCCTGCGGGCTTGCGATTGTGAATGCCGACGGCTCGGGCAAGAAACAATTAACTGCCATCAATTCCACCGCGCCGAGTTGGTCGCCCGATGGTTCGCGCATCGTCTTTATGAGCAACGCGGCAGGGAATTGGGATGTGTACGTTGTGAACGCAAATGGCGGCTCGCCCCAAATTTTGACGGACAGTTTAGAGAACGACGGCTTGCCCGTCTTTTCTCCGGACGGCAGCAAAATCGCGTTTGTGAGTCAGCGCGAAGGCAAGTGGGCAATTTGGCAAATTGACGCCGACGGGGAAAACGAAACAAAACTATTTGACCTCGAAGGTGACATCGCGGGAACGATTGCAGGCAACTCGCCCGCCCAACCCGGACAGCGTTGGTTGGAACAACGAATTGCATGGAGATAACCTCACCCCTTCCCCTCTCCAGAAAGAATTTCTGCGAAACGAATTTCGCATCACAATTCTTCTGGAGAGGGGATTTTTTTTGAGACAATGCCTCTGCTCAATTTTGACAACGGAGAACTGTATTACGAGGAAACAGGCCAAGGACCCGCATTGGTGATGATACATGCGGGCATCGCGCACAGCGCAATGTGGGACCCGCAAGTTGAACACTTTTCCAAAACCCACCGCGTCGTTCGTTTCGACCAACGCGGCTTTGGCAAAACGATTACGCACACAAAAGAATTCAATCGCCGCGCGGATTTGCGCGCGCTGCTCGACGAACTCAATATCGAACGCGCGCTTTTGCTTGGCTGTTCGATGGGGGGTTCGCTCGCCGTTGATTTCGCGCTCGAACATCCGGAACGCGTCTCGGCATTGATTTTGATTGCGGCAGGTTACAGCGGTTTTGTCGCGCCACCGGAATTGACGAAACAGTGGGAAGAGCAAGACGCCGCGTTCGCCGCCGGCGATTTGGAACGCGTGATTGATTTGGAATTGAAAATGTGGGTGGACGGTCCGAATCGGACGCCCGACCAAGTGCCCGCGCACGTCCGCGAAAAGATTCGCGCGATGGAATTGGACAATCTGAAAATTGACACGGACGGCTACAAACCCGCGCCCCTCGAACCGCCTGCAATTGGACGCTTGAGCGAAATTCTAGTTCCAACTCTCGTCATCTATGGCACCGGCGACCAACCTGTTGTCATCGAGAACTGCCAAACGCTCGCGCGCGAAATTCCGAACGCGCAGGTGTTGATTTTAGAAAATATCGGGCATGTGCCGAGCATGGAAAAACCGGAAGAGGTGAATCGGGCGATAGAGAGATTTTTGAAAGATAAAACTGCGTAGCATGTCTACCGGTTTTTTTTTGCTTGCCAGAGTTTCACTCACGCTTCTTGCCCGCCACCAGTGCTTGTAGCAATCCCCGCCCTTTGTATTTCCCTCGCAAGCGGTTTATGTACTCGCGAGTGATTGGAGTCAGGACAATACGATGGTTCGTATCATCCACAAGAATATGAATTCGGGTTCCCGCTTTGATGCCCAACTTGCGCCGCACCCAAGCGGGAATCACGATTCGTCCGTTTGCGGCAACAGTCGCGTTCATCTCACCTCCGCGTATCGGATAGGACAATGCCGGAATTTCTAGGGTGTGCGTCACGATTTTGGGCGCGGCGCACACCAAATGAATTTGGTGGCTACAACAGGTTGAAATCGGTTCAAACCGATTGGAAATCGGCACAATTGGACCGTTATCCAAAATCCGGATGCACACCTGAATTTCGAAATGCGGTTGAAATTGATTTCAGATTTTGTTAGAATCCAATCCACTTTATTCTCAAAGGAGCAAGCATGCGCTATTCACAATGGTTTCTATTTGTTGCTGCTGTGTTTGTCACTTGCCTCATCGTCGCCAATATCATCGCGGTCAAATTGATTGACGTGTTCGGTTTGATTCTGCCCGCCGCTGTCATTGTTTTTCCCATCAGTTATATTGTCGGCGATGTACTGACCGAAGTGTACGGGTACGCCGCATCACGGCGCGTAATTTGGCTCGGATTTTTTTGCAACCTCATCGCCGTCGCCGCCGTTTGGCTGGGCGGTTTGTTGCCACCCGCGTCCTTTTGGCAAGGACAAGACGCCTATGAGGCGATACTGGGTTTTGCGCCACGCTTGCTGCTTGCATCCTTCATCGCGTACCTCATCGGCGAATTCGCGAATTCACTGGTGCTTGCCAAGATGAAAGTGGCGACGAACGGACGCTGGCTCTGGCTTCGAACCATCGGGTCAACCCTTGTCGGACAGGGATTGGACTCGGCGATTTTTATCAGCATTGCGTTTGCAGGTGTGATTCCCTTTGACGCGTTAACGAGCGCAATTGTAACGCAGTGGCTTTTCAAGGTAGCGTACGAAGTGATGGCGACGCCGTTAACCTATGTTGTTGTGAACCGGTTGAAACGCGCAGAGAATTTGGATGTGTACGATCGCGGCACCGATTTTAATCCTCTTAAAATGACTGAACGCACCACCGGATGACGCAGGTAGAATTTGTTGCATTTGTTGATGAGAGCGGTTCGCTGCCTGACCTGAGCGCGCCGGTTGTTGTGGTTGCCGTTCTGGTGGCAGATGCCCAAGACCGCGACCTGCAAAGATTGATTCCGAAAATACGGCGCGGATTACCGGACAAGGGAGCGCGCGGACGCGAACGACAACTGGCAGAACTAAAATTTTTCAAGACGAGTGACAAGACGCGCCGCCAGGTCTTGCTCGCTTTGAAACAAGAAGCAGTCACCCTTTTTGTTTTGGTTGTGGACAAAGAGGGCTTGACGATTCCCGATACGCCCGGCAATCACGCCTTGCTCATGAAGCAGATATTACCCTACTGCCTGGAACGGTTTCCTCACCTGCGGCGCGTCTTTCTCGATAACCATTTTGCCCGTGCAGGGGACGAGGGTGTGCGGAGCCAACTGATTGAATCAGAATTTGATGAGACAATTCAGGTGCTTGCGATTGACAGTATGCAGGATTCGCGGATTAACTTGGCAGATTTTGTCGCGGGCGCAGTGGCTTTTGCGCACAAGCATGATGACACGCGTTACGAGGAATTGATTCGGAGCAAAATCGCCGTGTATCGCGTGGTGCGCTGGAATGAAAAAGAAAAATGGTAGAAACCCCGGACGGTGTTTACCCTTGCGGGTGAGCAGCGGCGAACCGCCGTCCCACCGTAACCCGGACTTACTTTCTACCATTCTCTAAAAATACTATAACACTCCGCTACTATGATGTCAACAGAACCACGCAAATTGCTTCTCATTGCTTGTTCTAATCGCAAAAAACGGGACAAAGGATTAATGCCCGCGCTTGAACGGTATGACGGAGTGAATTATCTTGTCGTCAAAAAGTTGATGCGTGAAGGAAAATTTCCAAAGAATGTGGACATCAAAATTCTTTCCGCGAAATATGGGTTGATTGATGCGGAGACACCGATACCCTATTACGACCAACGAATGGATAAGCAACGCGCGAAAGAATTGCACGGTCAAGTGATGCGCGAGCTGAGCAAGGTAGCAAAAAAACCATACTCGGAGATTTTCATCAACATGGGAAAAGTGTATCTAGATGCGATGGATGGCTATGGCGAAGTAATGCCAAATGCAAAGTTTGCTGAAGGTGGGATTGGGCAAAAGATGGCGGCGATGCGCGAATGGATTCTTACCCCAGACACGAAGTAGAGGTTTGATATGAGACAGAATCCTTTGGAGGAGAAGGATCGCTGGACGACTGAGAGTGCCGTACGCGAAGATTTACGTCGGCAACCGCAGCTGATGATGAAGCTTGCAGAAAACTCTCTTATTGTAGCTGAGAGTCTGCGCAATAACTACTTTAACAATACTGCAAAGTTTGTTACGGCATTACGTCGCGCGATGCGCGAAAGCGATGAAGGAAAACGTAACGACCAGATACTTGAAGTCAGTAATGTTGGAGATACGAGTTGGAATGATGTCCAAGGTGAAGTCGTTACATTTATTGATGGTGGCATTGGTCAAGTGCAGATATCTAACCAAGTCCCAATTCTCTTACGCGTGGGTTCATATCTTGTTCGAACCGGTGAGCGACGCATATCAGAGCGAGAACAATTCGGTTACTACCCGGTCATTTTCGGCGATTTGGAAGGAGGCAGCAAGGAGCGAAAAGATTTCCCAGATATTGTTCGTATCACCGCAGAGCTGCTTGGCGGTCTTTCAGTACTAGAGCGCACTCCGACGCTGCGGGTCCTCATGTTTCACGGACCTTTAATGTATTTGGTTCGAACCTATGCAGGACATACACCTTTTACTGAGAATGATATTGATCTCTTTTTACGCCAGTACGCTTCTGACCCTGTGATGGCAATACAGCTCAAAGAGGATTTTTTGTTGGAAGCGAAATTGGACATTTATCCACAAATGACCGCGCGCTCGGACGAATGGGTTAAACGACGCCTGTTTGAGCCGTTGTCATGGATGGCATTCCTATATCGCCGTCTGATCCGGGAAGCAAAAAAGCGAACACCAAAACCAATTATCGTGGGAGTGGTAGAACGGGGAGAACTTCGAGAATTCAGCGAGAAGGTTCTGTTGCAACGTGTGTTTCGCGGATTGCGTTTGAGAGATAAAGAAGACTACTTTAATCAAATGTACGGCCGAACGGATCTAAAGCACCCTGAAGCTCTTTTGAACAAACTGGGATATACAGACTCACTTCTGCTCGGAATGTTGCTCCGACCAGGTGAATGCTCAGAATCATGGCAGATGGCCAAGTACGGTTTGCGGGAAGGCTTTGTTACTTTACCTGGAGACGTAGATGCCAGCCGAGTCGATTTCTCTCCGCTTAGACCGGGTAAGATAGGATTCCCGCAGGTGGTTGGATGCTACGTTCGGATAAGTGAAACCACTGAACCAATCCGTGTTGAAATATTTGAAGAATTAGGTACCGATCAGATACTCGAGGCTGCTCGGCGAGTTCATTTATATGCAAAGCTTTTGCCTGGATATGGTTTTCCAGTGGGCCTTGATATCGTTGACAAATTCGCACATGTGCCAGCTTGGCTTACCGACGCGTATAGCAAGCTAATACGATTTCATTTGGGAGTTAGTTTGCAACGCGGTGAAATAAGCGATGCTGAAATGCGTCGCATCTTGGTTCAGGCAATCTACATGACCCACCGTGATTGGCTGTTTCGACCAAAAACATGATGAGGGAGAAAAATGTTACCAGAAAATCAGAGGGTTCGTTATGTTGGAACCATTGTTGGTGAAAGCACAAGTCGTGAATTCCGTTTGGCGGTAGCCCATGAAACGATCCGTGAGCAAGACATTATTGCAGTGGATGCAGAGCTCCGTCGCACCGATGATAATCCTCAACCCGAAAATATTCGGGTTTGGGCAAAAGTTCAACGCATCGAGCGATTGAATCCATTGTTTCCCTCAGAAGCAGGACATGAATTGGCAGCTACGCGCACTGATCCCTTTGACACGGTGCTTTCCCTCAGCCGTGAAATGGTCACCGCTGTTTGTCAAGTGTTGGGCGCTGAACCAATTGATGGGAGTAGTGGTGGGAAGCTCGATCATCTGCGATATCCAGCGCAACCGGCATCCAGTGCTTACCGTCCGAATTCCAAAGATGTTGCGCGCGTTGTACTCGGCGAATTGGAAGACAAAAAGAATCGAGCACTCGATATTGCCACACTATCTAATCGCCCAGAAGTGGATGTCAAAGTTGATGGTCATGCAATTGTCACCCGCCATCTTGCGATTCTTGCAATGACGGGCGCGGGAAAGAGCTGGACAGCCCGGCGAATCATCGAGGAGTTATCAAAAAAGAATTACCCAATTGTCATCTTCGATCCGCATGGCGACTATACAGGATTAGCCGAAATTCCAACCTTGACGAATCGCGTTAAGCGCTATTATGCTCAATTTCCAATATTTGAACAATCACCAGAAACGGTTGTTACTGTGGTCGAAGCACTTGGATGGAAGCTTGCAAACACACATCGTAGTCTCTTTGACGAACTTTTTATCGGCGCGCGAAATTTTATCACAACACAGGGAGAGGCATTGCGCGAACGTACCGAGTGGTTGAGTAGTTATTTGGGAAACGCGAATATCGCGCGATATGGCTTGAAACCAAACCTGTATTTTCTGGGGGATTTCGTCCAAGCAGTAGTTGAGGCAACGCGTAGAGAAGATCATGACTCCGTAAATCTGATCGTGGAATGGAGCGGGCGTGAACAATTGGCAATTAAAAAACAGGTTGCAGGATGGCTAGAGAGCCTTCCGAACAACCTTCGTACTGCTGCAAAGCGACTGAAACAGATGGAAGATATTAGCAAGAAAGTTGCACAAACGAGTGAACCACTCCCGACTGATCGAACAAGGTTGGTAAGTTACGCTGGAATCAGCATTGTAGCCCTTGCTGGCTATACAGGCGATTTTCAAGCTACAATTTATAGCCTGATTGCAAATGAAATATTTAGCGCACGCGTATCGAATGAACTAAAGTTGCCTGTTCTACTTTTGCTTGAAGAGGCACATAACTTTGCACCAGCAAGAGCTGATACTGCGGCAGAAGTTGACGCGATCACCACTACAAAACAAATCGCCCAGGAAGGGAGAAAATTCGGAGTTGGGCTTGTCCTCGTGAGCCAACGTCCTTCTCGTCTAGATGAAACAACACTTTCACAATGTAATTCCTATATCATAATGCGAATGGTCAATCCAGCAGATCAAAACTTTGTTCGCAAGGTCATTGAAACGCTGGGCGAAGATGAAGCACGCATGCTTCCTGACTTGGATGTCGGAGAAGCATTACTCTCCGGTCAACTGATAAATTTCCCAGTTTTGGTTCGGATCAAGGAGCCAGAATCCAAAGGCGAACGTGAAGAAGAAGATGCCTTCCAGACACTTGAAGAGGCACAAAAATCCATCGCGCAATCCAAATCAAACTAAACCAGAATGCTAATCGTTCCAGGAATCTCTCTCAAAAGTCTCAATCCCCGCTTTTGGGATAATCAATCCGAATACTATCTTCCACAAGCGAAAGCGTTGATGGTCTCATATGCTGATTTTCACGCGTCCCGTACCGCACGCAAACGCGCGATGGATAATGGCATTCACGAATTTCTTGGAGTACCTAGGGGCCGCGTCCAAGTGTTCTTGGATAATGGCGCTTTTAAAGCCTTATCAAAGGAATGGCATGTAAGAGAAAGTGACTATACAAAATTTGTAGAAGAGGCAAAACCAGATTGGTATCCCATACCCAAAGACTATATTCCAGCACCGAGTATGTCGACTCAAAAACAACGTGGATTTTATCAACGCACGATGAAAATGAACGAGGCATATCGCCATGACGGATATGTGCCCATCCTTCATGTTGGTCGCTATTTGGAAAATTATTTGGAATCAATAAAGCAGAACCCGCAACTTGGACAAAAAAAAGAGTTTGGGCTGGGTGGACTTGTCCCAAATCTTTTGCGATCACCAAATGCACCTGCCCACGATGAAATCATTGAGAGTATTATGAATGTAAGAAAAAAACTAGCAGGCAAACGAATTCATGTTTTTGGAATCGGTGGGGTATCTACTCTACATGTTGCGGCATTACTTCAACTTGATTCGATGGATTCCTCAGGCTGGCGAAATCGAGCCATTCGAGGGATTATTCAACTTCCAGGTACAGGAGATCGTCAAGTAGCAAAATTGGGAAACTGGAATGTCCGCGAAGTCTCAAAGCGCGAGATAGAGGAATTACGATCGTGTACTTGTCCGTCATGCACAAGGTATGGGTTGAACGGTCTAAAGAAGAATAAAACTGAAGGGTTCAATAATCGCGCAATTCACAACCTTTATATATTGTTTGAGGAAGTGGCTCTAATTCAAAGACATTTGGAGAAAAACAGTTACGAAACATGGTATCAAAAGCACTTAACGAACTCCATTTACAAACCACTCGTTGACAAAATTCTCGCAACAAAGAATCAGGAGCCGAGCAAAATTCGCGCCAACAGCAAAATTCGCGCTTGACACGCCTCCCCCCTTCTGCTATAGTACCGCCAACAATTCGATACAATTGAAAAAGACGCCGACGCAGACGAGTACGCGTTTTACGAATTTCAGAAAGTCCGTGTAAGGATGCGAGACGGACAATTACGAGAACGCCGAATGGACTGCCGAGTCTTGGAATCCAACGTGTAAGGGTGACGATTCGTCTCCACCCAACATCAAGTAAATTCCAACGGAAAACGCCCCCGTTATCGCGGCTGAAGGGATGTCGAATCCGAAGGATTCAAGTCCCCGCAAGAGTGAGACTGGCTCAACCATTTCCGTCGCACCGCGACGGATTTTTTGTTTCGAGCAGTGGAGACCTTTGAGGTTTCCAAAACCTCAAAGGTCTGGTCAGTTCTCAATTAGGGTGGTACCACGGGTACGCATTGGATAGATGCAGCGCTCGTCCCTTTCGGGATGAGCGCTTTTTTATTTCCTTCCGCATCCCCCTCTCCTCAATTTCGCGCTCTGAAATTGAGGAGAGGGGTTAGGGGTGAGGCAGCATGTTCCAACCATCACGCGACGAATTTCTCGAATACGCACAACGCGGCAATCTCGTACCCGTCTTTCGCGAACTGCCCGCCGATTTGGAAACACCGGTTTCCGTCTATCTCAAATTGCGCGGGAATGGGAATTCCTTTTTGCTCGAATCGGTGGAAGGCGGCGAACAAATTGCGCGCTATTCGTTCATCGGAATCAATCCCTCGCAAATTATCACAACGCGCGGCATCCCTCATTTCCCTTCTTTCCCCTCTAACGAGGAAAAAGAAGGAACTGAGGGAAATAAGGGAAACAGCGATTCTCTCTCCGCCGTCCGCGACGTGTTGAAAAATTTTCGCGCGGTCTCTGTTCCCGGCCTGCCGCGTTTCACCGGCGGCGCGGTGGGCTTTCTCACGTACGACATCGTCAATCAATTTGAGCGGATTCGCGCGCACCGCAACGGGAATTATCAAGAGTACCCCTTGCGCGATTTGCCCGAAGCAATGTTTATGCTCGCCGATACCATCATCGCGTTCGACCATGTGAAACATCGAATGCTCGTGATTGCGAACGCGCACATCAACGATGACGCGTTGAAAGCCTACGACGAAGCGGCGGCGCGCGTGAATCAACTCATCGCGCGTCTTCGGCAATCTTTGTATCCACCGATGCGCGGCAGTGTCGCAAACGGCTTTGAACTCAAATCGAACGTGACGCCCGAACGTTATTGCGACATGGTGCGCGCGGCGCAAGAACACATCGCGGCAGGCGATATTTTTCAAGTGGTGCTGTCGCAGCGTTTTGAACGCGAGACGCACGCCGAAGCATTTGAAATTTATCGCGCGCTGCGAAGATTGAATCCGTCGCCGTACATGTTCTTTCTCGATTTCTCGCACTCGGAAGACGTGCGCACACAATTCGTCGGCGCGTCGCCCGAAATGTTGGTGCGTTTGGAAGACGGCATCGCGCAATTGAATCCGATTGCGGGCACACGCCGACGCGGCGCGAATGAACAAGATGATGCGGAATTGGAAAATGAATTGCGCGCCGACCCGAAGGAGCGCGCGGAGCATGTGATGTTGGTAGATTTGGGACGCAACGATTTGGGGCGGGTGTGTGAATTCGGTTCGGTGAAGGTTCAAGATTACGCCGTCGTCGAACGCTATTCGCATGTGATGCATCTCGTTTCGCGCGTCGTCGGAAAACTGCGCGGCGAGTACGACGCGTTCGATTTGGTGCGCGCGACGTTTCCCGCAGGCACCCTTTCCGGTGCGCCCAAAGTGCGCGCGATGGAAATTATTGACGCGTTGGAAAACGCGCAGCGCGGTCCGTACGCGGGCGCGGTGGGCTATTTCGGATTTCCAAACGAACACGCGCAAGGCAACATGGACTTGTGCATCACGATTCGCACCATCGTCATGCGCGGCAATCACGCCTACATTCAAGCGGGCGCGGGCATCGTCGCCGATTCGATTCCTGAACAAGAGCATCAGGAATGTGTGAACAAGGCAAAAGCATTGGCAGAGGCGATTCGAATGGCAGAGGAGGAAGTGTAGCAGGTATCAAGTATCAAGTTATCCTTACTACTTGCTACCTACTACTCGCAACAGGAGCAAAACATGATCGTCGTCATTGATAACTATGATTCATTCACCTACAACCTCGTGCAGTATCTCGGCGAACTCGGCGCGACGCTGCGCGTGTTTCGCAATGACCAAATCACGCTCGACGAAATTCGCGCGCTGAATCCATCACACATCGTCATCTCGCCCGGACCCGGTGACCCGACCGAAGCGGGGGTGTCGAATGAGGTGATTCGCGAATTGCATCAAACGATTCCGATTCTCGGCGTGTGTTTGGGGCATCAATGTATGGGGCATGTGTTCGGCGGAAACGTCACGCGCGCGCCGCGACTCATGCACGGCAAAACCTCGCGCGTGTTTCATCGCGGGCGCGGCTTGTTTGAAGGAATGCCGAATCCGTTTGAAGCGGGACGTTATCACTCGCTGATTGTGCAAGAACCGTTGCCCGAACCGCTCGTCGTCACCGCGTTCACCGACCAGGGCGAAGTGATGGGTTTGCAGCACAAGACCGCGCCAATGTACGGCGTGCAATTTCATCCCGAATCGGTACTCACACCGCATGGGAAACAGTTGTTGAAAAATTTTTTGCAAGTAGCAAGTAGCAAGTATCAGGCAGCAAGTAGCACGTCTCGCGCCAGCTTGACCGCGCCCGACCCTACTACTTCCAACTTGCTACCTACTACTTTCACCAAGGAGCCAGTCATGATACGCGAAGCCATCGCCAAATTGATGGAAGGAAAAAATCTGTCGCAACTCGAAGCGGAAACCGTGATGCAAGAAATCATGGATGGCGTCGCAACGCCCGCGCAAATGTCCGCGTTTCTCGTCGCGTTACGTTTGAAAGGGGAAACGATGGAGGAAATCGCGGGCTGCGCGCGCGTGATGCGCGACAAAGCCGTGCGCGTAACTCCGCAACGCACCGATTTGGTGGACACCGCAGGCACGGGCGGCGACAAATCGGGGACGTTCAACATTTCCACCACTGCCGCGTTCGTCATTGCGGGCGCGGGCCTCGGCGTGGCGAAACACGGCAACCGCGCAATTTCGGGACAATCGGGCAGCGCGGACGTGTTGGAAGCGCTCGGCGTGAATTTCGATTTGATGCCTGAACAAAGCGCGCGCTGCATTGACGAAGTGGGCATCGGTTTTTTGTTTGCGCCCAAGTTGCATCCGGCAATGAAAAATGTCGCGCCCGTTCGCAAAGAACTCGGCGTGCGTACCGTGTTCAACCTTTTGGGACCGTTGACGAATCCCGCGTATGCGCCCGCACAAATCATCGGCGTCTTTGACGGCGCGTACGCCGGAACAATGGCGCATGTGTTAAAATCCCTCGGCAGCCGCGCGGCATTTGTCTTTCACAGCGCGGACGGTCTCGACGAACTCACGACCACTTCTGAAAATCACATCACCTATTTTACCAACGGCATCGTGCATCAAGAAACACTCGACGCGCGTGAACTTGGACTCGGACGCGCGCACCGCGATGAATTGCGCGGCGGCACTCCTCAAGTCAATGCAAACATCGCGCGTCAAATTTTGTCCGGCGACGAACGCGGCGCAAAAAGAAATGTTGTCATGTTGAACGCCGCCGCCGCGCTCGTCGCGGGCGGCAAAGCAAAGGATTTGCCGGAAGGGCTGGAACGCGCGAACGACGCGATTGATTCGGGACGCGCGTATGCGGCGATGGAAAATCTGGTCGCGTTGAGCAATTCGTTCCGTCAAACGTGAAACGTCACTCGTCATTTGTCGTTTGCTGCCCTGCTGCTTGCTACCTGATACCTCGCCATGATTCTCGATGAGATCGTCCGCGTAAAACGCGCCGAAATCGAAAAACGCCGCGCGCGGATTTCGTTGAATGAGTTTCGCGCGCGCGCGGAAAATTCGCCGCCCGTAAAAAATTTCGCGGACGCGATTCGCAACTCGCAATTCGTCGCGCTCATCGCCGAAATCAAGCCCGCGTCGCCTTCGCGCGGCGATTTGAACGCGAACGCAGACCCTGTAAAAATCGCGCGTGTGTACGATGAAAACGGTGCCGCCGCGATTTCGGTACTCACGGACAGGCAATTTTTCAAAGGCGACTTGAACAACTTGAAAGGCGCGCGCGTCGGCGCGGATGTTCCGCTGCTGCGTAAAGATTTCATCATTGACGAATATCAAGTGTACGAATCGCGCGCGCTGCAAGCCGACGCGATATTGTTGATTGTGCGAATCCTGAGCGACGCGCAACTGCGCGACTATCGTCTGCTTGCCGAATCGCTCGATATGGCGGCGTTGGTGGAAATCCACGACGAACGCGAACTCGAACGCGCGCTGAAATCGGACGCACACATCATCGGCATCAACAATCGCAATCTCGCGGATTTCACATTGGACTTGGCAGTCACAGAAAATCTCGCGCCTGTCATTGCGAGCGTCAGCGAGAAATCTCTCATTGTGAGTGAGAGCGGAATTTTTTCGCGCGCGGATGTGGAACGCGCGGCGCATGCGGGCGCGGACGCAGTGTTGGTGGGCGAGGCGTTGATGCGCGCGGAGGATGTGGGGGAAAAGGTGCGCGAGTTGGCGAGCGTGAAGCAAGACGAATGACGAATGACGAATGACGAACGATGAACGACGAACGACGAATGACGAATGACTGTTGTCAAAATCTGCGGCATCACCAACGTTGATGATGCGCGTGCGGCGATGGAGGCGGGCGCGGACATGCTCGGCTTTATTTTTTATCCGCCGAGTCCGCGTTACGTGACGCCTGAACGCGCATTCGAAATTATTTCCGTCGTTCGTCGTTCGTCGTTCGTCCGCTTCGTTGGTGTTTTTGTCAATGAATCGCTTGAACACGTTCGCGGTGTGATGGAAACCGCGTCGCTTGATTTGGCGCAATTGCATGGGAAAGAGTCACCGGAATTTGTGCGTGAATTTGGAACGCGCGCATACAAATCTCTTCAGGCAACTGACCTTGACACGGCGCGCGCATTGATGGCAAACTATCGCGCGGCGGTGGATGGAAACATGCCCGCGTTCATCGTCGACGCGCCGCCTGCGAAATTGCCCGGCGGAAATGGAATCATTGCCGACTGGAGTGTGGCGCGCGAAATTGCCAGAGAGTTTCCGATTTTGCTTGCAGGCGGCTTGAATCCCGAAAATGTGCGCGAGGCAATTGAAATGGTGCAGCCGTTTGGGGTGGATGTTTCGAGCGGAGTGGAACGCGCGCCGGGATTGAAAGACCATGCGAAAGTGAGAGAGTTCATTGAACGGGTAAAGAGGTGACAAGGTGACAAGGTGATAATTCACCTTGTCACCTTGTCGCCCAGTCACAACATGAGCAAAGGTCGCTTTGGAAAATTCGGCGGTCAATACGTTCCCGAAACGTTGATGCCCGCGCTCGCAGAACTGGAAGGCGCGTACGAAGAAGCGAAACGCGATGAAAATTTTGCGCGCGAGTTTGACGAATTGCTGCAAAAATTTGTGGGGCGTCCGACGCCGTTGTATTTTGCGAAACGATTGACGGACTTGTGCGGCGGCGCGAAAATTTATTTCAAGCGCGAAGATTTGGCGCACACAGGCGCGCACAAAATCAACAACGCGCTGGGGCAAGGTTTGTTGGCGAAACGGATGAACAAAACGCGCATCGTCGCGGAAACCGGCGCGGGGCAGCACGGCGTCGCGACGGCGGCAACCTGCGCGATGTTGGGGCTCGAATGTGTGGTGTACATGGGAACGGACGACATCAAGCGTCAGCAGCCAAATGTGTTTCGTATGAAATTGCTCGGCGCGGAGGTGCGCGAAGTGAACGCGGGCAGCCGCACCTTGAAAGATGCGATTAACGAAGCACTGCGCGATTGGGTGACGAATGTTCGCAGGACGCATTATCTTCTCGGTTCTGCCCTCGGTCCGCATCCGTACCCGACAATGGTGCGCGAATTTCAAAGTGTGATTGGGCGCGAGGCAAAACAGCAATTGCAAGACGCGGAAGGAAAATTGCCGACGACGTTGATTGCGTGTGTTGGCGGCGGAAGCAATTCGATTGGACTGTTTGACGCGTTTCGCAATGACAAAGTGGAAATGATTGGCGTCGAAGCGGGCGGGCGCGGGATAGAATCGGGAAAACATGCGGCGCGTTTTGCCGAACGCGGGGTTGGTGTGTTGCACGGGACGTACACGTATCTTTTGCAAACGGATGACGGGCAAGTGCGCGAGACACATTCCATCAGCGCGGGCTTGGATTATCCTGCCGTCGGTCCCGAACACGCGGAATTTTTTGAAAACGAACGCGCGGGGTACACGTATGCGACGGATGAAGAGGCATTGGACGCGTTCCAAAAAATTTCGCATTACGAAGGCATCATTCCCGCGCTCGAATCCGCGCACGCGGTAGCCGAAGTTTTGAAACGCGCGCCGAACATGTCGCGTGATGATGTGGTGCTTGTGAATTTGTCGGGACGCGGGGATAAAGATTTGCAGACGGTGATGAATGAATTGAATAGAGAGTCAACAGTCAATAGTCAACAGTAATTCCGACTAACGACGAACAACTAACGACGAACAACTATAAATGAATCGAATTGACGAAACGTTCCGTGAATTACAAGGCAAGCGCGCGGCACTCATGCCGTACTTGCCGCTTGGTTTTCCAAATATTCAGACTTCGCGCGAGTTGATTCGCGCGGCGCAGGACGCGGGCGCGGATATTTTGGAATTGGGGATTCCGTTCAGTGACCCGCTCGCGGATGGTCCGGTGATTCAACATGCGACGCAAGTGGCGTTGGAAAATGGCATGACGCTGAAAAAATGTTTGGACCTTGCGCAAGATGCGCGGGCGAACGGTGTTACAATTCCGCTGGTGTTGATGGGTTATTACAATCCGATTTTGCAGTACGATTTGAAAAAATTTGCGCGCGACGCGTTCGAAGTGGGCGCGGACGGTGTGATTGTTCCCGATTTGCCAATCGAAGAAGCGGACGCTTTGCAAGATGCCGCGCGTGACCAAGATTTGCATGTGGTGTTTCTCGCCGCGCCGACGAGCAGCGATGAACGTTTGAAAAAAATTGGCAAAACGACGCGCGGTTTTTTGTATCTCGTTTCGCTCACCGGTGTTACGGGCGCGCGCGAAGGACTGCCCGAAGGCATCGCGGAATTTGTATCGCGGACACGCGCCGTAACCAACAAACCTGTATGCGTCGGTTTCGGAATTTCAACGGCAGACAATGTGCGGCGGGTTGCGGAAATTGCCGATGGTGTGATTGTGGGCAGCGCGCTTGTTTCAAAAATTGGCGACGCGTCTGCCGCGGTTGAACAGGCGCGCGCGTTTATTCGCGAATTGCGCGGCGCGATTCCACATTAGCGAACCTCGCGGTCTCGGGGAACCACGAGGGGTAATATCTACGGGGTGAGGAGTGGCAGTCGTACTAAAACCCGGAGCGGTGGTTCAAGGATACAATGTCATTGAACTCGTAGGCGATGGCACACAGTCCAATGTTTATCTTGCCGAACGCGATAACATGATGCATTGGCTGATTCATATCGAATCGCCGGATTGGGAACCGAATGTGCGTTCGGCGCGTGTGGAACGATTCCAAACGGAAGATGGCAATTGGGTCGCGCTCGAGGCGAGTGGAACGCGCATGGTGGAGCTTGCGAGTTGGGTGGATAAACTCGAACTGCCCTTTCTCGGGTGGCGGTGGGCGCAATTGGCGCGTGAAATTGGATTTGCACATACCAAGGACGTTGTGTTGCAGCAGGCGCGTCCACTTTCGCTCGAACGCTTGGTCTTTAACAGACAGGGCGAATTGATTGTTTCGCAAACCGATTCGTCAACTGACGATGAATACACGTTTTTGGTGCCGGAGCAGAAACGTGAGATGACGCCTGCTTCGGATGTGTTTGCATTGGGCGCATCGCTGAGAGGATTGGCAGGAGAAAATCTGCCACGCGACGTCGCCAAAGTTTTGGAGCGCGCGACCAGTCCCGACGCGACGAAACGCTACCGTAACGGAAAGGAATTTTGCGAAGCGCTGGCTGAAGTGCTGCCGGATCCGGCGCGCGAAAAATTGGCATCGCCGCGCAAACGTTCCGTGTGGAAATGGGCAATCGCAGTGGGTGTGTTGGTGTGCGGGGGCTTGGCGTTGTGTGTGGCATTGGCAATTTGGTTGATTTCGTCCCAATTGCTCTTGACGGAACCCCAGACAAAAAAAGAAATTCCACTACGCGTGACGATTCTGAAATGGAACGTCGAAGGGAAATGTGACGCGCGCGTAGGGGTGCGCGCGGCGGAAGGCGGCTTTGTCGTCACGACAAATGAAGGCGCGCAATTTGCCGCAATCGAGTCTATCAATAAATTGACTGCCGGAATATAGAAAAGTTTCTCAAGCCAGAACGTGATTCGAGTTTCGATGGAGGAAGGCGTGGGCAGCAAGAAAATTGTTTTTTCGGGGATTCAACCAACCGGCGATTTTCATATCGGAAATTATATCGGCGCGGTGAAACGCTGGGTCGCTGAACAAGATTTGTACGACAATATCTTTTGTGTGGTGGATTTGCACGCCATCACGATTTATCAAGACCCCAAGATATTGCGCGGAAAAATTCGACAAGCGGCGGGCGTGTTGTTGGCGTGCGGCATTGACCCGCAAAAAAGTTTGTTGTTTGTGCAATCGCATGTCCCCGCGCACGCGGAACTGACATGGATTTTGAATTGTGTGACGCCGATGGGTTGGCTCGAACGCATGACTCAATACAAAGACAAGTCCGCGAAACAAGAAAGTGTCAGCACAGGGCTTTTGGATTACCCCGTACTGATGGCGGCGGACATTCTGTTGTATCAAACGCATTACGTTCCCGTCGGCGAAGACCAAAAGCAGCACATTGAGTTGACGCGCGATGTCGCGCAGCGGTTCAACAGTTTGTACGGCGAAACGTTCACGCTGCCCGAAGGCACGATTCCAAAAATCGGCGCGCGCATCATGGGCTTGGACGACCCGTCGGTGAAAATGTCCAAGAGCATCGCAAGCGACCAAAAACATCACGCGGTGGGATTGCTCGATTCGCCCGACCAGGTGTGGGCGGTGTTGAAACGCGCGACAACGGATTCGGGCAAGGAAATTGTTTTCAGCGACGAAACCGGCAAGGCAGGCGTGAACAATTTGCTCACGATTTATCAGGCGCTCACGGGACAATCGCAGACTGAAATCGAAAATCACTTTCAAGGAAAATTGTACGGCGCGCTGAAACGCGAGGTGGCAGATGTGATTATCGAAACGCTCAAGCCGATTCAAGAACGCTACAACGCGTTGATGCAAGACAAAGGCGCGCTCGATGCGATTCTCCACCGCGCGGCGGAACAAGCCGCCTCGCGCGCCGCGCCGACATTGCAAAAAGCAAAAGAGAAGGTGGGATTTGTTGTGTAGTGCGATAGTGAGCAGTAATCAGTATTCAGTGTTCAGTTGTGCGATTTGCGATACGCGAACAACCCAAAGGAGGGAATATGTCCGAGCAAACCAAATACGTTTTGCAAGAAAGCGAAATGCCGACGACGTGGTACAACATCCAAAATGATTTTGCCACGCCGCTGCCGCCCGTGATTCATCCCGGCACCGGGCAGCCGATTGGACCTGCCGACCTCGCGCCGTTGTTTCCGATGCAATTGATTATGCAGGAAGCAAGCGTCGGTCCGTACGCGACGAGTTACGTGGACATTCCCGATGAAGTGCGCGAGATGTACAAGTTGTGGCGTCCGACGCCGTTAATTCGCGCGCGGCGATTGGAAAAAGCGTTAGGCACGCCCGCGCACATTTATTTCAAGTACGAAGGGGTTTCCCCATCGGGTTCGCACAAACCGAATACCGCCGTGCCGCAAGCGTATTACAACAAAATGGAAGGGACGAAACGCATCACCACCGAAACGGGCGCGGGACAATGGGGCAGCGCGCTCGCCTTTGCGTGCAAGTTGTATGACATTGAATGCAAAGTGTACATGGTGGCGATTTCGTACCGGCAGAAACCGTATCGCCGCTTTTTGATGGAAACGTATGGCGCGCAAGTCGTTTCATCTCCCTCGCCCGACAATCCCATCGGACAAAAATTTCTTGCCCAAGACCCCGAACACACCGGCTCGCTCGGACTCGCGATTAGTGAGGCAGTTGCCGATGCCGCGCCGCGCGAAGATACAAAATATTCACTCGGTTCGGTCTTGAATCATGTCTTGATGCACCAAACGATTATCGGGCAAGAAGCGTTGAAACAGATGGAGATGGCGGGCGAATATCCGGATATTGTCGTCGGCTGCGCGGGCGGCGGCTCAAATTTCGCGGGACTTGCGCTGCCGTTCGTACGCGAGAAAATGAAAAACGGCAAGAATACGCGCATCATCGCCGCCGAACCGACTGCCGCGCCTTCTTTGACGAAAGGTGTGTACACGTACGATTTCGGCGACACGGGACAAATTATTCCGCTCGTAAAAATGTACACGCTCGGTTCGTCGTTTATTCCCGCGCCGATTCACGCGGGCGGGCTGCGCTATCACGGCATGGCGCCCATCATTTGCAAATTGTACGACGAGGGCTTGATAGAAGCGGTTGCCGTCGCACAAAACGCGGTCTTTGAATCGAACGTGTTGTTTGCGCGCGAAGAGGGCATTCTCCCCGCGCCCGAACCGGGTCACGCGATTCGCGTCGTGATTCAAGAAGCGTTAAAAGCAAAAGAAGAGGGCGTCAAGAAAACAATTTTGTTCAACCTCTGCGGTCACGGTCATTTCGACCTCGCGGGGTACGACGCATACATGCGCGGACAACTTCAAGATTTTGAATACCCGCGTGAACAAGTGGAAAAAGCCATTTCGATGCTGCCAAAGGTGGAGCTGGCATCGTAATGAGATAACAGAATCCAAAACACAGAACACAGATTTCGTGTTGTCTGAATTCTGTGTTCTGTTATCTGCCATCTGTCCTCTGATGAACGACTTGTTTGAAAAAATTTACGCGCTCGCCCGCGCGATTCCGTTTGGCAAAGTGACCACGTACGGACAACTCGGCGCGATGGTGGGCTTGAGCGATATGCGGCATGTCGGCGACGCGATGAACGCGTGCCCTGACGATGTGCCATGGCAGCGCGTCATCAACGCGCGCGGCGCGATTTCGCTCGGCGGCGCGACAGGTTCAAAACAACGCGCGCGGCTTGAAGAAGAGGGCGTTGTGTTTGACGAAAACGGACGGGTAGATTTTGCAGAGGTCGGGTGGATTCCCAACGGTGAATGGCTGGAAGCGAATGGCTACAAGCAACCGCCGCCGTTGGTGAAGGAAATAAGGGGCAACAAGGGAAATGACGCGGCGCAGTTGAGTTTGTTTTGAATAACAGGTAGTCAGAAGAGTCTGGCTACCTGTTTCCTTTATTTCCCTTATTTCCTTTTTTATCCGTATAATCGGCATCATGGAAGCCACCGAACTGAAACTTGCAATTGTTTCATTACAAAATGTTTTGCTGCACGAAGAAATCGAATACAAACGCGTCGACAAATTGACACAGCGTTTACAGAACGAACGCGTGTTGAAAAATCCACCGATGGTGGCGCAGGTGAATGAAAACGGCGCGCCGCGTTACATTGTTCTCGACGGTGCGTCGCGCACGAGCGCGTTACGCGCATTGCATATCCCCGACACGCTTGTCCAAATTGTGGATTACCACTCGCCGCAAGTGAAACTCGATTCGTGGCATCATCTTTTGCTTGACATTGCGCCGAGTGGTTTGCGCCGCGAACTGGATGACGTGACGTGCGTCTCGATAGTCGAGATGGATGAAGCGCAAGCCGCGCGCGAACTCCAAGAACGAAAAATTCTCGCGTACTTGAAATTCACCGATGGACGTTTGACGGGCTTGCGCTGCAGCGATAACTTGCGCGAACAAGCGGAAGCATTGAATGAGGTGGTGCGCGCCTACGAGGCAAAAGTCGAACTCTATCGCGTTTCTTCGACCAATCTCGAACAACTCGTCGCCGACCCCAAACGACTCGCGGCGGTGATGGTGTTTCCGCGTTACAAGCCCGACGAAATCATCGAACTCGCCTTGAGCGGCGCGCGCGTGCCGATGGGCATCACGCGCCACATTATTCCCGGACGCGCGCTGCGCGTAAATTTGCCGTTGGACATTTTAGAACAAGATAAACCAGTGCACGAAAAAAATCTGTGGCTCGACGCGTGGCTCCAGGAGAAAATGAAAAATCGGAATGTGCGATATTATCAAGAGCCGGTGTTTTTATTTGATGAATGATTCTTTCAATCTCCCATCTCCAATCTCTGCTATAATCCCCGCGCGAGGAAAATCCCATGTTTGATTTGTCCGCACTCGACATTTTCTACCTCATCCTCTTGGGCATCGGCGTCTTGTATGCGGTCATCGCGCTGCTCGCGGGCATGGATTTTGATTTGCCGTTTGATTTGCCGGGCGTGGACCTGTCGCATGAAATTTCCATCGCCAACATCAGCCCGATTTCGATTGCGGCGTTCGTGACCGCATTTGGCGCAATTGGCATCGTTGCCACGCGCGGCATGGGACAAGCCGCCATGACGAGCGTAATTTGGGCAGTCGTCGGTTCGCTTGTCGTCGCTGTTCTCGCGCACGCGCTTTTTTTCTTTCTCTTTATCGCGCCGCAAGCCTCGTCGGCGGTCAGACAGGGCGACCTCATCGGCATCACCGCCGAAGTCACCGCACCGATTCCTGCAACCAGCGTCGGCGAAATTTCGTATGTGGCAATGGGTTCGCGGCAAACCGCGTCCGCGCGTTCCGCTGATGGACAAGCCATTCCGCGCGGCGCAACCGTCATCGTCGAAAGCATTACAGGAACCGTCTTGAATGTTCGCCCGAAAACGTGAAGCGCGTATCGCATATTGATTACTACCCCACTATCAAACTATCGCACTATTGCACTACTACCGGAGGTCTCAAATGAATCCTCTTGTCACCGTCATTGCCATCTTTGCCGTCATCTTTGTCATTGTACTTTTGGCAATTGTTATCTCGGGACGCTACCAAAAAGTCGGACCGAACGAAGCGTTGATAATTTCGGGACGCGGCTCGACACGCATTGACCCCATCACAGGGAAAAAAGAACGCATCGGCTATCGCATCGTCAAAGGCGGCGGCACCGTCGTCATTCCCGTTCTCGAAACGGCGAAACGCTTGTCACTCGAAGTGATGACGATTGAGGTGGAAACGCCGCGCGTGTACACCGCGCAAGGCGTTCAAGTGACGGTGGACGGCATCGCGCAAGTCAAAGTGAAAAGCGATGAAATTTCCATTGCCACTGCCGCCGAACAATTCCTTTCCAAAAACGTCGCGGAAATCAAACAAGTCGCGCTGCAAACATTGGAAGGACATTTGCGCGCGATTGTCGGCACCTTGAGCGTCGAAGAAATTTATCGTGACCGCGACCAATTCGCCACACGCGTCCAAGAAGTGTCCGCGTCCGATATGGCGAACATGGGTCTCGGCATCATTTCCTTCACCATCAAAAATATCACCGACGACAAACAATATCTCGATTCGCTCGGCGTCGCGCGCACTGCCGAAGTAAAACGCGACGCGGCGATTGGGCAAGCTTTGGCAACGCGCGATGCAAAAATCAAATCGGCGGGCGCGGAGCAAGAGGGTGAACAAGCGCGCTATGCCGCGCAAACCAAAATCGCGGAATCGGACAAGGATTATCAAGTGCAAAAAGCCGCGTACGACGCGGAAGTGAATCGCCAAAAAGCGGCGGCAGAACTTGCGTACGATTTGCAGAAAAACATTTCGAATCAACAAGTCAAAGAGCAAGAAGTGCAAATTGACGTCATCGCAAAACGCAAAGCAATCGAAGTCCAGGAACAAGAAGTAGCGCGCCGCGAAAAAGAATTGGAAGCGACGGTTCGCAAACCCGCCGCCGCCGAACAATATCGCATTCAAACGATTGCCGACGCGAACAAATATCAAGCCATCACCGGCGCGACCGGTCAAGCCGAAAGCAATCGCCAAATCGGTCAAGGCGAAGCGGATGCAAACAAATCGCGCGGGCTCGCGCAAGCCGAAGTGACGCGCGCCGTTGGTCTCGCGGAAGCCGAAGCGAACAAAGCGCGCGGTCTCGCCGAAGCCGAAGTCATTCAAGCGCAAGGGTTTGCCGAAGCCGAAGCGATGAAGAAAAAAGCGGAAGCGTGGCGCGAATATACGCAAGCCGCTATCATTCAACAGCTCATCGAAGCGATGCCAAAAATTGCGGCGGCAATCGCCGAACCGTTGTCGAAAACAGACCGCATCGTCGTCATCAGCAACGGCGGCGACAGCGCGGGCGCGTCCAAAGTGTCGCAAGATGTCGCCAACATCGTCGCCCAAGTTCCCGCAACGGTGGAAGCACTGACCGGCGTGGACATTATCAAGACGCTCAAAAATTTGCCGCAAGTAAAAGAGAGTGATGGTGCGGCGGATGATTCAACCGCACAATCGTAATCCGCTACTGTTCCCCAAGAGACTCTAAATTTTTTTACCGCGAATCTACGCGAATTTTGATTGGCATTCCGAACGGAGTGAAAAATCTGATTCGCGCGGATTCGTGTTTTTTATGCGATGGACATTCAAAGTTACAACCGCGACGCGTGGGACATTCAAGTCGAACAAGGCAATCCATGGACACAGCCCGTTTCGCACGAAATCATCGCCAACGCGCGGCGCGGCGAATGGAGCGTCTTGCTCACCGAACAAAAAAGTGTGCCGCGCGAATGGTTTGGTGTGCCTTCACGTTTGACGCATGACGTTTCACGTTTCACATTTGACGTTTCCCCCACTCACTCGATCGCGGGCTATGACATTTTGTGTTTGGCGTCCGGGGGCGGACAGCAAGCGCCAACCTTCGCCGCGGCGGGCGCACACGTTACCGTGTTGGACAATTCGCCCAAACAATTGGAGCGCGACCGTTTTGTCGCGGAACGCGAAGGATTGGAAATTGTGACGATTGAAGGAGATGCGCGCGATTTGTCCATGCTCGCCGACGAATCGTTCGACCTCGTGTTTCATCCCGTCTCCAATTTGTTTATCCCTCAAGTGCGCCCGATTTGGCGCGAAGCATTTCGCGTCTTGCGACACGGCGGTGTACTGCTTGCGGGTTTCAACAATCCGGTCTTGTACGTGTTTCCCTACGACGCGCTCGACGGCAAAGAACCGCTCACGGTGAAATACAAACTGCCGTATTCGGATATCGAACACATGCCGAAAGCGGAATTGGAAAAATTGATTGCGGAAGGAATGCCCCTCGAACACAGCCACACCCTCACCGACCAAATCGGCGGACAACTCGACGCGGGTTTTCATCTCGTCGCCATGTACGAAGATTATCATTCCCACATGACCTTGAGCGAATACATGCCAACGTACTTGGCGACACGCGCGGTCAAACCATAAAAAAACCTTCGAGTGTCTCATGCGTTCTAACGAACGCCGACCTCGAAGGTTTTTTTAGCTGCCGCGCGTTCTGTGCTAAAATCCTCGCACTCCCCTTTGCCCTCGAAAAATTTTTCTGCATGTCATTTCCGCGTTTTGGCATTTTGCTCGTACTCGTACTTGCCGCACTCCTCTCCACTTCTCGCGCGGCATTCGCAGGCAACCCCAATCTCTATCGTTACACCACGCGCGATGGACTCGCGGGCGATTACATTACCGCGATAACGCTTGCGCCCGACGGCAGCGCGTGGATTGGCACGAGCGAAGGCGCGACGCATATTGAAAAAAATCGTTGGACGAGTTACACGCGCGCGCACGGACTCGGCGACAGTTTCATTACTGCCATCGCAATCGGGCCCGACGGAAAAATTTGGTTCGGCACGCAAAGTGGCGGTGTTTCCGTTTTCGACCCCATCGCGAAAACAATCCTCACGTACAATCTCGACAATTCCGAAATTCCTTCCAACTTTGTCACAACCGTCGCCATTGACTCGAAAAATCGCGCGTGGATTGGCACGTTGAACAAGGGTATCGTGTTGTTTGAACCGTCACTCGATAAATGGACGCGCGATTTGGAAAATTCTGAAATCAATTCGTTCGCGTGGGGTGATGAGGAAACACCGTGGGTTTTAGCGAACGGACAAATTTATTTTTTTGACGAGACGCGCTGGGTGCGAAAAGAGTTCAACGGCGCGGGACAGGTCAAACGGCTTTACAACGCCAGCGATAATTTGAGTCGCGCGCTCTTTGCTGAAACAGAGAATCAAGTTTTTGCCAACAACGGCGGAGAATGGGTTGCCTTGCCCGAGTCGGATGCGGCATTCGCGTCGGAACTCTTTTTCCTCAAAAGAAATCAACTCATTGCCTTTGCGCGCGCCCAAGATGGCGTTGGCGCGTGGCTCGGCACGGCGAACGGCTTGTATGCTGTCAACACTTGGCTGACGCTACCCTTGGAAAAACCGCGTCCGGTTCTCCTCATTCACGGCTGGACGGTCACGGGCGACGACACACTCGCAACGAGCGAGTTTCGTTTTCTAAAAAGTTACGCGGACCGCGATGGCATTCCGATGTATTATGCGCGCGGTATCTCACCCAAGAACACACTCTTTCAAAACGCAGCAGTGATTCGTGACGAAATCGCCCGCGTGAAACAAGAGACGGGCACGGACAAAGTCAACATCGTCGCGTTCTCGATGGGCGGCATGAACGCGCGCGCGTATTTGGAATCGTCGCTCTACGCGAACGATGTGTATCGCGCGATTATTTTGGGTACGCCGCAGGCAGGCGTCGAGATTTGGAAACCGATTTTGTTTCAACAAATTTTGCAGAAACCCGACGAACCTTCTGCGATTGAACTCTCGCCCGAATACGCGCAACTGGTTGTGAACCAAACGCGTTCGCCCAATCCGAACGTCTTGTACGATTTGTTGATTGGCGATGCGCGTGAGCAAGTGGGTTTGGATTTTCTCGACGACATGCCCCCGAGCGACGCGCTCATTTCCGTAGCCAGCGCGCTCGCGCTCGATGCGCCGAACGTTCGCAAACACGTCAACGCCGATTTGCATGATTGGGGTCCCGAACCCGTGCCGATTGATTTGACCAGCTATTTGTATCCGCGCGAAACATGGGAACGTTACTTGCGTAACGCGCTGCGAAACAACGACGACGCGCCGATTGGCTCTGAAGTTCCCCCCGCTCCTTCCGAAAGGAGCGGGGCTGGGGGTGAGGTTCAACCGCAATCAACTCACACGCCCGTCATCACAAAAAAAATTCGCGCGGGCGAAACGATTACCAACAGCGTTCTCGTTGACGAAAATACCTCTGCGCGTTTTGTCGCGTACTATCCCGGCGGCAAAATTGATTTTTCGCTCGTCGCGCCCGACGGAAAAAAATACGCGCCGGGTGATTTGCCGCGCGCTGAAAATGGCGTACTCACACTTTCCACCGACATTGCCAGTTTCAGCGGGTATGTCGTAAAAAACGCGGCGGTGGGTGAATGGCAAATGATTTTGACGCGCACGGACGCGGGAAAAAACGTGATTGATGCTTCAATGTATGTGGAATTAAATTCGCCGCTACAGTTAGAGCCTTCTTTCTCCCCTGTATTAGGTCGAGTCGGCGAAGCGCAAACTATTCGAGCGTTTTTCGATATATCAAACATTTCTCAAGACGAACCGGAACACGACGTCAAAATTACTGCGCGAGTCGCACAACCGTTCGCCGAAGGCGCGAAAGCGTACACGTTCAGCGAGCTGGAGTTGTACGATGATGGTAAACATAACGACAACGCAGAGGGAGATGGGAATTATGCAAATACTTTTGTACCAGCGCGGACGGGATGGTATCTGGTGTTTGTTCAACTTCACGGAAAAAACTTTGTGCGCGAACAAGAACTTGCCTATCCAATTGTTTCGAGCGACGCCAAACTCACTTCCCAAGTGACGGTTAAAATGCTGGACAATGAAATACTTGTTCACACGGATGTGGAAATGACCCATGCGGGCGAATATGGGGTGAGAGCCGAAGTAAAACGCCCGAACTCTGACAGAATAGTTGCCCGCACTTTTGCACTATTAAGGCTCAGTGCTGGTGTCCAGCAGGTTTCTATTTCCATAGATGTAAGTCAGGTCCCGCCAGGTGAATACGAAGTGCACTTGCGGTTGTATAATTTGGACGGGGCAGCATATGGCTTGGAGCCTGCAATGCGCGCCGCAAATTTTACGCGTTGATGATGAAACCCTCCTGTCTCTCATTTCTCCGCCAACCCTTTTTTTGGATCGCGATGCTCATCATCGCGTTGCTTGTCGGCAGTGCGTATTTCTATTTCAGTCAACCGAATCCGCGCTTGCAGAAGACAGTGACTGTCACGCGCGGCGATTTGAAAGCGGTCGTGAATGCGAACGCGCGCGTGCGTCCCGAAAAGAGCGTGCGGCTCGCGTTTCCGTTCTCGGGAATGATTAAAGCGGTGAATGTGCAAGAGGGTCAGCGTGTCGAAGCAGGCGCGGCGTTGATGGAAATGGATGGGACGGAAAGCGAACGCCGTTTGAAATTGGCGCAGCTGAATCTTGCCGCGCGCAAAGAAGACTTGAAACAGGCGCAGCAGCCGCCGCCCGCCGAAGAATTGGAAATCGCGCAGCAGAGTTTGAAAAAAGCCGCGCTCGCGCTCGCCCTCGCGGAAAATCGGTACAAACAAGATGCCACCGACAGCAATCGCCTCGCGCAAGAACTCGCACAGAGCGATTACGAAATCGCGCGCGTAACGTTTGAACGCGCGACGCGCGGGGCGACATCGGGGCAATTGGCAGATTTGGAACGCGCGGTGGAAAGTGCGGGCATCGAATGGCAAGCCGCGCAGCAGGCGTTGAATCAAACCAAACTCGTCGCGCCCTTTGCGGGGACTATCACCCAGGTCAACACCAAACCCCGTGAACTGTTTGGCGGTTTCAATCCCGCCGTCGAACTTGCCGACCTCAATGCCTTGCAGCTCGTCGCCGAGATTGATGAAATTGATGTGGCAGAAGTCGAAGTGGGACAAACCGTCTCGGTGCGCTTTGACGCGTTTCCCGGAGAATTGGCGCAAGGCACGCTTGCGCGGCTGTTCCCTGCCGCGTCCAATGACCGCGGCGCGACGGTGTATCAAGCCATTGTTTCCATCGAACCGACGAAACTCGCACTGCGCTCCGGCATGGGCGCAACCATCGAAATTGCGACGATTGAAAAGAAAAATGTCCTGCGCCTGCCGGCGCGCGCGATTCGAAATGCAGGCACGCAAAAAATCGTTGTCGTGCGCGAGGGAAGCAGCTCGCGCAATGTGGTGATAGAAACGGGACTGACGGACGGAACGAACACCGAAGTCCTTGACGGTATCGTTGAGGGGACTGTCGTCGTTATCGAGTGAGGTCTAGTCGAATGTAATTTCGGCAAACATCGGCAAATGGTCTGAACCGCCCACATCGAGCGTCCACACGCGCGAGCGAAATGTGTGCGGACTCGCCACAAAAATCTCGTCCAATTTTTGTTTTACGCGCAGGGCGCGCTGCGTAAAGATAATTTCATCGGAAATTGCGCGCAAGCCCAATTCTGCCGCATCGTGTTTCAATTGCGCCCACGTGGGTCTGCCGCCGATGCGAAAGGTGTTGAAATCACCCGCAAGAATCATCACATCCACCGGCGAACGCGCGCGCAAATCGTCCAGCACAGCGCGGAATTGCTGTCGCTTGAAGCGATAGCCCAACACGTCGAGATGTGCCGCGCAGACGCGCACCGAAAAATTTTCCCACGCGCCATCGCCAACCAGATTGACGCGCGTTTGTCTTTTTAACCGATTCAAGAGCGCGCGTTCCGCGCGCGGCAGATGCACCTGAATGTGCGTCGGCAACGTATGATGTTCAATGGCATTGAATTGGACGCGCGCGCGATTCCACACCAATGCGTTGGCTTGCGGCAAAGTTTTAAGAAGATTGTAGACGTGGTGGTACGACCCGTACGTTTCTCCCAACACGTGCGCGATGCTCGACGCATCGTCGCCGTGTGCGTGCGCGGATGCTTCTTGCAAAGCCAACACGTCGAGATGACGAAAGTCGCGCTCATGTTTGACGACATTGAGGATGTGCGCGCGTTTCATTCCAACTTGAATGTTCCATGAACAAAAACGTAAGGTGTGCGCCATACAAATATCATAAAGCGGAACGGTGGAATCGTAAAACTGTATTTGTCATCGCGCGCCAAATTGATACAATAGCGCCGCCCACTTTGGCGGTACCCATCGCGAAACGGCTTCAACACGTTCGGGTGGTTGACATCATCACTTCCTTCTTCAAATCCAGTGCGCGAACATCCATTTTCGAAACGCGTTGGAATCCATGACTGTGCATCGCTTTTTTACATTGCTCGCCGCGTGCGTTCTGTTTGGCTGCGCGGGCAGCGCCGTCCCCCCCCCCACATTTCCGGTGAACACGGAACCGACATCCACTCCGCGACCCTATTTCTCGCTTTCGGGTCCCGACAATTCCACACCGACGCCGTCACCCGAACCCGAAGATACGCCCGCGCCTTCGCCAACGCCAGGTCCGGTGTTCACCGAATACCGCGTCCGCAACGGCGACACACTCGGCGGCATCAGCGCGCGTTTCAATTTGTCCGTCGAAGAATTGATGAAAGCGAACGACTTGACCGACCCACATTCGCTCCAAGTCGGCCAAGTGCTGAAAATTCCCACATTCATCGAGCAAGTTGGCTCGGCGGCAAAATTTTTGCCCGATAGTGAATTGGTGTACGGACCCGCATACAAAAATTTCAACATTGCGGAATTTTTAAAAAACTATCCCGACAGTTATCTCGCGGCGTACGTCGAGACCGTCGAACGCAAACAACTGTCCGGCGCGGAAATCCTTCAACTCGTCGCGGAACGTTTTAGTGTGGGTCCGCGCGCGCTGCTCGCGCTGTTGGAATTGCAGGGACGCTGGGTCACCACCTCCGCGTTGGATGGAAGCGAAATCGCGTTTCCGTTTGGTTTGCAAGACGGCGCGCGCCAAAATTTGTATCGTCAAGCAGCATGGGCAGCGAATCAAATGAACGCGGGCTATTACGGAAAACTTTCGGGGCGGCTCGGCGTTTTGGATTTCACCGACCGAAAACGCGCGCGGCTCGCGTGGGAAGTGAATCCCGGTACGGCGGCGATTCAAAATGTGTTGTCGAAAACGGCAACGTGGGACGAATGGCAAACGCTCGTGAGCGAGAACGGTTTTCGCGCGACCTATGAAAAACTCTTTGGCAGCCCCGCGCAGTACGAAATCAAACGGCTCTTGCCCAAAGACTTGCAGCAGCCCGTTTTGCGCCTGCCGCTCGAAGATGGAAAATTATGGTATTTTACGGGGGGACCGCACGCGGGTTGGATTGACGGGAGTCCTTGGGCAGCAGTGGACTTTGCGCCCGCCGACCAAGCGGGTTCGTGTTGGCCCTCGCAGTATTGGACGGTGGCAGCCGCGCCGGGCGTGATTAGTTCGGCGGAGAACGGGCGCGTCGTTTTGGATTTGGATGGCGATGCCTTTCAAGGCACGGGGTGGGCGTTGCTGTATATGCATCTCGACGGCGAAGGACGCGTGGAGGTGGGTCAAACAGTGAAAACGAATGAACACATGGGTCACCCCTCCTGTGAGGGCGGTTTCGCCGAGACAAGTCATTTGCATTTCGCGCGTTTGTATAATGGACAATGGATGGCGGCGGATGACAAGAATTTGCCGCTCGTGCTTTCAGGTTGGATGTTTAGCGGCGATTCGCAAGAATATGATGGCACAATGACGCGCGCCAAGGAAACGCGCACGGCAGAAAATCAACGCCTCGAAAAGGTCAATGACATTGTTCCTGATGGCGGGAAATAAAAATGTCGCCGGCAAAGAACAGGGCGAAAAAATCCGGCGCGCTAGAACAGCGCGCTTTTTTGCATTCGCTCGCGCAGAGCGCACTTTCCTTGTCGGCGACGCTGCTCGCATTCGCGCCGGCAGTGTTCCCCGCGCCGCTTGCAACCGCGCTCGGTTTGTTTTTTGTTTTTCTCTATCCGGGATATTTACTCGACAAAATTTTCAAACTTGATTTGCAACCGGGACAATTCGCGCGTCTCCCCGTTTTTTTCGTGTTCAGTCTCGCCATTTGGGCAATCCCCGCGACCCTGCTGCAGCTTGTGGGCGCGAATTGGTTCGCGTTTCGCGTTGTGTTTGTGGTGACGCTTTGGGTGTTGACCGTCGCGGCGTTCCGGCAAAATCGCAAGGTTTCATCCTTCACTTCTTTCAGGACAAGCAGTTTCACGTTTGACGCTTCTCGCTTCTCGTTTCTCGTTCCCCAACTCATCCTCGCCCTCGTAGGTCTCCTCATCACATTCCTCGTCTGGCGCGGACCGCGCGACGCGGACGACTGGGGCTATCTCCAAGTTACGCAGCAGTTGATGGGCAGCGCGCAGTTCCAAATTCTCGCCGCTTCCGAAGCGCGCTATAGCATTCGCTACGCGTTTCACGTTTGGATTTTTTTGCAAGCATTTCTTGGCGAATGGTTGAACGCGGATGTCGCGCAGCTGGTGCGCGATGTGTTGCCCGCGCTGTTGACCCCGCTGGCATTGTTGAGTTTATACGCGTGGGCGAAAACATTTTTTGGAAACACGCGCGCCGCACTCGTTGCGGTTGCGATTCAATTGCTCATTTACGTCACCTCGGCGAATGCGGACGGTTGGGGACGCGGTTTTTTTGTCCGCAGCGCGCAAGATAAATTTTTGGTGTGGCTAATTGTTTTGCCCATCGCGTTTTCGTTCGCGTGGAATTTTTTGCGCGGGGGAAAATTGCGCCAGTGGTTCGCGTACGGCTTGGCGGTCATTGCGGGACTGTGGGTGCATCCCGTCAGTTTGTTTTTGCTCGTGCTTGCGCTCGGCGGATTCGCGCTGTTCAATTTTCTTGCGCGCGCGCCGTTTCCGCGTAAACGATGGCTGCTTTTGTTGCTGGCAAGCGCGCCGGCGTTACTGTCTCCGCTCGTGATTCGCGCAACAACATTGCCGTCGGTGTTTCGCGTGGACACGCCGGATGTGGAAGCATACGTGCGTTTGAGCGAAGGACGTTTGTTATTTCAGCCGCCGTTTTATATCGCAGACCCCGCGCTGGTTGCGAACGCGTTCATCTTGCTGTCGCTGTTTGTTTTGATGTTGACCGCTGCGCGCGTGCGTCAAGATGCGCGCGTGCAATTTTTGTGGGGCAGTACGCTTGTGCCGCTCGCGCTGGTGTTCAATCCCTTCACTGCGCGTCTTCTCGGCGAAATGTTGACGCCGTGGCAATTGTGGCGCATCACCTGGCTCATGCCTGCCGCGTTCGTCCTCACCGATTTTCTCTTTCACGCGCGCGCGATGTTTCAAACGCGCCGTGTTGCATTCGCCTTTGCGTTGGTGTTGGCGCTGGGCGCAGCGTTCGCTTTGACGAACATGAACCTTGCGCGGTCCTTTAGAAATTTTTCCGAAGACCACGCGCTCGCCGCGCCCGTCCAAGACATGCTGCTCACATTGAAAAATAATTTGGACGCGCCCGCGAATGTTTTGCTCCCGCGTGACATCACACGCTATGCGCCCGCGTACACACATCGCGCGGTGGTGCTGTCGAACGACGCGCAAAAACCGGAAGATACGCGCGGGCAGCAGATTGACCGCTTTTACGAACCCAACGCGGACCCGAAATTTCTCAACGCGTTTTTGGATTTTTGGGAAATTGATTTCGTGGTGGTGGAGAATGGAACTCTACAAGATGCGTTTTTGAAAACGCATCCGCGCGCGAGGTTTTTGTATGCGAACGAGGCGCTGACGTTGTACGAATTAAAGTGATTTTGCGATACGCGCTTTGCGATACGCGCTTTTGCTAATACGCGCTTCTGTCACGAAAAAATTTGAACGCGGTGAGGATGAGGATTTTGAAATCGAACCAGAGCGACCAATTTTCGATATAGTACAAATCGTACTTGGTGCGTTCGCTGATGGACGTGTCGCCGCGCAGACCGTTGATTTGCGCCCAGCCCGTAATCCCCGCTTTTTCGCGATGGCGTTCCATATAACGCGGCACGAGTTCGCGGAATTGTTCCACAAACGCGGGCTGCTCCGGGCGCGGTCCGACAAGACTCATGTGTCCGAGAAACACATTGATAAATTGAGGAAATTCGTCGAACGAGGTTCGCCGCAAGAATCGTCCGATGCGCGTGATACGCGGGTCACCTTGCGTCGTCCAACCGGGTCCGTCTTTTTCCGCATCCATTCGCATGGAACGAAATTTGAAAATCGGAAACGGTTTCGCGTCGAGTCCCATTCGCACTTGTGTAAAAATCGCGGGTCCGCGCGAATCCACTTTGACCAGCAGCGCGAGCAAAAGCATGAACGGCGATGCAAAGATCAAAATGATTCCGCTGAGAATCACATCCACGACCCGTTTCAGCGTAAGGCGCCAGCCGCGCAGCGCGACATCGCGCATCGCCAACAGCGGCAAGCCGGACAAATCGCCGATGTTGACTTCTGATGCCATGATTTGAAACACATCGGGAAAGACTTTGATGCTCACGCTGCCGTCTTCGCATTTGCTCACGATGGACAAAATTTGCTGGTGCGGCGCGTCGGGCAGTGCCACAATCACTTCGTCAATCTTCATCGCGCGCACCACATCGCCCAAATCTTCCGGGCGCGCGACGACGGGCAAGCCCAACACTTTGTGTCCGACGCGTTCCTCGTCGAGGAAAGCGACGGGACGATAACCGAGACGCGGTGACGCGCGAATTTTTTCCAAAATCAGATTCCCTGCTTCGCCCGCGCCGACAATCAACACGCGCAGTTCGCCCCACCCGCGCGCGTAGGCGAGGGAACGCAGCGCGCCATGCGCGAGCCGCCCAACTGCCACAAACAGCAGCGTGAACACCCACACGTACACCAACAACAAACGCGGGTATTCCAAATCGCGATACAACAGTGTCGTCACCGCGACAGAAACAATCACGCCAATCGAAGTCGCCGGGACCAATTTGTAAATTTCATCAATGCGCGATTCACCGCGTCGCTGATGATAGAGCCGATAGAAAAAATACACCGCGTTCAACGACAACAGCGTGAACAGCATCATCGGCAAAAATTCCCACAGCGCGGGCGTGGGTCCGTTGCGCGCGCTCGGTTCAAACGTGACGCGATATGCCAGCACGAACGCGCCAATCTCCAGCGCCGCGTCGAGCAGCACCAGCGTAATTGTGAAAATCCATTCCGCGCGCCGACGCATCAGACGCTTGTTCCTTTCCATTCGCGCGCGCGAAAAATTTCCGGCGCGAGCGCGAGTCCGCCCTTGAGCGCAATGCCGCCCATCACCATCCAATCGAGATAAAACGGCGTCGTCTTGCGATAATGCTTTTCGTAAAAAATATACATCGCCCGATAAAATTCGATTTGCGCTTTTTTCGACTGCTTGGACGATTCGCGTTTATAGTGCATGATTTTTGCATGCGGATAATAGTACGCGTTCCATCCTTTTTGTTTGATGCGTAACGCCAAATCCAAATCTTCCCCATACATAAAAAAGTTTTCGTCGAGCAAACCGGCTTGTTTCAACGCCTCTGTTCGCATCAACATCGCCGCGCCGACGACCGAATCCACGCGCGCGGTTTCGTTTTCGTCCAAGTACGTCAAATTGTATCTGCCAAAGCGTTTGGATTTCGGAAAGAGTTTCGAGAGACCAATCATCCGATAAAACGAAATTTCGGGCGTGGGAAAACTGCGGCGGCACGCGAGGTCGAGCGAACCGTCACGCAGCAACAATTTCGGACCGACAATACCCGCGTCGGGATGCGCGTCGAGAAATTCTATCAGCAAGCGCAAAGAATCGGGCGGGACAACGGTGTCCGGGTTCAACAACATCAACGCGCGCGGCGGAGTGGGACGCGCGAGAAATTCGCGCAGCGCGCGATTGTTACCCTGCGCGTATCCGCCATTTGTTTCATTCGCAATCACGCGCGTCGTGGCGAATTCCGCGCGTACCATTTCCACACTGCCGTCGCGCGACGCGTTATCAACGACCATCACCTCCATCTCAATCCCGCGCGTTTTTTCCAGCGAACGCAAACAATCGCGCAGCAACTCGCGCGTGTTGTAATTGAGAATGACGATGCCCAAGTCCATTACAAAAAGCGTTGAGCATTGAGCATTGAGCAACGAGTAACCCTACTCAATGCTCAATGCTCAACGCTCTTCTTCCACTCGCATTTCCACCACACGGTCCAAGCGAAAATAGCGTTCCGCATCGCGCAAGTGACAAAACGCGCGCATGTAAATATATTCCTTGCGGGCATTCACGTCCATCACGCTCACCCAACGTTCCGTTTTGCTTCCAAACTCGTCCACATAGTGCAAATACAATTTGCGGCGGCTGCGCAGCGCTTCTTCCAGCGCGGGCGGCAAGGTCAACGCTTGCGGCGCGGGCGCGTCATCCCACAAAATCGTTCCGCCTTGCATTGCGAGCAAGTCGCCGAGCGTCTGCGGACGCAATTCTTCGAGGATGTATTCAAACACCGCGCGTGTGGTCAATACATCCGCCAACGCGCGGTGCGATGTTTCGCGTTCGATGCCCAATGCGGCAGCCACCTTTTGCAAGGCGTTCGAACGAAACGAAAAATGTTGGCGCAAGAGGGTCAAGGTATCGACCACCAAATTGTTTGGCGGGGCAACGCGCGCGAGACGAAATTCATGCCCGACGAATCCCAGATCAAATGGCGCATTGTGCGCGACAATTACAACACCTTCCAATTCCGCGCGCACTTGTGCGGCAACCTCGCGAAAACGCGGCGCGTGGAGGACATCGCGGTCGGTGATGCCGTGAATGCGCGACGCGCCCGGCGAAATCGAACGTTCGGGATTCAAGAGCGTGGTGTAATAGTTTTCCATTGCGTCGCCGCGAAAACGCGCCAGCGCAAGTTCCACCATTCGGTCGCCAAAGCGCGGCGAGAGCCCGGTGGTTTCCGTATCCAAAAAAACCAGCGGGACGTGTTGCAGTGCCAGTTCGTGCATGGGGTAAAAAGTATAATACCAGTTACGACGGCGCGGAAATTTCAAACTCAATTCTTTTGCTTGTCCATCCGATACACCGCACCGTCGCGCAATGTTTGAAGCAAATCCAATTGCGTAAATTCGTTCAACTCGGCGAGGGTGAACAAAAAATCATCGCGCGCGTCAAGGTTGAACCAAATCAAAGTAGATGCTTCGGCGGGGAATGCGCCGCGCAAGTCTTGCGCGCGAAACGCCGGGTCATTCGACGCATATTCCACTTTGGGCAAAACGCTTTGCGCGGGAATGTCGGCAAGAATATACAACGCGTCGGGAAAATTGCTGTACACCGTTGGCAGCAATTCCGCGCGATGCGCTATTGCATATTGAATCGTCTCACTTGCGCGCCAACGCGTCGTGTTGAAACCGCCCGCGCCGTCTGTCACCGAGCGTTCGACATGTGTCCGCGCGCTTTGTAGTGGAAAAAGCAAGGTGAGTACGAGGACAAGACACGCGGCGATTTGAATACGTCTCCCGCGCGACACAACAACTTGATACACGCCGTACACAAAAAGCATCCACGCCGGAATAAACAGCGGCGATAGCAAACGCGAGCCGATGCGATTGTACGCCGTCGTCGTCGCCGTGCCAATGAGCAGCGCGAGATAGATGACGCAAAACAGCGCGCCGACGTAAAAAAACCGCGCGTCGTGTCCCGGAGACTTGCGCGCGCGCGTTTTTTCAAAAAGCAAAATCGCGCCCAGCACAACAAGCGCGGCAAACACAAGCCACGCGAATGGATTCGGCGCGAACCAATTTGCAAACGTGCGCGCGGTCAAGACGATATTTTCTTGGAGTGTAAAACGACTCGTGCCGCGCGCGCCGAATGCTTCGCCCGAAATCAAAATGTTTCGCGCCGCCCACACCACGAGCGGCAGCGCGGCTACGCTCACAAATACAAACGCGTACAAAAATTTTTTGCGCCACGCCGTTTGCCAAAACAACAACAGCGCACACGCGCCGGTCACAATCAACGCGACGCCGATATAACGCGTCATCGCCGCGCCCGCGCTCGCACATATCGCCAGCGCCAGCCAACGCGCCCGTTCGGTTTGCAAAAAACGCGCCAATCCGAACAGCGTTACCATTTCCAAAAAAATAAACGCGAGTTCCGAATACGCCACACTCGCCACGCCGAGCAAAGGACGCGCGAGCAAAACTCCCAAAACGCCGAGCAGCGCAAGCCCTGTTGAATTTGGCAGCTCGCGTAACAGAACCGCGCCCGTCAACATGAGCAGCGCGCCAAAAAGAAACGCGTGAAGCCACACTCCGAACGCGAGAGGGTCAATGAACGCGCCGCCCAACGCGAGCAGCATCGGATAGAACGGCGGCTGCAATGTGAACGCGTCCGAAATGCCCCGTCCCGCCGCCAGCGCGCGCGCGACTTGGATGTACGTCACCGAGTCCGCGTCCAAGCCAATCCCGTATTTCGACGTTCCGTACACAACCAACAGCGTTGCCGCGAGTCCCATACCAATTAGGACACAGTACGGGATGAGCGGGTTCTGAGGGCGCGCGTTTTCCATTTTTTCCGTATATCCAATAGAGGAACGCCTACCGTTTGACGGATGACGTTTCACTTTGCGCTGACCACTGAATACTGATTACTCAATTCTAATGCTACAATACCAATCCCCATGAACATTCAAACTGCCGCCGCTGCCTTGCGCGCCAATGTCGGACGCGTGATTGTCGGCAAAGACGAAATCATCAATCTCGCGTTCGTCGCGCTGTTGTGCGAAGGCCATTTGCTGTTGGAAGATGTGCCGGGCATTGGCAAGACCACGCTCGCCAAAGCATTGGCAAAATCGCTCGACGCGACCTTTCGCCGCATTCAGTTCACGCCCGATTTGTTGCCGAGCGATTTGACCGGGCTCGCGATTTACAATCAAAAGACGCAGGACTTTGAATTTCGTCCGGGTCCCGTCCTCACGCAAATTTTGCTCGCCGATGAAATCAATCGCGCGACGCCGCGCACACAGTCCGCTTTGCTCGAAGCGATGCAGGAACGTCAAATCACCGTTGACGGCAGCACCATGCGTTTGCCTCGCCCGTTCTTTGTCATCGCAACCCAGAACCCTGTCGAACTCGAAGGCACGTTCCCCTTGCCCGAAGCGCAAGTAGACCGCTTTTTCATGCGAATTCAACTCGGCTATCCGAGCGCGGACGAAGAGAACGCGATTCTCAAACGCTTTGAACGCGCAGAACCTCTCGAAGAATTGCAGCCCGTCATTGAAAACGCAACGCTTTTGGAGATGCAGCGCGCCGCGCAAACGATTCGCGTCGAGGACAGTCTTCGCGAGTACATTGTTTCGATTGCCCGCGCCACGCGTTCCCACAACGCGATTGAATTGGGCGCGAGTCCGCGCGGCACATTGTACCTCTATCACGCCGCGCAAGCCTACGCGGCAACACAAGGGCGCGATTACGTTTTGCCCGACGATATCAAATATCTCGCGCCTTATGTTTTGACGCATCGCCTCATTCTCGGCGCGCAAACGCGCTTGCGCGGACGCACCACGCAAGACATTGTACAAGAAATCGTCCAAGCTGTGCCTGCGCCGGTTGAAAAGCCCTGAGTAACGCGGACTGAGGACAGAGTAGAATTGATTGTTTTACTCATCCCTCATCTCTCATCCATCATCCCTTGTTTACTTCTGCCTGGCTCGAATTTGCGATTATGCTCGTCATCCTTGCCGCGCTGCTCGGGCAAGAGACGTTGTTGACGTTGGCGTCGCTGCTCGTCATCACACTTCCGCTCGCGTGGGTGTGGCAGCGCGTCGCGTTTTTGGGTGTCACGTATCAACGCGTGTTAAACGAAACGCGCGTCTTTGAAGGCGAACGCGTCGTTTTGAGTCTGCGCGTGGCGAATCGCAAATGGCTTCCGCTCGCATGGCTGCGCGTCAACGACCAGATGCCGCTCGCCTTGACGCCGCAAGAAAAACCCCTCGCCCCTTCGCATCTTCCCCTCACCGGCATTTTGGAATCGCGCGCATCGCTTTTGTGGCACGAACGCGCGCGGTGGGACTATCACATTCCGTGCAATCGGCGCGGCTACTATACACTCGGACCCGCGCAAATTGCGACCGGCGATTTATTTGGACTCTTTGAACGTTCGTTGGAAATCGCGCAGCGTGACCGTTTGATTGTCTATCCGCGCATTGACGCGATTCAAGAATGGGGTTTGCCCGCCAAAGAACCGTTCGGCGATGCGCGCGCGCGGATTCCCGTTTTCCAAGACCCGACGCGCATTCGCGGCTTGCGCGACTATCATCCCGAAGACGCGCCGAAACACATTCATTGGCGCGCCACCGCGCGGCACAACGCGCTACAAGTAAAACAGTACGAGCCAACCATCAATTTCAATTGGGTCTTTTTTTTGAATCTTGCCACGTACGAACAAGCATGGCAAGGCGTGGACAGCGAACGCGCCGAACGCGCGATTCGACTCACCGCGTCGCTGGCAAATTTTGCGGCGGAGCAAAAATACGCGTTCGGTCTCGTCGCCAACGGAACGTTTCCCGATTCCGACCAACGTTTGCGCGTCTTGCCCGGACGCGACCCCGAACAATTACGCAATGTGTTGGAAGCGCTCGCCGCCGTGTCGTACTATATCGCGCTGCCGATTGAAAATTTGCTGCGCCGCGAAAGCGCGACGCTCGCGTGGGGCGCGACATTGATTGTCGTGACGCCGCTCGTGACGGAATCACTGCTCGCCGAAATCATTCGCCTGAACGACGTGGGGCGGCGCATGGTGCTTGTTTCATTGGACGAAACGTGGGAACCGCAACTGCTGCCCGGAATTTTGGTTTATCGCGCGCGCGAGCCAGAAAAAGGGCTGGAACGATTGACGTTTCACGTTTAACGTCTTTCGTCTCTCGCATCTCGTTTCTCGTTGCACGTTTCTCGTCTCTCGTTTCTCATCTCTCATGGCCCTACTGATTACCGACCACTGCTTACTGATTACTGCGCCACTATGACCCTTACAACAGGCACAATCAACCTTCGCGCCGAACTGCGGCTCGCGCTGCTTGCGGCGGCGGAAGCGTGTTGGCTGTACGCGATTGTTTTGACCATTGGTTCCCTGATGGGATTTTCGCGCGTCGTGTCGCCGTTCGGAATTTTTATTGTGTACTGGACGGGGCTGCTCGTCGGACGCGCGTTGCCGCGTTCCAATCGCGCGTGGCGAGCGCTGCAAGCGCTGACCGTTGTCTTTGCGTTGCTCGCCATTCTCGTCGCGATGCGCGTCGGATTTTACGCGGAACCGTTCTATGATTTTTCGTGGGTTGCGATATTTTTTGGACGCATAATCACGCTCTTGGAACGCGTGACGGCAGAAGAGATTTCGCTGTTCGTTCTGGTTGCCGCGTTTGTACGCGCGTTGGGATTCGCGCAGCGTCCGCTGACGTTGTGGGTTATCGGTTTTCAATTTCGACTCGGCATCGTCATCTTTTTCGCGATGGCATTTATCGCCGCGCTCAGCACGCGCGTGGATTTTATTCTTTGGATTTTTGTGTACTTTGCGCTGTCGCTCACGGGAATTTCGCTCGCGCGCATCGAAGAAGCGGGACGCGAACAAGCGTTGGGCTACAGGTGGGCGCTCGTGCTGAGCACGACGATTGCGGCGACGATGCTGCTCGGTTTTGGCGCGACGCAATTTCTCACACTCGAGAGCGTGAACGCGTTTTTCCGATTCATATCGCCGCTAACTTTTTTGATTCAGATTTTGGTCACGCTCATTTCGATTCCCATTTTTTATTTGCTGGAATTTTTGTTGTCTTTGCTCGCACCCGTATTCGAAGCATTGCTCCGAATCATTATGGGCTTTTTGCCGAATGTAAATTTGGCGAATCCCGAAGCGCAACGTGTTGTCAACGAAGTGGCGCGTCAGCTCTTTGACCTCATGCCCTATCTGCGTTTGCTCGGCGTCATTGGCATTTTACTTTTGATTGCGTGGTACGTCGCGCGCGCTTTGAATCGGCGCGTCAAGTGGTTGGAGCATGAACAGTTTGAGCGCGAAACACTGGACGAACGCGACGAATCACCTTTGGAGAGACGCAAACGGCGCACCTCCCCGCGCGCTCATCGCCGTCACGTCAACGCCGAGAACGTTCGCCGCATTTACGCCGCGCTGCAATTGCACGCGGAACGACTTGGACTGAAACGGAAGGAAGCCGAAACGCCGTTCGAGTTTTTGCCGCGTCTCGTCGCGCGTTTTCCCGACGCGGCGCGCGACATTGAAAATATCACGCGCGCCTACTGCGGCGTACATTATGCGATGCAAGACGCAACCGAAGCACAGGTGCGCGAACTGCGCGCGGTGTGGCAAAGAGCAAAGCAACAAATGACCAATGACGAAAGACAAATGACGAAAAGGTAAAAGTCTTTCGTCGTTCGTCCTCCGTCGTTCGTCCAACCATGAAACTCGTCACGGCACAACAAATGCGCGAATTGGAACAACGCGCGGATGCGTCGGGAAATTCGTACGCGCAAATGATGGAACGCGCGGGAACGCTCGCCGCGCACGCGATGACGAACAGGTGGAACCTGCGCGATGCGCGCGTTCTTGTCCTCGTCGGTCCCGGCAACAATGGCGGCGATGGCTTGGTCTGTGCGCGCGTGCTGCATGACGCGGGTGCGTCGGTGCGTCTCTATGTTTGGAAACGCGCGTTGGACGAAAACGATGTGAATTGGAAATTGTGCGCGGAGCGAAACATCCCGTTCGTGCGCGCGCAAGACGACGCGGATTTTTCACAACTGCGCGAAAACCTCGAACACGCGGATTTTGTCGTGGATGCTCTGTTGGGAACAGGTGTGACGCGGGCGATTGAGGGGACGTTGAAAGAAATATTGGAAAGGGTCAGAGAAGGAACAAAGGGAACTCGCGCGCGCGTGATTGCAATTGATTTGCCGACGGGTCTGAATCCCGACACAGGCGCGCTCGACCCCACGACCGTTCCCGCCGATTTGACCGTCACGTTCGCGTTTCCGAAAATTGGACAGTATACATTTCCCGGCGCGAACGCCGTTGGAGAAATTTACGTGGCAGATATTGGAATTCCGCCAGAGTGGGCGAAGGATGTTTTGGTGAGCGTGGCAGAAGCGCAGGAGATTCGCGCGTTATTGCCTGCGCGTCCGCGTGATGCAAACAAAGGCACGTTCGGCAAAACGATGCTCGCGTGCGGTTCGTTGCATTACACCGGCGCGCCCGTTCTCGCCGCGCGCGCAGCAGGACGCAGCGGCACAGGACTCGTCACGCTCGCGATTCCGCAAACGATTCATCCCATCGTCGCCGCGAAAATTGACGAAGCAACCTTTTTGCCGCTGCCCGACCACGCAGGCGATTGGCGTCCGCGCGCCGCGAATGAATTGCTCGCGTTTTTGTGGGACAATCCGTATTCCGCGCTGCTCGTCGGCTGCGGCATCGGCCGCGCGTTGAGTACGCGCGAATTTTTGGAACGCTTGTTTGAAAATTTGCCGACATTGGAAAATCCCCCCCCCCTCGTGCTGGACGCGGACGCGCTCAATCATCTCGCGGACATTTCGGAATGGTGGAAAAAATTTTCGTTCGCCGCGCCGCCGATTCTCACACCGCATCCCGGCGAAATGGCGCGCTTGCTCGACATCAAAACGCGCGCGGTGCAAGCGAACCGCGCCGAATCGGCACAACGCGCCGCGCAGCAGTGGAACGCGATAGTGGTGCTGAAAGGCGCGCATACCGTCGTTGCCTCATCTGACGGAACAGCAACGCTCATTCCGTTTGCCAATGCCGCGCTCGCGACGGCGGGAACCGGCGATGTGTTGGCGGGAACGATTGCGGGGATTTTGGCGCAATACAGCGCGCAGGGTAGAGACGATGAAAATTTTGATGCGATGCGCGCCGCGTACAATGCCGCCGTCGTCGGCGCGTACATTCACGCGTTGGCAGGCGAAATTGCCGCGCAGGAAATTGGAAATGTGGGCGTCGTCGCGGGCGATTTGATTGCGCGATTGCCGACGGCGCTAACGCAGCTCCGCGCAAATTGACATTCAACGCAGTTGCGTTACAGTACGCGCTCCTATGCGTTCAAAATTGTTTTACGGGCTTTTGCTTACCGGTTACTGCATCCTGATTTCCGCGTGCGTTCCCTCCCCCACCGCGACACCGCCGCGCCAAACCCCGTTTCCAACCCTTCCCATCGTTGATGGCACAATTACGCCGCAAGGGGATGCCACCGACGCGGCAGGCACACCCGCAGCAAACTCGACGCAAGTTCCCACGAGTTCGCAACTTCCCACAACTCTGCCGGGTGCGACACCGAGCGGCGTTCTCGACGACACGTTTCCGCCCATCGTTCAAATGACTGTTCAAGACCCGGAGCTGCCTGTCTCGCTCGAACAACAGGTCGCGCTCAATGTTCTCGCGGCGGATGACCGGAGCATCGCGCGGCTTGAATTGTACGACAACAATGTGTTAGCCGCGCAAACAGTGGTGGTTGTGCCGTCCTCGGTGTACTCGAACCAATTTTCATGGAAACCCAATGTCTTGGGAAGACACACACTGCGCGCCGTCGCATACGATGCACACGGTAACGCGAGCAACATCGCGCAACTCGACTTGAATGTTATCAACAACAATCGCGCGCCCGAAGTGCTGATGACTTTCCCGTCGGGAAACAAAGACGCCGAAATCGGCGCGCCAATGTTGATTCAAGGCGTCGCGACGGATGATGTTGCGGTGACGCGCATCGAACTCGTAGTGGACAATCAACTCATCACGTTTGTCGTGCCGGAACGCGCGGGCGGCGTGACGCCGTTCGCCGTCGCGATTCCGTGGACGCCGACGACGACGGGTTCGCACGGCATTGTTTTGCGCGCGTATGACAATCAAAACGAGAGCGATGATTCGCTGCGTTTTTCGATTCGCGTGTTTGATAATCAGCCGCCCGTCGTCACCGCGTCGAGCGAATACACTCTGCTCGCGCTCGGCGAGGTCCTGGTGGTGAACACGCTCGCGCTGGCAAACAACGGCGTCGCGCGCGTCGAATTGTACGTGGACGAACGCTTCGCCGATGCGGTCAACAGCCGCGCGCCGTCTTTGCAGACCGCGCTTTATGCCGCACTCACCGCGCCCGATTTGACGAACGGGACGCACACGTTTTTTGTGCGCGCGTACGATGTCGTCGGACACACGACGGATACGCCGCGCGCGACCATCGTGGTGCGCGATGGCGCGCCGCGCGTGTTTCGCGAAACGCGCGTCGCACAAAACACGCGCACACCGCTTCCCCCGACGCCCACCGCAACACCGCAAATCAATTTGCCGGGTCCACCGACACTCGAATTGCAGTTGACCAACGCGCCCGTGATTTTGCCAAACGCGGCGAAAATTCAAATCACGGCGCGGGGACAATCGGAATTGGACATGCTCGAATTGTGGGTGCGCGCGCCGGGGGAAACTCTGGCTCGGTTGGCGCTTGAAGAAAACGTGCAGGGCGCGACGGAAAAAATTTTGACGTACGACTGGAGTCCGCCGCGCGCGGGCGCGGTGGAAATGTACGCGCGCGTCACGGACAATTTGAATCAAACGCGTTTGTCGCTGCCGCTGCGTTTCAGCGTGCAGCCGCCGCCCCCCCCCTCACCCTTCCCCGCCGTGTTCGATTTCGCGCAGACATGGTACGCCGAATCGCCCGCCGCGCGTTACAAAGCCGCGTTCGCGCAAATCGGACGCGCGCTGCGCGGCGCGTTTTTGGAACAGCGTACGGACGGAAAAATTTTGAACGGAAAAATCGTCAGCGGCGCGGTGAACGACAAAAGTGTTTTGTTCGCCGTAGATTTTTCGACGGACGCGAACGCGTCAACGCACACGCTCGAATTCGATTGTTCATTCAATGCGCGTCCGCCCGTCCTCACCTGCAATTACACGAATGAGATTGGCGAACGCGGGAGCGCAGTATTTCAACCCGTGGAACAATAAATAAAGACCCTGTCCCCGTTTGTCTTGACATTTTTTATTCTGCGGGCAGCGCGTTTTTTAATCCGTTTCTCGTTCTTTATTTTCAGCGCGTTGGCTTGATGGGCGCGGAAAGCGGCGTGATTGGCGGCACTGCTCCCCTGCTGACGCTCGATGTTCCGTTTTGGAAAGGACTCGCGGGCAGCATACATCGTCACCGCCTCGTGATGAGCATGACAATTTTGATGGGTGCGGCGCCTTTGCGGAACTTTCGTATTCTTTCTTGGCAAATTGTGTTGGTGACGGCAACACTCGCGGCAATTTTGCAAAAACGATTGTCAACATCGCTTGCGCAGGAGAATGTTTGACGCAACACTCAAATTTGCAAGTTGGGCATAAGGAAGTGAATACAAAGAGAACGGCGACATCGTTCTGATGTCGCCGTTTTGTTTCGACTATTTGAATCCGCTGGCGCCGAATACGAGGTCGAGAATTTGATTCGCTTCCGTCGGCGTCGCCCAACGCGGCTGCACATAATTTTCCAACAGCGTGGGCAAGAGTTCCGTCTGAATCAGTTTGCCGTTGTGAATGGTGTGGCGCACGACGAGACCTTGCCGCACGTTCGGACTTTGCATCTGGTCGAAAAACAAATTGCCCAATCCGTACAAAATGATTTTCTTGCCGTCCGCTGTAAATTCCACCGCTTGCGGTTGATGCGCTTGAACGCCTGTCACGACATCCGCGCCGTTCGCAATGCCGTCGCGGAATTTTTCTTTGTTGCCCGCGTACGGCTCGTACTGGTACGTTTCTTCGGACTGCATATCGAGGAAAACAACATCCGCGTTTTCGCGCGCCTCTTTTAATTCTTGATGCAAAAGTTCGGGGTCGTACTGCTGTGCGCCGGGACGGTCGGCGGTTGCCCAAACGCTTTTCGGACCAAAACTATTCATGCCAAGAAACGCGAGTTTGTTACCATGGTCCTCGACGATGAGAACGCGTTTCGCTTCGTCCAGATTGCGTCCGCCGCCGAACCATTTGAAGCCCTCGCGTTCAAACAGGTCGAGCGTTTCGGAAAACGCCTTGATGCCATAATCGTTCATGTGATTGCCCGTCGAACTGATGAGGTCAACGCCCGCGAGTTTTAATGCTTCGATGTATTGTGGTTTCGCACACAGCTGCAACGTACCGAGGACCGGCTTGCACGCTTCAGTGAAAGGCACTTCGTTGCTCACATGCGTAATGTCGGCGGCGGATAGTACATCGGCGACGACGCGCGCGGGCAGCGCATTGTCACCCGCCGCGTCAATTTTGAACGCGCTCGTCCGCGAAATCGCGGTGACGCCCGTCATAATCAATTCGGTCATGCGTTCGGGGATGCGATTCGTGCGCGCGTTCTTTTTGTAAAACGCGGTGGTGAATCCTTTGACAAATGTCGGGTCGCCGGAAATGTACAAGCGCGTGACGAGCGGATACGCGTCGAGGTTCGCTTCACGTTCGAGGAGATTGATGTCGTCCACGCGCAATGCCTTGACCTTTGGCACGAGTTGGTCAAACGGCATGATGGCGAGCGCGGTCTTGTTGCTCCAGACGGTGTTGACCAGTTGGTCGGGGGGAATGCTCGAAACATTCGCGGCGGGCGCGCCCCACAAATCGGTGAGGATGCCAAACGTTTCGGGCGAAACCAACAATGCAGTAATGCCTTCAGGCGTTCCAATACCTTGCCACAAATTCAAAAGTTCTTCAGAGCCGATGTTGGAGAGTTTCGACGGAAACCAGTCCACGACCGCGTACACGCGTTCCAGCAAAATCTCTGAATTGGGCGCGCGCTGCGTGGAAAGGACCACAGCGGCACTGCTTTTGTTGGCAGCGTTGTTGAGGGCGATTTGTTTCGCGGCGGCGAGGAGTTCAGCGCGGATTGTGCCCGTGATTTCATTCGGGATAAAGATGGTGGGCTGACGCGGCGCGGTGGGACTGGGCGTGCGCGTCGGCGGGGCAGCCGTTCGGGTTAAAGTTGGAATTGCGCGTGTGTTTGTGTCTGTGCCTGCCGCCGGCGCGGTTGCATCTTGTAACGCGCAACCCGACATAAGGAATATCCCACACAGAAATAAAAATAGGTGTCGTTTATTCATACCGTTGTATTGAGCGGACGAAAAAAATTTGTAACATCGCAAAAGGTTTGTGTCAAGAATTTGGAGTTTGAAATTGCGAATTGGGAATTTGTCGCTACCGTCGCGCTCAATTCGCAATCTACAATTCGCAATTCGCAATGTGTTATAATTCCCGCCATGAACGGAAAAATGTCCTCGCGTTTCGCGTTTCTCGTTTCTCGTATCACAATTTTGTTCATTGCAAGTTTCATCGGCTTGTGGCTGCATATTCTCGATGATGCTATTATTACGAACGAACCGGCATGGTACGGTATTACGATTCCCGAGTTTTTGTTGTACTGTGCGCTCGTGTATGCAATCGTGCCGCCGTTAGGCGTTTGGCTCGCGCGGCGCGGCGCGTTGGCAGGACTGTTGCTCGTACTCGTGTATGCGTTTCAAGCTTTGTACGGCGCGGGCATCAATCATGTGCGCCATCTGTTTGGCGATTTTCGCGGCTCGCAACTTTTGCCGACCTTGCTCAATGTGCTAGGAATTCAAATTAGTGACATTCGCGGTTATGGTTTTGGCACGGTGTTGATGGGCATGGCAGGTCTGGGCACCACGCCGCCGCACACGCACATCATGTTGTCGAATGTGTTGGTGTTTATCAATATCGCGTTGAATCTGACCTTGATATTTTTTTGTGTGATGGCGTTGTACGTGTGGTGGCGGATGCGCGCGATGCAGCGCGAACTGCGTACCGAGCAAGCGCCAGTACGGTCTTGATAGAGTCCACGAATGTACATCGAGTATTGGTAAGATTCGTGTAATTCGCGGATTACTCTTGATTCTTTCTTTTGCGCGTTTCCATGATGAGACGCAGATTCCGTAATGCACAACGCGGAATCAATCCGACGATGGAGTACACGACTTGAACAAGCCCCTCGTATTTGCGCTGGACACTACGAGCGACATGAAAAATCTCGAACTCGTCGCGAATTTTGTGATGGAAGCCGCGCGCCGCGCCAAACTCACGCAAAAGCAATCGGATGACGTGCAGATGGCGGTGGACGAAGCCGTGACAAATGTGATGGAACACGCGTACGCAGGCAAAACGGACGGCGCGATTTCGATTACATTGCGCGCGGATGCCGCTACATTTTTCGTCGAGATTCGCGATTACGGCAAACCGTTTGATGTGAAAAAAGTAAAAAAGCCCAACACCAAAAGTCCGCTCTCGGAACGCTCCATCGGCGGCTTGGGAATTTTCTTTATGAAAAAATTGATGGACCGCGTTGAATTTTCGCGTGACCAGGCGGGCAATGTGACGCGGATGCTGAAAAAGTTGAAATGAGGCAATTGTCATTTCGAGCGGAGCGAGCGGCAATGAGCGAAATTCAAATTGTTCAACCACAGGGGCGTCTCGACGCGTTGGGGGCGCGGAGTCTTTGGACGGAATTGGAAGCGTTGACGCGCAAAGAAGGCGCGCACATTTTGGTTGACATGACCGAAACGCGTTACATCAGTTCGGACGGACTGCGCGTGTTGATGCGCGCGACAAAAGCGGCAAAAACGAACAACGGCAAACTCGTCCTGTGCTGCCTCAGCGCGCGGATTACGGAAATCATTTCGATGGCAGGGCTCGAACATGTGTTAGAGATTCACCCCACGCGCACCGCCGCCCAACGCGCGTTAGAGACGCATCAAACATCCGCGAAAGAATAGCGAGTGTCGGGCGACAAGTGGCGAGTGTGACGTTTCTCGTTTCTCGTTTCGCGTTTCTCGTTTCTCGCATCACGTTTTTTCATCCTTCATCCCTCTTCCTTTGATTATGCGCCCACCACTCCCTCGCTTGCTTTTTTCGTTCGGGGTCGGCTTGCTCGGGTTGGGCGTGCTGGTCTGGCTCACCGATTACGCAGTGTTGTGGCAGAAAATCCTGCCGATTCTTTTTTTCATTCTCCTCTCGTTCATCGTCAAGCGCGCGGGCGTGTACTCTCATCCCGACACATTGCACTCGCTGGTCGGCATTGTTGACCTCGCCGCGATTTTTATTTTTGGTCCGATTCCCGGCGCGTGGGTCCCCGCGCTGAGTTCCCTGTTTTACATTCTCATCAACAATTTGGAATATCGCCGCCGCGATTTGATTCGCACGCTCGAATCGCCGTTGTTCAACGCGGGTCTGAAAGCATTCATGGGCATCGCGTGCGGCGCGGTCTTTTTAAGTTTGGGCGGCACCCTGCCCCCGCCCGATTTTGGCATCGTCAATCTCATTCCGTCCGGCGCGGCAATGTTGTTGTGGTTTTTTCTGGACAATCTGGGATGGGGCATTTGGGAAACAATTCGAATCGGCACGCGTCCTTTCCTGAAATTGTTTCGAGAAACGCTCAGCGCGTCGGTGCTGGTGGAATTGATACCGCTGCCGTTTTCGATGGTCGTCGCCGTCGTGTACACAGAATTCGGCGGTTTGACGCGTCCGCTCTTTTTGCTTCTCGCCGCCGGACTGATCCAAGTCGCGTTCGTGATTCAACGGTATGCCATCAGCGAAGAACGGCTCAATCGCCGCAGCCGCGAACTCGCCGCGCTGAATGAATTTAATCAAGCCGTTTCGCAAGCGGGTTTCAACACCGAGCGCGTGATTGAACTTGTCCTCGACTATTCGCGGCGCGTGGTGCGCGCGGAACATGTGCGCGTCGAAGTCTTTGCGCCCGAACGCGATGCGTTGAATTTGCGCGCAGAAACGCAAGACGGCGCTGTTCAATGGACGCGCGAACCATTGCCGTTGACACCCGCGCTCGTTTTCATGCGCGACCATCCCGCGTCCATTGTTGCGGACGATTTGCGCGTGCGTCCCCTGCCGTTTGATTTTGAAACGCGCTCGCCGCATCTCACCGCGCGTTCCGCGCTTTTTGTTCCGCTGCTCGCGGGCGATGATGTCATCGGCATGGTGACGGCAATCAGTTCCCAGCCGCGCGCGTTGATGATGGTGAACGCGCGCACGCTGAACGTACTCGCCGGACAAGCCGCCGTCGCGTTAGAGAACGCGCGCTTGTACACGGTCGAGCGACGCCGCGCGACGCAGCTCGCGATTGTGAGCGATGTCGGCAGCAAAGTCGCGCAAGTTGCAGAACTCGACGATTTGCTCCCCAAAGTCGTCAACGAAATTCAAGAACGCTTTGGTTACAATCACGTTCACGTTCTCGTGGAACAAGAAAATCGCGAGCTGCTCTTTTTTGCCACCACCCATCCGCTCGGCGAACAGTGGCGGCAGCGCGGCGAACGAATGCGTTATCACGAAGGCATCATCGGCTGGGTCGCCGCGCATCAAGAACCCTTGCTCGTCGCGGATGTCACCAAAGATGCGCGCTATGTGCCGGGACCGGACGCACAAACAATTAACACGCGTTCCGAACTTGCCGTGCCGTTGATTGTGGGACAGCGCGTCGTGGGCGTGCTCGACGTGCAAAGTGAACGCGTCGGCGTTTTTGGCGATGAAGATTTGTTTGTGATGAAAACGCTCGGCGCGCAGATTGCGATTGCGATTGAGAACGCGCGGTTGTACGAAGCACAGCAAGTCGAAGCGTACTATTTGAACGCGCTGTTGAACGTCGCGGAAAACCTGTCCGACCAAGAATCGTTGGACGACGCGCTCGATACGGTCGTCACCTTGACCACACTGCTGGTGGGCGTAAAACGCGCGTCCGTGTTTTTGTATGACCCCATTGCGCGCGAATTTCGCGCCGAGAAAGCGTATGGACTCACACCCGCGATGGAACGCCGCTTTCTGAATTTGCGTTTTCCGATTGGGCAGCCGCCGCACAATGTGTTCACCGAGTTGTGGATGCGACGGGAGCCCGTTCGCATCGCGAACGCGCAAACGTCGGAGCTCGTACAGCCGAATCTTGCCGCGCTGTTTGAATTAGAGTCCGTCGTTCTCTTTCCCCTGATTGCGCGCGGGGAAATGGTGGGCGCGCTCGGCGTTGACCAGGGCGCAAACGAACATCAATTCAATGCCGAAGAAATTCGCGTGTTGTACGGGATTGCGAATCAAGCCGCCGTGGCGATTGAACGCGCGCGGCTCGACGAACAAGCGGAATTGAAAAAACGGCTCGATTACGAATTGGGGCTCGCGCGCCAAATTCAACAATCGTTTTTGCCGTCGCGTCCGCCGCAGTTGCCCGGTTATGACATTGCCGCCGCATGGCACGCCGCGCGTCTCGTCGGCGGCGATTTTTATGACATGATTCCGCTGCAGCATCAACGTCTGGGACTGGTCATCGCGGATGTTTCGGACAAAGGTCTCGCCGCCGCGTTGTTCATGGCATTGACGCGCACCGTGATTCGCACGATGGCAATCGGCAAACCCTCCCCGCGTGAAGCAATGGAACGCGCGAATGATGTCATCATCTCTGACGCGCAGTCGGACATGTTCGTTACGGCGTTCTATGGCATTCTCGACACGGTGGATGGCAACATCACCTACGTCAACGCGGGACACAATCCGCCGCTCGTGTATCATCACAAAAATCGTACTGTAGTGCCGTTGAAAGAACATGGCATCGCGTTGGGAATTTTGCCGAACGTGGAGCAGCCGCAAGCGCATTGTCAATTGGAATGCGGCGACGTTTTGGTGATGTACACCGATGGTGTGACCGATGCCTTGGACAAAAGCGGGGACGAAGAATTTGGCGCGAGTCGTTTGCTCGAAGTGATTCAAGACCACGCGGAAAAATCCGCGCAAGCACTCACCGACGAAATTTTGCGCGCGGTCCAAGAATTTACCAACGGCGCGGCGCAGTTTGATGATTTGACGCTCGTGGTGGTAAAGAGGAATTTATGATTTTGGATTTGTGATTTATGATTTCAGAGACCCGCGAAGGATACAATCATAAATCAGTAACATAAATCAAACATGACATCAGAGTTTGAGCAGCATTTAACGTTGTCGAGTGAAACACTGACACCCGAAGAAGCCGCACGCATCGCGCCCTATTTTTCCAACACCGACCGTTCCGTCGTCGCGCTGGTGAATTTGCCCGAAGTAGTCAAAGGCGCGTTGTTCTCGCGTTACAGTCGTTCCACAAAAGGCGTGCGGCGACTGTTTCTGGATGAATTTTTCGGCAAGAGTGAACTGTCACTCTCGGAAAATTTTCAAGCATCCGAAACATCGCAAGTCTTGTCGCAGGCAAACGAAGCGCGCGCCAAAGCCGAAGCATTTTATTCGCGCGTCCTTTCCGATTACGGCGATGATTCCGTCGGCGAGCTCGGCGGCGCGCACATCGCGTTTCAAGAAGTTTCGCAAATCGCCGCCAAGACGATTCAAGACCACCGCATCGGTCTCGCGTTTTTGGAAAAATCGTCGCGCTATGTACCGTTCGACGACAAAGTGAATGGGCAGTATCGTTATTACCGTGACCGCAATTTGTGTGAATCGCAGTACGGCGCGCGCGTGATTCAACATCTCGACGGTTTGTTCGACGCGTATGCGACGATGCTGCCGCGCATGATTGCCTATCTCGAACAAACGCATCCGATTGACGAGATTGAATTTGAAAATGCCATCACCGGCGATGTGGAAAAATTTGCGCGCATTGCCGACAAAGAATTTCTCAAGAGCGCATTGTTCGCGTACCAATCCGCCGCGCGCGCGCAAGCGTGTGATTTGCTGCGCTGCTTTTTGCCGATGGCGACGTTGACGAACGTCGGCGTGTGGGGCAACGGACGCGCGTTGGAATACATGCTGCTGAATTTGCTCGCGGACCCGTTTCAAGAAAATCGCGTGTTGGGACGCGCGGGCGCGCACGAATTGGACACAGTGATTGGTCCATTCATCAAACGCGCGGATGATGAAAAAGGGAAACGGCTGCAAGAGTATTTGCAGGGGCGGCGCGCGGTGCAGCGCGAGTTGGTGAAGAAATATCTGTGGAATGACGAACGACGAACGACGAACGACGAACGACGAATGACGAACGACGAACGCCAGAAGGTTACTCTCAACCGTTTCGACGCTGACGCGGTGGATGTTGTCGTCGGCGCGATTTTGTTTGGCGCGTCGGATTTGGACAAACGCACGGTGATGGAACGCGTGCGCAAGTTGGCAGAAAGTGACAAGGCGGAAATTGTGCGCGCGTATGTGGGAACGCGCGGGAATCGGCGGCACAAGCCGGGGCGCGCGTTCGAACACGCGCGATACGAATTTGATTTGCTCATCAACATCGGCGAGTTCCGCGATTTGCAAAGGCATCGCCTCGTGACGCCGGACCGTCAAGCGTACACCACCGCGCACGGTTTCGACACGAACGAACAAATCAACGCCGTTCCCGAAATCCGCGACGCGTACACAAAAAACATGGAACGCGCGGATACCTTGTTCCGGGAAATCGCGGAAGAATATCCGAACGAGGCGCAGTATCTCATTCCGTACGGTTATCGCGTGCGGTACAACATTGAATTAAATCTGCGCGAGCTGTATCATTGGTGCGAATTGCGCACAACGGAACAAGGTCATCCCGATTATCGTCTCACGAGCCAACAAATGTATTATGCCGTCCGCGACGCGCAGCCGTTGTTGGTCGAAGGAATGACGTTTGTGAACTTGAACCCAAATCCGCCGATGAGTCGTTTGCGCGCGGAAATGCGAAGCGCCAAGAAAAGGATGAATGGGAGTAGCACATGAAAACTTTTACCGCGTATGTAGAATGGGACCCTGAGACCAAATTGTATGTGGGAATTATTCCCGGGATTACAGGGGCGCATACCCAAGGGGAAACACTCGATGAATTGAATGAGAATCTCAAAGAGGTTCTGGAATTGTGCCTCGAAGAATATGGAACGGACACAGAAGGGTTACCGCGCTTTGTGGGTTTGCAGCAAGTTGAAATCGCCGCATGAGCAAATTACGCAACGTCAACTATCGCACAATGGACAAGCTCTTGCGCCACTTGGGTTTTCAATCTGTGCGACAAAAAGGCAGTCACGTTTTTTATCGCCACAGCGATGGCAGAACGACAACTGTTCCAAATCACGGCGGACGAGACCTTGCCCGTCCATTGTTGCGTGAAATTTTGCGCGAGATAGAGGTCAGCCCTGATGAGTTCACAAAAAAGTTGGACGAACTTTGAATTCGACGATTACTTGAAATTGTTGCCGCGTGTCAAGAACGCGCCCGAAAAAACATTGTGGCTCACCTACGATTCTGACGTTGATGTGTTGTACATCAATTACAAGAACCCGAGTTTTGCAACCGATAGCGAAATGACCGATGATGATATCATCGTGCGCTGTGACGGTGACGAAATTATTGGAATGACTGTGCTGCACGCAAGCCAACGCTAAAGGAAAATCGAATGCCCGCCATTCCCCCCACCCCCGACCAATTTCCCTCCACCCTCTACGGCATTCATGATGTCGAAGGGCTGAATTTTTTGCAGCAAAACAATTGCAGCGGTTGGCTTGCGCATTCCGTCAATGTGTGGAGTGACCCGCCCGCCGATTACACCGCGCTCGTGAACGCAAAATGCCGCGTGCTGGTGCGATTAAACAATGGCTATGGCAGCACGGGGACGATTCCCCTGCCCGCGCAGTACGACGCATTCGCGCAGCAGTGCGCGAATTGGGCGGCAGCGAGCAAGGGCGCGAAATTGTTTATCATCGGCAACGAGATGAACATCGGCGCGGAGCGCCCGAACGGGCAGCCGATTGTGCCGTCCAGTTACGTGACGTGTTTTCAAAAATGCCGCGCGGCGATTCAAGCGAAACCGGGTTTTGCAAACGCGAACGTGATTCCGGGCGCGATAGGACCGTACAACATCGAGACCAATTATTCGGGCAATCCGACGGGCGACTGGATAAAATATTTTCAAGATGTTTTGACGCCGCTGCAAAATCAATGCGATGGGATTGCGATTCATTGTTATTCGCGCGGACAAAACGCGGGTGATATAACGAATCAAGACAAATTCCAATTTCCATATCAAAATAATTTTCGCGGCTTTCTCGCGTATCAAAATTTCATGAACGCGATTCCGACGGCGATGAAAAAATTGCCCGTCTATATCACGGAAACGCAGCCGCTCATCAACGACGCGCCGAATTGGTTGAATCAAAACAATGGCTGGGTCACGGCGGCGTTCGCGGAAATCAATCGCTGGAATTCGATTTCAAGCAATCAACCCATTCAGGCGCTCGCCATGTTTCGCTGGCTCAACACCGACCCGAACTGGTGTTTCAGCACGCGCGGCAATGTGCTGGACGATTTTCGCAACGCCATCGCGCAAAATTTCAAGTTGCGATTGCCGGGCGGCGTGACACCGGGACAAACGTTAGAGCAAGCCGTGATGGCGGCTGTCAACAAGGTGCCGTGGATGCCCGTGAACAACACCGCCGCGTTGTGGAGATTTGCCAAAGCGAACGGTTTGCAAGACCAGCAGACGGACGAACTGCCGATGAACTATCAAGGCAACAGCTATATCGTTCAAGTGTTCAATCTCGGCATCGTCTATGTTCAAGTGGGCGATTGGGGAAATATCAAAGTGATTCCAAAATAAAAAAATCGCGGCACGCGCCGCGATTTTTCATTGTCTCCACTCCAACCACCAATCCATCACGCCGCCACAAAACAATAAAGCCAACGCAATCAACGCGCCCAAGAGCGCAATGCTGCATCCTTGCGTCGAGTCCACGCGTCGCCATGAAGCAAGCGGTCCTTGCACATGCGTCGTCCGCAGCGCGCGCGACAACACAAACATTTGCGCGGATCCAATCACCACCGCGCTCAAGACAATCGCCCGCGCGAACCAAATCCACGAAAACGCGCCGCCGAGCAGCAAAACGCCAGCCACAACCAGGACAATCAAAAAACTCCCACCGAGCGCCAACACCAACAGATCACGAACCAACATTGTGCGCGGAGACATGAGATACCTCCAGCAAATCTTGTAGGACAAATTTGTGCGATAGACTCAATCGCTTTTGTCGCACGTTCAAAAAAAACGTCGAACGATGCTTTGTACGAACCGCATCATTCGACGTTGAATGGTTTCACCTGCGCGACAGGCGCTCAATCTTTGATTACGCGAAATTCCCCTTCAATCACTTCATCGGGTGCGCGCGGCGATTCCTCGCGCGGCGTAACGGTGGAGTTGCGCGAGATAAATAAACCCAACACACTCGCGACGAGACGTCGCCACCACGGTGAAATCACCATGAGCGCCAACACGATTAAAACGGTTGCGCCAACAAGCATCAAAAACAATCGAAACATTTTCGCTTTGCCTACTTTTGGTCCATCACAAACACCATCATCTACGTTACGCAAAGCTCCGCGTAACGCGCCCGCGCGGCGTCACTTGATTTCATCTTGAAGCGCAATGGCGTGCATTGCGTTCAACGCGATTTCGATGGCATTTTTTTCGCCTTGCTTGAACGCGTCTTCGCCCCACGCGGGTTTCACTTCTGTCGGCGTCCCGTCGGTTGCAAACAGCGCGCCCGTGCGCCAGCCGCGATATTGTCCCACGATATACAGGGTATCGCTTTCCATTTCGATAGACATGACGCCCGCTTTTGCCATGTCCTCGCGCCCTTCTTTCGGCGCGTAAAACGCATCCCCCGCCGCGCCGATGCCGAGATGTGCGGGAACATTCATTTCCCTTGCCGCATCCACCATCGCGCGCACCACTTGAAACGTCGGCACGGCGGGATAATGCGGCGGCAAGTACGCATTGCCCGTGCCGCCGAGACGCACCGCGCCCGTTGAAATTACAATGTCGCCGGGTCCGAGATACGGCTGCACCGCGCCGGACGAACCGACGCGAATAAACGTGTCCGCGCCCATGTGCGCCAATTCTTCGAGCGCAATCGCAACCGTCGGTCCGCCCATGTTTGTCGAACACACTGTCATAAACACATCGCGGTATTTTCCCGAATACACCAGATACCCGCGACTGTCGGTGACAAATTTCGCGTCGTCAAAATATGCCGCAATTTTTTTCGCGCGCGCCGGGTCGCCGGGCGTAAAGCAGTAACGCGAAATGTCGGACGGGTCACATTTGATATGGAATTCCATTTTGAGGATTTTCGATTTGTGATTTCCGATTTTCGATTGATGCAGCGCACGATGCTGTTGAAAATTGAAAATCAATTAATGAATGTTACAATCACGCTCACATATGGCAACTTCACCGCAAGCTACCGCTCAAACGAAATCTCAAACCGCTTCTGTGCGCGGTTACATTCTCGTTCTCATTGCGACGCTTCTCATGTCCACGACAGGCATTCTCATCAAATATCTGTTGGTGGATTTTGCAATGCTCCCGCTCAATCTCGCGTTCTTGCGCGTGTTGATTGTCGCGAGCGCGTTGGGCATTGCGTTGTTTTTCGTCAAACGCGCGGCGCTGCGCGTGCAGCGGCGGCACTTGATCTATTTTATCATCATGGGCGTCGTCGGCGTCGGGCTGCATCAACTCGCGTGGGTTTCGTCGGTAAGTTTGAACGGCGCGGCAGTCGCCACCGTTCTCGTCTATATCAATCCCACCATCGTCGCGTTAATCAGCGTGCGCTTTTTGGGCGAAAAATTAGACCGCAACAAAATTCTCGCGTTGGTCTTGACGTTAATCGGCATGGTCCTCGTCGCAGAAATGTACATTCCCGAAAATTTGCGGTTGAACGGACTCGGCATCTTGGTCGGTTTGGGAACGGGCGTGACATGGGCGACGTACGCGATTGTCGGACAATTTATTTCGCGGCGTTATTCGCCCTGGGCATCCCTCTTTTACGCGTTCTTGTTCGGCGCGTTATTTTTGCTGCCGTTGCAATTGCTCGCGGGCAACATTCTGGGACTGGGCGCGCAGTGGAACGGCTGGGCAATTCTCTTTTTTCTTGCGCTCGGTCCCACGCTCGTCGGCTTTGGATTGTACACGATGGGACTTGCTCAAATTCCCGCAAGCGTTGTCACGCTCATTGCCACGCTCGAGCCCGTCTTTAGCATCGTCCTCGCGTTCTTTTTGTTCAATGAAGTCTTGGACACTCCCCAAATCATCGGCGCGGGTCTCATTTTGTTCGCCGTGATGTTGCTGCGTCCGAAACCCGAAACGATTATTGAGGATTTGTAATTTGGATTGACATCAACGAACGCGCGAAATACTCCCTTCCATCATGATGCGGCGAAACGCTTCGGCGTACCTCACGCCAATTTTTTCCCCCTCTGCGCGCGCAATGTCTGTAACGAACGCGATGTTTTGCGCGTCGGTCACACTTTGACTCGCGTGCAGTTTCAATGCCGCGATGCCTGTATCGAATGTTTCCGTCACATCCACAAACTGATTCGCCGCGTCGGTGTTGAATAACCAAATCTCCGGTATCGCCCACGCATTCAAATTTTCCGCGTTCGGATAATAGAGCGGCATCTTGGCGGCGAGGCGCGCATCCAGCGCAACGGTCCCGCACGCGCGATGGTCAGGATGGAGTTCATCGCGCTTCCACGGGTCGAACGTCAACAACACATCAGGGCGATATTTGCGATACAGCAGCGCGAGGCGCTTGCGAAGCTCCAATGTCGCTTGCAATTCGCCGTCGGGAATGCCGAGATAAACAATTTCGCGCACGCCCAAACATTCGCGAGCGGCTTCCTGTTCGCGTTTGCGCGTCGCCGCCAGTTCCACCGGATTCGCGCGCGGGTCGTACGAACCTTTTTCCGCTTCAGTGCAAATTATGAACGTAATGCCCGCGCCCGCGCGCGCGAGTTTTGCAATCGTTCCGCCGCAATACCATTCGGCATCGTCGGGATGCGCTTGCACCACCAGAATTCTTTTGGTCATGCTTCAAATTGCAGAAAATGAAATCGCCACGCGTCCAGGTCCACGAACAACCCCGCGTCACGCAATTGATTGCCGTCGCGCAAAAACACATCGCCGTTTAACGCATCCGACAAGCGCCACACGCGCGCGCGCAAATCATCCCACACCAATTCAACCATCGCCTGCGAACGCTGCGCGGAATAATTGACGACGACGAGCGCGCGTTCGTCTTGATGATGCCACGTCCACGCGACGATATTTTGAAAACTCGCGTTGTCAATCCATCCCGAACACGCGCACAATTGCCATTCACCTTGATGAAACATATCCGCGTCTATCACTTTCAACAGCGCGCGATAAAACGATTCGAGTTCGTAATTTTTTGCTTCGGCTTGGCGGCGCGCGAGAAAAACGGGCAAATGAATTTTGCGCCCATCAAATTGTCCGTCATGAAATAATTTTGCGCCGGGAACGGTAGCGAAAATTACGGCAGCCGCGCGGTGCTGCAAGGGCGCGAACGCATCCGCCGCGCGCGCTTCGTCGTGATTCTCGATAAAGCGCACGAGTTTGTCTTGATAGTCCGCGCCGGCGCGCAAATGGGCGCGGACGCCGGACGCGTTATCGCGTTTGAGCCGGTCATACAAACGTTTGTCGTAACAATAATCGAAACCGTGCTGCATCAATTCAAATTCCAAATTCCAATACGCCTCCGCAACAAACAACACATCGGGAAAATTTTGTTTGACCGCCGGAATGAGTTCGCGCCAAAAATCCGTTGCGGGGATGTCTCCCGCGCGTGCGCCCCACGTTTTGGCGAAAATGTTGTTCAGGAGTAGCATCGCCATGTCACAGCGCATTCCATCACACTGCGCCGCAATCGCGTTCACCGTTTCAATCATCGCCGCGCGTAATCCTGCATCAAACGCGTTCACTTGTACCACATCGCGCCAGGGCGCAAAGTACGGGTCCCGCCCGTTCGCGAAAACGTATTCGCCCACGCGAACAAATTCGCCGGGCGATTGTTCCACATCTTGCAGGGTGCCGCGCAGCAAAAATTCGGGATGCGTTTCTGTCCACGCGTGGTCCGGCGCAATATGATTCGGCACAAAATCGAGAATCAAGCGCACGCCGCGTTGTGCGAGCTGCGCGCGCGCCCGCGCCAACCCTTCGCGTCCGCCGATGTGCGCATCCACCTCGTACGCGCGCACACAATACGCCGAACCGACATTATCCGTTACCGTGTAATCGGATAACGCGCGCGCAAATTCGTACTGCAAATCGGAATTCGCATTCGAAACGTCTATGCCGCGCGGACTGCGTTCCCAAACGCCCATCAACCACACCGCGTCAATATGCAACGCCGCGAGCGCGTCCCATTCCGGCGCGGGAACATTCGCCAGCGTGATGTTGGCGCGATAGCGCGCGCTCAATTCCGCGAGCCACGCCCACGCGGGAATTTCATAAAGGACCGGACGTTTGCGCCATTGCATAGAAAATGAGAGTGCAAAACTGAGCGAAAAGTCGTATTATTGATGACGCAATCTATTTACGCGCAGAATTGTGAACGCGTAAATTTTTTGCTCCAGGGAGTATCCCATGCCCAAAGCCATTTGGAATAACAAGGTGCTTGCGGAAAGCGACAAAACGATTGTCGTCGAAGGCAATCACTATTTTCCGCCCGAAGCCGTCCACCAAGAATTTTTTCGCCAGAGTACGACGCACACCGTTTGTTCGTGGAAAGGCACGGCGAGTTATTTTGACGTCGTCGTGGATGGACAGGTGAACAAGGACGCGGCGTGGTATTATCCAACGCCAAAACAAGCCGCCCATCAGATCGCGGGCTATGTCGCCTTTTGGCGCGGCGTGACGGTGAAATAATTATTCAAGCCGCGACAATACTTTTTCCGCCACCTGTTTCACCATCTCCAAATCATTGCTCGAGATCGAACGCGCCCCTGTAACCCCAATCACCTGCTCGCCGCGCCGCACAAACAACATCGAGCCATTCCAAAATGCTTCCTCGCCCAAATCGCTCACCAGCGTAAATTTATTTTGTGCGGCGCTTGCCGTTTTCGTCTCTTGAAACAATTTCAGCGCGTTGTCGGCGTTTCGTCGCCCGAACAATGTTATCGCGATTCCGCTCGGACGTGCCTCTTGCGTCAGGTACGCGCACGTCACAAATTCCGCTTGCGCCAAATCTTCCACGCTCCCCATTGTCGTCATGTTGACGGGTTTCCCCAACAATTGCGCGGCTTCCGCGCGCGTAAAAATATCACACGGCATCGCGACGCGCGCATCAAACTTTTGTGGCACAGGTGTCACCGTCGGTGTGGGTGACGCGCACGCGACAAAAGAAAACACCAGCACGCTCAACACTCCGACAAAAATAAAAAAACGCATTCCTGAATCCCTTGCAATCATTTGAATCTGTTATTCTTGAATTCGCGCAAGCACTTTGGAAGCAGCCAATTTAGATTTTTCCAAGTCAACTTGCGTAAGAGATGTGCTGGCAATTACTCCAATCACCAAGTTTCCTTTTCGAATCATTAGCTGGTCGCCACCCCAAATCGCTTCATCTCCCATGTTCTCAACAATGACCAAAACGTTACGCGCAGTGGCTCTCTCTTTCGCGACTTGAAAGGATTCAAGTCCTTTCGCCGGGTCAGTTCGCCCATAAAAAAATATGCCAATCGAACTTATTTCATTCCCTTCTGTTGAAGCGAAAACACAATTAGCAAAACTGAGCGAGCCTGACTGTGGGAGTGGCCCAACTTGAGATGCTTTAACTTCCTTCCCAAGAATTTCACTCGCCTCTTCTTTGGTCAAAAATTCGCATGGACTTGCCGTTCTTGGGTCTAACTTGGTTTGTGAGGTGCCGCCTAAAGCAGAACATGCGGAAGACAAAATGAAAAGTAAAGTTATGAGTGTCGTTAGAAGGTTTTTTTTCATTGTTTGTCCGTTTATGAAAACTTGGAAATGTAATCGCGATGCGTCTCCAACAATTCATTCAACAATTTTTCCGCCACCTCATAACTCGGAATCAACGGGTCAAGCAACAATGCTTGCAGCGCGGCTTGACGAGCTCCATGCACCGCCGCTTCGACAACGCGGTCTTGAATCGCCACCTGTTGATTCAACATTGCCGTAATCGCGGGGGGCAATGGTTCGACGCGCAATGGCATCACGCCCGCGCCGCTCACAATGGCAGGCACTTCGACTATCGCCCAATCGGGCAAGCCGGGCAGCGCGCCGTTGTTCACCACATTCACATTCAACTCGTACTGATTCAGATTGTTCAAAATTGCTGCCGCCACATCAATCCCGCGTTCGCCCGATTCGTGTCGCAAAAATTCATCGCGCAGCGAATCATCCGTAAGCGCGCGTTCGACGCGTTCGTCCAGTTCCACACTTTCGCGCGCGCGTCCCTCAAAATCGTAACCATGCAAATCACTCGTCTCGTGCGCGTACGCAAAATATTCGCCGACGTGTCCATCGCCCGTCGCGGGAAAAAGCCCGAACGCATTATACAAACGGCGCGATAACGGCTCCCACAACGCGGGCATCTTTTCCAAACGCGCGCGAAATTCGCGATACAAATCGCGTCCCGTTTTTTTGTCACGAATGTCTTGAATCCAGGTCACATGATTCAGTCCCGCCTGTTTCAAATCAATTTGCGTTTTCAATTCGCGCACAATGTCCGCGTCAGGAAAATGTTCGTGCGTGATGGGCGCGAGTCCCAACACTTGCCCCACGAGCGAAAATCCTTTGTTGATTTGATGACACATGCCAATTGTTTTGATTTTTGTATAACGCGTCACACCCAAACACACACGCGACAACGGATTCACGTAATTGATGAAATACGCGTCGGGCGCGCTCTTTTCCATCTCGCGCGCAATGCCCAACACAAGCGGCACCGTGCGTAACGCGTGCGCCAAGCCGCCGGGTCCGCCATTCTCGCCCAACACATGCTTGATGCCGTACTGGAACGGAATCTCCCAATCCAATTTCCAGCGTTCGAGACGTTCCACTTCAATCGAAACGAAAACGAAACCCGCGCTGTCCAACGCGCGGCGATAGTCCGTCACGCTCTCGATACAAAACGGTTTGCCCGTCGCGTCATTCATCCGTTCCGCCAAACGTTTCACGCGCTGCAATTTTTCCTCATTCACATCGCACAACACGAGCGTACTGCCCCAAAATTTTTCGCGCTGTTGAAAAAAATCGGCGACAGTGCTCACGCCAAAACTGGTGCTGCCCGCGCCGACAAGTACGATTTTCGTTTGTCCCATAATGGGTGAATGATAGACAAACTTGGGGATGTGTCAAAGCCGTAAATTTATTCGCGGCATGCGGCGCGCGGAAGAATCGAGCAGAACAAATGGCAAGCGCGCAGCATGATTCCACAAATCAGCTTGTGGACTAGAGGGGTCAATCAAAATCAAGGGAACGCGTTCGACGTGCTACTGCGACTATATGGGATTTCCCAGGCAGACAACAGTCATGGAGGGACGAACCACCGTTAATGCACCCAAGCCGCCCCAGTACGCGGCAAAGTTGATGCGCTCATGGCGTCGGACCCTCTTAAACACAAAGGTAATCGTCGCCTCTTCAACATCAGCATCGTCGTTCGACTTACCTGCGATATAAACGGTCCGCTTTGTCGCCTCGAGAATCGCTCGAGGCGGGTTGCCTCGACTCAAGCCCAGAAAGATGCCGCCATTGAGTGTGCTCCCGCTCTGCTCGACTTGCGCGCTGGCAGTGACAAGGCAGATGTGATCGTGATCGCGGAGGTTACTCGTAGGGACAGTAATCAAGGTAAGAGGCGTCTCTGGAGTATGCGCTGACGTAATTGGAAACTCAGAGGCGCTTGCGTGTCCGCCAGCGCCCGCGTCATCCGTTGTCACACTATAGACGCGCACAGGCGGATCGGACGCCGCCTGTACCCAAGCGGCATTTGCGCCCAGCGAGATAATCAAGAGGATCGTGAGAACGACATTCCAAGTTTTGAGAACGCGAATGCTGCCCTCGAGCGAGGCGAAGCGAGAAGAATCCATTATGTACTCCTTTCCCGAGTACCAACTCGGATGAACCAATGGATCTTGCGGTAACGTGAGGGGGGTGAAACCCATGCGGCTTCCTACAACAGGGTTGAGGGGATGAGCTGGGGAAGCGAAACTATTATACAGCATCTACAGGGTCACACCCCTACACATTTCGCCCGCGTGATGTTACAATTTCGCCATGTTGACCACGCGCCGCATTCTCGAAACGTTCAAACAACTTGGCATTACGCATGTCGTCGGCTTGCCCGACAATTCCACCGCCGCGCTGTTTCACGAACTCGCCGAAGACCCCGACATTTATCTCATCAGCGTCACGCGCGAAGGCGAAGCATTCGCGACGGCGGCAGGACTTTGGATTGGCGGTCAACATCCGCTCGTCTTGATTCAAAACACGGGCTTGCTCGAAAGCGGCGACGCGCTGCGCGGAACATTGACACGCATGAGAATTCCCGTCGTCTCGCTCATCAGTTATCGCGGCTATAAATCACTGCCGAATCCAATTCCGCAAACACTCACGCCCGACGATTTATCGCGCCGCGATGTAGATTCCGTCGCCGTCTTGCTCGAACCTACTCTGCGCGCGTGGGAAATTCCGTACGAAATCATTTCAGACAATTCCGAACTCGAAAAAATCATCGCGGCACAGCAACGCGCGCAAAACGAAATGAGACCGACAGCAGTTGTGATTGCCGAGACAATTCGATAAGGATAAGGAATTAAAGGAACTAACGGAAATCAATTCGTTCTGATTTCCCTCAGGTCCCTCATTTCCCTTGTGCTAACCCAACACGCCTTTCTCTCCCCCCTCGCCTCTCGCCGTACCGACCAAGTTGTCGTCAGCACCATGTCGCTTGTGCGCGCGTGGGGGCGATTGTCGAAACACGAATTGGATTTCGCGTTCGCCGACAGCGCGATGGGACACGCGCAATCGCTCGCGCTTGGCATCGCGCTCGCGCAGCCGCAGCGCCGCGTGCTTTGTCTGAATGGCGACGGCAGTATGCTCATGTCGCTCGGTTCGCTCGTCACCATCGCGCAATCCCGCGCGCGCAATCTCCTTTTGTTCGTCGCGCAAAACAACACGTACGAAGTCACAGGCAATCAAAACATTCCCGGCGCGGGCGCGGTGGATTTTCACGAAATCGCGCTGGCGTGCGGCTTTCCTCACGCGTTTCATTTCAACGACGCGCGCGAATACGAATCACATCTCGACAAAATTCTCCACTTGCAAGGTCCCGTTTTCATCTCCATCCGCCTCGAACCCGGCGCGGAACCGCCGCCGAACCGCAAGCAAAGCGAAGATACGCCGTACTTGCGCGGCAGCATCGCGGATAGCGCGCATCGGTTGAGGGCAGCGTTGAGTAGTGAGTAGCGAGCATTGAGCATTGAGTAACACACTATTGTTCAGGAGGTCTGATGTCTCATATCACTCGATTTGAAGAATTGATTGCATGGCAAAAGGCGCGCACATTGACAAAAGAAATTTACAAAATTACACGACAGGGCGCATTTGCAAAAGATTATGGATTAACCAACCAAATCCAGCGCGCCGCCGTTTCCATCATGTCCAACATCGCAGAGGGCTTTGAACGTAACAAGCGCGGCGAGTTTCATCAATTTCTCTCGATTGCAAAATCCTCTTGCGCAGAAGTACGTTCACAGCTCTATGTGGCAGTTGATTGCGAATATATCAACCAAAAAGATTTTGAAAGATTGATGGCACAAGCCGATGAAGTGGCACGTATTCTCGGCGCGCTCCGCGCTCGCGTCGAACAACAGCGCAAACAACAACAAAGCGGTTAGTTTTACTCAACGCTCAACGCTCAATGCTCATTGCTCATCGCTCAATGCTCATTGCTCATCGCTCATTGCTCATCGCTCATCGCTCATTGCTCATCGCTCATCGCTCAACGCTCATTGCTCAACGCTCATTGCTCATCGCTCAACGCTCATTGCTCATCGCTCATTGCTCATCGCTCATTGCTCATCGCTCAACGCTCATTGCTCAACGCTCATTGCTCATCGCTCAACGCTCATTGCTCATCGCCCATTGCTCTTCCCTGATTGCTCATGCCTCTACTAGACCTCGACCTCTACCGCACTGAAATTTCCGTTTCCATCTCGCCGCGCGTTCGTCTCTCTGTCGTGGACGCGGGACCGCGTGACGCGGAGCATACCATTTTGTTCGTGCATGGCTTTGGCGGACACGCGCTCCAGTGGGAAAAACAACTCGCCGCGTATGCCGAAAAATATCGCGTCGTCGCGCCCGATTTGCGCGGACACGGTTTGAGTGACCATCCCGATTCGCTTTACACGATGCAAGAGCATGTGAGCGATCTGGAGCGCATCGTCGAGCAATTGAATTTTCCAAAACAATTCGTCGTCATCGGTCATTCGTTCGGCGGCGCGATTGCATCGTCGTTCACACTGCGCAATCAAACGCGCGTCGAAAAATTGATTTTGATTGGCACGGCGTCCAGTTTCAAACTCGGCGTCGCGCAAGATATTGTTTCGCGTTTGCCGACGCAGTACGCGGAACCCTTGCGCCCGTACCTTCCGGTGAAATTTAACGCGCCGCTGTTTGTGATGAAGCGCATGTATCTCGACAACGTGGCGACGTGGAACGGCAAAGATGTGCTGCCGCAGATTCATGTGCCGACGCTGGTCATTTTGGGCGTGCGTGATTTGGTGTTTGAACAATCGCGGTACGAAGAGGTTGCCGATTTAATTCCAAACGCGCAGCTCGCAAAAATTCCCGTGAGCGCGCACATGGTGCAGCTTGAACGCGCCGATGCGGTAAATCGCGCGATTCAACGTTTTATCGGCGGCGAATCCGTTTCGTGGCGCGAAGGACGGCGCGCGGAAAATATCAAAATGCTCCAAGCGCGGCCGTGGCTCTTGCACTATGAAGACGGTGTGCCGTACTCGCTGCAATATCCGACGCAGCCGCTGTTTCGTTTTCTCGACATCGCCGACCGCCGTTTTCCAAACGCAATCGCGACAATTTATTTCGACAGCACCCTTTCGTATCGCGGTTTGCGCCGCCACGCGAATCGTTTTGCGAATGCGCTCACCGCGTTGGGAATCAAAAAAGGCGAACGCGTCGCGATTTATTTGCCCAACTGTCCGCAGTTTGTGATTGCGTATTATGGCGCGCTAAAAGCGGGCGCGGTTGTCGTCAACTTGAATCCGCTTTCCGACGCGAATGAATTGCTGCATCATCTCGGCGACTCGGGCGCGCGCGTCGTTGTGGCATTGCACGAACGTTTTCCACTCCTCGCGCAAATTCAAAACAAAACCAACGTCGCGCACGTCATTCTCACCGGCTTGGACGAATACGTTTCGACGGTGCGCCGCGCCACACTGCGCGCGGAAAATCGCATTCCCAAAAATCCATTGTTTGATAAAACACCCCCCCCCGGCATCCACTTTTTTCAACAATTGCTCGACAAGTCGTCCAAAGAAACGCCGCTGGTAGATGTTTCGCCCGACGACCTCGCGCTGATTCAATACTCGACGGGTACCACCGATTTGCCGAAAGGCGTCATGCTCACGCACGCGAATTTGGTGGCAAACACGATGCAGTTGCGACACTGGATGCCCGACACGACCGAAGCGCAAGAAAAAATTTTGTGCGCCCTGCCCCTCGCGCATTCGTACGCGATGACGACGTGCATGAATTTTGCGATTTCGATTGCCGCCGCGATGGTGCTGCTGCCGTCGCCGCAAACCGGTCCGACGCTCGAAGCCATTCAACGCAATCGCCCGACGATTTTTCCCGGCGTGCCGAGCATCTTTCTCGCCATCAATCATTTTCCGAATGCGCGCAATTTTGGTGTGAAAAGTATTCGCGCGTGTTTGAGCGGCGCCGCGCCGTTACCGTTAGAAGTACAAGAAGCATTTGAAAAAATCACGCGCGGCAAATTGGTGGAAGGGTACGGTTTGACGGAAGCCAGTCCCGTCACGCACGCGAATCCGATTTTCGGCGAATCGGTTTCGGGAACGATTGGCGTGCCGCTGCCCGACACCGACGCGAAAATTGTGGACATGCACACGGGTTGGGATTTGCCGATTGGCGAAATTGGCGAGCTCGTGGTGCGCGGTCCGCAAGTCATGAAAGGGTATTGGAACAATTCCGACGCGACGCTGCGCGCGCTGCGCGACGGATGGCTTTACACAGGCGACATTGCGCGCATGGACGAAGAGGGATATTTCACGTTCATTGACCGCAAGAATGATTTGATTACGAAAAACGGGCAAACGATTTATCCGCGCGACATTGAAGAAGCATTGTACGAACATCCGAAAGTGAGTGAAGCGGCGGCGTTGGGAATTATCGAGCGCAACGAAACGACGGGCGAGGAACGAGAAACGAGAAACGAGAAAATCAAAGCGTACATTGTTCCCAAACGCGGGGAGAAACCGACAGTTGAAGAAATTCTCGCGTTCGCGCGTTCGCGTCTGCCCGAAACCAACATCCCCGACGAAATCGAATTTCGCGACGCGCTGCCGAAAACATTTGTCGGCAAAGTGTTCAAGCGGAAATTGTTGGAACAGGAAAAACAGGGAATGTGAAAACAAAAAACCAATTTTGCAACGCGTTTACCGCGTGCTATCATTTTGCACTATGGCAAACCGCGACATCTACCATGAAAACGTCAAAGCCGCGCTTGTGAAAGATGGCTGGACAATCACACATGACCCGTTTCCTTTAGCATATGGAAACCGCAAACTATTTGCCGACCTTGGCGCAGAAAAACTTTTTGCCGCCGAAAAAGCAGAACGGAAAATTGTCATCTAAGTCAAAAGTTTCATAGGACCTTCGCAAGCGGCAGACTTGCAAGAAGCAATAGGTGCCTATGAAATGTACAAAAATATAATGGCAGAGCAACAACACGAACGAGTCTTGTATTTGGCAATCCCCCGCGACACATACAAAGGCATTTTCTCCGAACCATTGGGACAGCTCATGATTGCCAAAGAAGGACTCTGCTTGTTTGTTTTCGACCCAAAAAAGGAGTTGATTGAACAATGGATTCCATAGAGAACTATAGAGAACTCGTCAAGCAAGTCATTCGTCGTCATGCCCAACACAACCCAACGTTCGGAGACGTACGTATCGAAACCATCTTTGATGAACAACAAGACCACTATGAATTGATTGAAACAGGTTGGAACGATTTCGACCGTATCGAAGGAGCAGTCATTCACATTGACATTATCAACGGCAAAATTTGGATACAGCACGATGGAACCGAATATGGCGTAGCGCGCGAACTGGAAGAATTGGGAGTGCCGCGCCATGACATTGTCTTGGGGTTTCACTCACCACACAAACGACAATTCACTGACTATGCTGTTGGCTGAGCCGCACCATTGTGCTAGATGACCGCACTCGTTGGAACACAAAATATCGCGACGAAATTCATCACGCGAACGTCAACGCGAATCTTGTGCGTTACGCGCATCTTTTGAAACGCGGACGCGTTCTCGACCTCGCGGGCGGGCTCGGACAAAATGGCGCGTGGCTCGCGTCACAGTCGAACGCGTTTCGCGTCATCAACACGGATATTTCCGAAGAAGGAGCGTCGCGCGCATCAAACAAAACTGCGCGTGTCGTTGCCGACGCCGCGCGGCTGCCCTTCCCAAATCACACTTTCGACACGATTCTCAACGTTCGTTTTTTTGACCCACGCGTAAAATTTTCCGAGTGGCTTGCAAACGGCGGCACAATTTTCTTTGAAACGTTCACCACCGCCGACGAAAAATATCGCCCCGACTTTAATCCCGCGCATCGTTTTGACCTCGCGCGCATTCCCGAAATTTTTCGCGGTCTCGAAATTTTGCGCCAATACGAAACCGATGATGGAAAACGGTTTTATGTAACCGTCATTGCGCGTAGGGGCGATTCATGAATCGCCCTACATCGGCAAAAATAATTCTACCCGCGTTCTCTCGCCCACGCGTTGCAATTTCAAATCTCCCCCAATCACCGCCATCATCGTGCTGTGCAATTGCAAGCCCTGTCCGTTTCCGTTTGCCGCTTCAATCCCCACGCCGTCATCCTCGATTTCCAATCGCAATCCCTCGCGCCACTGTGCGTTGAGGCACAAATGTAACGCGCGTATTTTTTCGCCGCCCCTGCCGTGTTTTGCTGCGTTGCGAATCGCTTCGCGCGCTGCCGCGTACAGCACTTCCGCGTTGAGCGACGCGAGCGTCTGTGCGTGCGCGTCCGCGTCGGGTTCAATGTTCCACGTCACCGCGTCAAACGCGTTCGCAAATTCTTCGTCCAGCGTGCGCTTTAATGCGCCAATCACGCCGTAACGTTCCACTTGCGGCGACGCGCCCACCGGCATTTCGCGCAACAAATTTGATAACGCGCGATGCACGTCGGTCAATTGTGTTAGCGCGTTTTGTGAATCGTGGGAATCGCCTACGATTCCAGCGTTCAAACTCAACATCGCCGTATGCAATTGCGGCAAAATGTCGTCGTGCAAAATTCTGCGCGCGCGTCTGTCCACCACTTGCGTCGCGGCGAGACGCCCGCGCTGCAATTCAATCAAACGCCGCGTCAATTCCGCGCTTGCTTGTGCCTGCAAAATTCGTTCGCTTGTCGCTTGCGCGATTTCGATTTCCTCTTGCGTGTACAAACTGTTGTCGTTGCGTTCACCCAAAAGCAAAACGCCGAGCAAACCGCGTTCGCTTTGCAAAGGAATTGCCCACACCGCGTTCCCGAATTGCGCGGGCAGAACGGCGCGAAACATTTCTTTTGAATTTGAAAATTGCGCGGCGAGCATGGAAATGTCGCGCGGGGCTTGGCGTGTCGGCGGATACGCAAGGGCTGACGCGAACGGCACAAGCGGACACAAGTACGCCACACGCACATTCAACACATTTCCGCACAACGATTCAAACGCGGCGCGCATCGAATCGCTTGATTGACCATCCGGCAGCGTACTCAAGAACGGGCGCAGTTCCCTCACCACGCGTTCGCGTTCCCCAAACATTCGCACGGACAGCAGCGCGTAAAAGGTTATGAGCAAAACTGTCGCGAGCAGCAATGCATAAATCGGCGATAACGAGAAGGTGATTGTCGCCGCGAGCAGCAGACTGTATCCGACGGCGAGAATCACGGCGCGCCGCCATTGCCGAAAAAAACCGCGACGCGGCAAAACTTTGCCCGTGAAAATTTCGTACGAGACCGTCGCTTTGCCAATTAAAATCGTCGCAATCGCAATCATCGCACTCACCATCAAATCAAACCACGCGAGCAAAACGCGCACTTCTTGCACACGTCCAATGAGCGCGGGGCTGGCAAAATAGAGAAGGACGACGAACGCGGACACGAGCAGCCCGACAATCATCAAAACAATCGAAGACGCGACGAGCCACGGGCGCGCGCGACGCCGCGCGAGTTCGCCCATCCACCGCGCCGAAGGACCCGGATGACGCAGGGCGTGAATTGCCAAGCCCAAACACGTAAGCGTGTATAACCCGTACACAATGACGAGTAGAGGCGTGTCCGGTGTCGGCACATATTCCGTGCGTCCGAATGTGACCACTTGTTGAAAGGTGGGGAGTGACCCGACGGCGAGGATGAGAAAGATGAGGAGCAGCGCGCAAAAGGCAACAAAAATCAAACCGACGCGATGCAGCAAATGAAAAACATTCTGACGTTCGCCGAGATAGCCCGCGTACCACAACATGACGACATACCACGCGAGCGGCGCGGCAATAATCGGCAGCCAGCCGAGATGCCACAACAAATCCAAATCGCCCGTCGCTTGGCGCAGACCTTGCGCGAGAATCGCGGTGTGAATGAGAAAAAAAATTCCGCCGCACAACAAGCCGCCGCTCGCGAGCCAAATACCCCAACTGCGCCGGCCCGCATTCGACACGACAACAATGCCGAGCCAGAGCAACAGCATCGTGTTGAACAACGAGACGGCGAGTGCGGCGGTGTCAAGAATTACATTTCCACTCATCGCAAAAAAAGATAAAGGATGAGGGGTGAGGGATGAATACAAAACTCTTTTTCATCCTTCATCCTTCATCTCTCACCCCTCCCAAAATACCCATTCCCCGCGTTCATTCTGTGCGAGCGGGTTGCCCTGTTCGTCCCATTGCAGCAAACGTTTTGCGCGGACGATGAGCGCTGCGCGTGTGCGCGCGATTTTTTCATCCGTCGCGTTGTCGGCGAGACTCCACGCCGCGTAAATTTGTCCGTTCGTCCGCGCAATCGTGCGGCGGTCTTTGAAACCCATGCGCGCGGCGATTTGTTCATTGCTCAATCCTTGCGCCAACAATTTTGCCACTTGCTGCTCGTTCGGTTCGAGCAGCGTCAATGGGTCCCGTTCGTCTTGCACACGAACCGTATGCACACGCGCTTCGATTTCGGGGTCAATGAAGCTGCGCCCATTTTTCGCGTCTTGCAATAACGGGACAATCATTTCAGGCAACAAGTAATTTGATTTTTTCACGTACGCGTAATGACTCAAAATGCCCGAACGCAAAAAATCGCGATAGTACGCGTCGTCGTCTTGAATCGAATAAAACACAATGGGCAAGCGCGGAAATTCGCGGCGAATCGCAACGGCAGACTGAATCCCGTTCATTTCGTCCGCGAGCTGCACATCCATCAAAATCGCGTCGGGCGGATTTTCCAAACAATACGCGAGCGCCTCTTCGCCGCGCGCGCAGGCATACACAACGCGAACGCGCGTCGTCGCTTCGAGTCCGCGCTGCAACGCATCGCGGAGTTTGGGATTGTCTTCAACGAGCAAGAGGTTCATGGAAGATGGAAGTTGGAAATTGGAAATTGGAAATTGGAAATTGGAAGTTGGAAGTTGAAAGTTGAAAGTCGAAATTGCGAATTTGGCATTGTCCATTGTGCATTGTGGATTCTTGACTGTCAAGCACGCGAGTGCGCGCGTGGCTGGACGTGAACCGTCGCAAGGGAACAAGATTGCGTCTAGAATCGTTTCAAAAGAAAAAGCGTATCTCACAAAGCGGAGGACAACATGCTCTCGTATCACGACCGTGACAAGAAATCCCAGGTGCTTGGCTGGCTGTTTGCGGCAATGTTGATTGGCGAAGTGGTGTTGGCGTTCGCGCTCGTGATGCTGCGCGGCTAACACATTTTTCTCACCTCTCGTTTCTCGTTTCGCGCAAATGTCCCACCCCCTGTTTGCTCCGCAAAGCATGTATTGGCGCGTCAATCGCGAGTGGCTGATTTCACTCGCGGGTCCGCGCGCGCTGCTGCTCGAACTCGCGCATCCGGCGATTGCGGCGGGCGTCGCACAACACAGCAACTATCGCGGCGACCCGTTTGGACGTTTGTATCGCACGATGAAAACGATGACGGAAATTTCGTTCGGGATGCCGGACGAAAGGCGCGACGCGCTCAAGCATTTTCACAAATGCCATGCGCAAGTGCGAGACCGCGCGTTCGTCGTTCGTCCTCCGTCGTTCGTCGTCTATGACGCGCGCAATTCGGATTTGCAATTTTGGGTCCTGGCGACGTTGATTGATTCCGTGCTGCGGGTGTATGAAAAATTTGTCGCGCCGATGACGTTCGCGGACAAGGGCGCGTACTATGAGGACTGCAAAGGGTTGGCGCGTGTCTTGGGAATTTCGCGCGCGGCGGTTCCCGAAACGTACGCGGCGTTTGAACGGTACGTGGACGCGATGGTGTGCGGCGACGCGCTAAATGTGACACAAAACGCGCGGGACATTGTGGACGCGTTGTTTGCTCCCACGCTGCGCGGACATTTGACGCGGCGGTTTAGTTTTGTCGGAATCGGACTGCTGCCGCCGCGCGTGCGTCAAATGTACGAATACGAATGGGCGGCGGCGGACGAAAACAGGTTAGACCATCTGGCAGCTATTGCGCGGCGAGTGCGCCCCAAGATTCCGCGCGCACTGGCGATTCATCCGAAAGCGTATTCGATGGAACACCGCCTTCAGAAATTCCCCTCTTCTCACCCCTCTTGACAATCGCCCCATTTTCGTTCATACTCTTGCACAATTGTGCAGTGCATTGCAAAAAATTTCAGACGCGATGTTTCGTCGTGACCTCCCTCGGTTCGCCGCGAGGCAATGCACCATTCCTCTTTTTGGCGATGGAACCCACACATCACGAATTGCTCGCCCAAGTGGCATACCTGTATTTTGAAAAAGGACTGGACCAAAGCGCGATTGCGCGCAAACTGCGCGTCTCGCGTTCGAGCGTTTCGCGTCTGCTCACTCAGGCGCGCAACGAAGGCATCGTCGAAATTCGGATTCATTTCCCGCTCATGCTCGCGCGGGAACGCGCCGACGAGTTGTGCGAACAATTTGGGTTACGGGACGCGCGCGTATTGCGGGCGAGTGCGCGCCAAGCGCTGGACGCGAAAATGAACATCGCGCGTCTCGCCGCGCGTTATCTCCAAGAATCCATTGCGCCCGGCAATACGATTGCGCTCAGTCGGGGCAGCACCGTTCAAGCGACGATTGAACAATTCACGCCGACGCCGCGCCGCGAAACGCGCGTCGTGCAATTGGTGGGCATGTTGCGCGTGAATGGCGCGGAAGACGACGACGCCAACCTGACGCGCGAACTCGCGCAAAAACTCGGCGGCGACTATTTCAATCTCACCGCACCGCTGTATGTGGAAAACCCCGAAACGCGCCGCGCGCTGCTGCGCGAGTCGTCCATTCGCAATGTGTTGAATCTGGCGCGCCACGCGCAGCTGGCGCTCGTCGGCATCGGCGCGCTGGACCGACAAAATTCCGCGATTGTGCGCCAAAAATTGTTGCCCGCCGCGCAACTGCAAATTCTCAAACGCGGACATGTCGTCGGCGAAATTTGTTCGCAGTATTTTGACGCGCGCGGCGAAATTGTTTCGACGGAATTGAGTGAACGAACGATGGCGCTGGGACTCGACGCGCTGCGCGAAATTCCGCGCGTGATAGGCGTCGCGGTGGGACGACACAAGGCAAAAGCGATTCTCGCCGCGCTGCGCGGTAAATATATCAACACGCTGATTACGGATGAAGAGACGGCGGCGGTGGTATTGGATTTGGCGAGAAACGAGAAACGTGAAGCGTGAAACGTCATCGTAGCAGCGCGCCTTGTGCGCGTTAAAAGCGAGAGACGAGAGGCGGAAAATTTTTAGAGGACGAGGATGACTATGAGTGTTGAACGTGAAAGTAAAATCGGCAATCCGCGCGCACGCGTGAAACTCGCGGCGGGATTGTTTTGGGCGGACTATGCGGTGTTGGGCGCGCAGATTCAAGAATTGGAACAAGCGGGCGCGGACTGGATTCATATCGAAGTACGCGACGGCGATTACATGCAGTTCGGAATGCCGCGCGGGGGGATTGATATTTTGGAAGCCGCGCGCTCGAGTACGAATTTGGAAATCGAAGCGCAATTGCAAATGGTGCGCCCGACCCAAGACCAATTGAAGCAGATGATGGACGCGGGCGTGAATTTGATTTCGCTGCCGATTGAAACGTGCGGCGAAACGATTGTCGAACATATTTTTTTCATCAAAGAGCATGGTTTAAAAGTCGGCGTCTGGGGTTGGGAAGGTATTCCGATGGGGAATTTCGAGCAGCTCATTCCGTTCGTGGATATTGTGGAATATGAAACGTGGTATCCGTTTTGGAAACCGCCGCAAGCGGGGCGCAGTCCGCATATTGTCAATCCCACATTTGGAAAACAATTAAAGCAATTGCATGACATGATTGTCGCGGCAGGATTGGAAACGCAGGTGGACTTGATGATGGACGGCGGCGTGAATGCCGACAACTGCGCGGAATTTGTTCAGCTGGGAATGACCGTAGCAGAAATGTCGTCACCGCTGCTCAAAGGTCCAAAAGGAAAACTTGTTCCCGGCAGTGGCGATATTCCAAATGCTGTTGCGCGCGTGCGCGCCGCGTTGGACGCGGCAGGCGAAACAAATCGCACGCCGCGCGGCTTGATGGTGTAAGCGACGCGTGCTGCCGTTCGCGTTGTGTAATTCCCCTTATGACGCTGCACAACGCGAGCGGCACAATCCGCTGATTTCTTGAAAGGAGGAAACATCGGCGAAAATTTTTTCATGAATCTCTGAACCGCAAACAACGACACGTAATGCAGACCATTGGAGGTCAAGAGATGAAAACCAAGTTCGTGTATGTTCTACTCGTCGTCGCGTTGATGCTCGCCCTCACCCCCGTTGCGAGCGCCGCGCCGAATGGAGCCACCACTTGCGACCAAGACTATACGGTGACGGCAGGCGACTGGCTCTCGAAACTGTCAGACAAGTTCCTCGGCAACGTCAAAGCGTACTTTGCTATCATGGCGCAAACGAATTACAAGAACGCCGAAGATTCCTCGTACGCCAAAGTGACGAACCCCGATGTTTTGGAAGTCGGACAAAAATTGTGTATCCCCAGCAAAGCCGACGCCGAAGCATTCCTCGCGAAATTCGACCCGAACAAAGGCAACATTGATTTGCTCTTTGCGAAACCCGCCGCCGGTCAATTGCTCGTCGGCAATTGGTGGACGTCGGGCGGTGAGTTCGCGGGCATCAACGGCGTGTACGAATTGTACAAAAAAGCGCACCCCGGCGTTGAAGTGGTACACGGTGGTATCGCGGGCGGCGGCGGCGTGAATTTCAAAGCCGCGAACCTGACGAAACTGCAGGGCGGCGACCCGTTTGACGTCTTTATGCTTCACGCGGGAGCCGAAGTGGAGCAATACGACCCCGCAAAATATCTGACTCCTGTCGAAGCCATCGTCGAAAAAACACAAGGCAGTGTCATGCCCGAGGACCTCAAGAAATTGCTCACCTACGAAGGGCATATCTACACCGTGCCGATGAACATTCATCGCGGCAATGTGTTGTGGGTCAACAAAAAAGTTTTGGCAGACAACGGACTCAAAACGCCGACAACGTGGGATGAATTTTTCACCGTTGCGGAAGCGTTGAAAGGCAAAGGCATCGTGCCGTTATCGCATGGCGGCGCGAACGGATTCGAAGCCGCGCAAACGTTTGAAGTGGTGTTGATGAGCTATGCAGGCGCGGACGGCATGGCAGGACTCACGGGCGGCACAAAATCGTGGAGCAGTCCCGAAGTGACGCAAGCGCTCGAAACGTACAAAAAAGTTTTGACGTACACGAATGCTGACCGCAACGCGCTCTCGTGGGACCAGGCGACCAAGTTGGTCATCGAAGGCAAAGCCGCGATGAACATCATGGGCGACTGGGCAAACGGCGAATTCAAAGTCGCAGGCAAGACGGACGCGGACTATGAAGGCGTCCCCGCGCCCGGCAACAAAGGCATGTTCATGCTCGTCTCGGATGGTTTCGCCATGCCGCTGCAAGCGCCGAACAAGGCAAACGCCGAAGCGTGGCTCGAAATGATTGCGACCAAAGAAGCGCAAGAGACCTTCAACATCAACAAAGGTTCCATTTGCTCGCGCACCGACTGCGATTACAGCGCGTTCGACACGTACCTCAAATCGTCCGCCGCCGATTTCAAAGTCTCGCGCGTTCTCCCAACGATTACACACGGCTCCGCCATCGTTCCCTCGTGGCAAGCCGCGTACTATGACATCATCAAGTTGTTTGAAGCGAATGGTGATGTCGCCGCCGCGCAAGCGGCATTGGTGCAAGCCGCCAAAGACGCGGGCGCCGCAACACCGTAACTATGTATAATCGGTTGAAATAGCGAACAAACATCATTCGCCATTTCAATCAAATACGGAATACGCGTAGGGGCAATCCCTTGTGGTTGCCCAAACTGTTTGGGCGAGGACGAGCCGTCGCCCCTACGCGTTGACATATCACAGAGGACGCGAACATGAAGGGCAAAGGGTGGGAACGTTGGGCAGCGGTGTTGATGGTGCTGCCCTCGATTATTTTGATAAGCATTTTCGTCTATGCCTTTATCGGCTGGACGGGATACTCGTCGTTGACCAAATGGGCAAGCGCATCGCCCGATTTTACGTGGGTGGGCTTTGCCAATTACGAACGGTTGCTCTTTGGCGCGGGCATCGAGACCCAACGCTTTTACATTGATATTCGCAATTTTGTGGGATTCACCACATTGTTTTTGGTCGCCTGTGTCGTCATCGGTTTCGGCCTCGCGCTGCTGCTCGACAGTAAAATGCGCGGTGAAAATTTTTTCCGCAGCGTTTTTCTGTTGCCGTTCGCGATTTCGTTCATCGTCACGGGCGTCGTGTGGCGCTGGCTTCTCACGCCGGGCACACCCGAACTCGGCAGCACGGGCGTCAACAAGTTGTTTGAATATATCGGACTCGGATTTTTTCAACCGCGTTGGTTCACCGACCCCACCGTCTATTACATCGCCGCCGATACGGGCGTCGGACAATTTCTCAATCAAATCGGACTCGGTTTCATCACGACGCCGATGTGGGGACTTTCGGCGGGAACCTTTTCGATTGTGCTTGCGGCGACGTGGCAGCTTTCGGGATACGTGATGGCAATGTATCTCGCGGGCATTCGCGGCATTCCGCACGAATTACGCGAAGCGGCGCGCGTGGACGGCGCGAACGAATATCAAATCGTGCGCCACATTTACATTCCGCTGCTTACGCCCATTACATTGAGCGTCGTGATTATTTTGAGCAGCATCTCGTTGAAATTGTATGACCTCACCGTTGCGATGACGGGCGTGGGGCGCGGCTTTGCGACAGACACGCTCGCGTTCAACATGTTCGAGACGACGTTCAAAGCAACGCGGTTCGCGCAAGGCGCGGCGATTGCGGTGATACTTTTGATTCTCGTTTCCGTCTTGATTATTCCGTACTTGCGTTACAGTTTGCGCTCGGAGACCGCCCAATGACAACACAAACAACCGCTGTGCCACGCGAAACGGCAGCAGAGCGCGAACGCCACAAAGCGCCGATTCAATGGTGGCGCATCCTTTTGTATCTCATCGCGATTGCGTTCACCATTTATTATCTGTTGCCGATTTTTCTGCTCGTACTGACGGGACTGAAAAGTTATCGCGAAGTGAATTTGTATGACATGTGGGGCTTGCCGCGCGTTTTGAGCGTTCGCAGTTTTTATGACGCGTGGGTAGGGAGTCCATCCGTCGCGGGACTGGGACGCAATTTCATCAACAGCTTGCAGATGACGATTCCCGCAACGCTTGTGTCCGCACTGCTTGGCGCGATGAACGGCTATGTGTTGTCGAAATGGAAATTCCCCGGCTCGAACATTGTTTTCCCGTTGTTACTCTTTGGCATGTTCATTCCGTACCAAAGCATTTTGATTCCGCTCGTCACCACGCTCAACGCGGTGAAATTGTACGGCTCACTCACCGGACTTACTTTCGTACACATCGTGTACGGTATTCCCGTGTGCGCGTTGATTTTCCGAAATTATTACGCGACACTGCCGAACGAAATGCTCGAAGCCGCGCACATTGACGGCGCGAATTTTTTCAGCATTTTTACGCGCATCATTCTGCCGCTGTCCGCGCCCGCGTTCGTCGTCGTCGCGATTTGGCAATTCACCAACATCTGGAACGATTTCCTCTTTGCCATCACCGTCACCAACAATCCCGCGAATCAACCGATTACTGTCGCGTTAAACAATCTCGCGGGCAGTTTCACCGTCGAATACAATGTCCAATTCGCCGCCTCTCT
>CALMZO010000251.1 GCA_937870825.1 uncultured Chloroflexota bacterium | reverse complement strand
GCGACATCGAACCCCGATAATTTTCCCGTGCCGTCATCCACAATAAACGGCGGCGAACTCGGGTCAATGCCGATGCGTAAAATTTTTTCGCTTTGAATGCGCGTCCATGTGTCGTCGGGTTTGGGTGGCGGAGAAAAAACAAATGGGAGAAGGAAAAGGAAGAGGACGGCAAGAGCGACGAAAAGCAGAGGGAGCGAGCCGATACGAAATTTTTTTATACGCTTGAGCATCTCGTCATTCACTCACAACCTCCTCAAGCGCGCCGCGCGCCCGTGACGCGTCCGGTGCCGCGCGCAGCGCGTCAAATTCATTCACCGCGCGCTCGAAATAATTTCGCGCCGCATTCGGATTGTGCCGCGTGCGTTCCAGTTCGCCCAATTCCACTAACGTTCGCCCGCTCTGCCAACGCGTACCGAGCGCGTGAAAAATCTCTAACGCGCGCGGAAACAATTCTGCCGCGTCGTCAAAATTCCCTTCGAGTCGTTTTGCAATCCCCTGCGCGCGATACAAAATGCCCAAATACAATTTGTGATTGTCGCGCGTCGCCAATTCTTCCAACCGCGGCGCGTAGAGTTCGATGGCAGCTGCATCATATTCCTGTGCGGCAGAATCGGTCAAGGTCATGTACACATCGTGGTCATGTGCCATCGTGCCGCGCTTGACCGGCTGCCCCGCGAGCATCAGCGCGTTTTCTAATTTTTCGCGAACGAGAGCGAACTCGCCCTCTGCCTTGAGCGGCAACGTGCTTCAGTAATGTTGATTGCGCTGCCATTCCCCCGGCTGACCCGACATGGAAACCATATAGTCAAAAGATTCCGCGCGATAGTGTGCCGCCAACTCGCCTTCGCCGCGCAATGCCAACGCGCTCGCGCACAACGCGACGGCATAGCAAGTTTCACCGATGCGTTCGCGCGCGTAATTGCGTTCCAGTTCGCGCCAGCGCTTTTCGGTTTCGAACAATTCATCCCAGCGGTCCAAACGAAACAAACATTGGCTTGCAATAGTCAGCGCGTTTGCCTGCTGGTCAATCGCCTGAATCTGCACCGCCAGTTGTTCGGCGGCGTCCAAATGCGGTAATGCTTCCGCGTATTCGCCCACATACATCAGTCCCGCGCCCAAGCCGCGCAGCGCGTCAATGCGTTCATGTATATTGGAAAAATTTTCCGCGCGCGTGATTTCATAACGACGCAGCGCCACCGCCAAATGCTCACGCAACAAGCTCGTCCCATCCAGCACGCTCGCCAACGCGCCCAGCGCTTGCGAAAGCACGGCGGCATCGTCGAGTTCTTGTGCCATATCTACTGCCGCCTGCGCGAACCGTTTTGCCGTTTCCCATTCGGGCGGATTTTGATTACGCCACGCGTCCATCGAAAGCGCGACAAACAGCGCGACGGTTTCCGCGTGCGGCGGCTCATCGTTCAGCGTACTCAGACGCGTCTCCAGCAGCGCCAGCGATTGTTCTCGAATTTTGCTGACCTGCTGATACGTTGCCGCATTCACCGACCATTTTGCATCCGTGACGAGCTGAATAATTTTGCGATGCAAACGAATCACCAAAATCGAATCGCTCTCGGTCAATTCGCGCGCGAGCGTTTGCGCTTCTTGATACAACGCAATCGCTTGCTCGAAATCGCGCACATACCGGTACGCGTCGGCAAGCTCTTCCAAGAGTTCGGCTTTCAACGCGTTCGCCGTGAGCTGTGCGGGCATCAACGCCAGGGCAGCGCGCAATTGATGAATCGCATCTTCGTATGCGTACAGCGCGACCGCGCGCTGCGCGGCGCGCCGCAGATATTCAATCGCTTTGCCGTACAAATCACTTGCCGAAAAATGATGCGCAATCAAACTCGCATAATCGTTCAACCGGTCCGCATACAGCTCTTCCATTGTTTCTGCCACGCGGCGATGAAATTCGCGACGTTGTTTCAACAGAATTGTTTTATACGCGACTTCTTGCGTCAAGGGATTGCGAAAACGATATTCGACTTCGGGCAGCCGCGCGGCTTCGCCAATCAATTCCAGTCGCTGCAAAATGCTCAAATGGTGGTCAAGGTCTTGCCCCGCTTCCCCAATCGCGGCAAGCACGCGCAAATAAAACGAACGTCCGATGACGGCTGACAGTTGCAGGGTGCGCCGCGTCATTTCTTCCAGTTGGTCAATGCGCGCCGTGAGCAGGGCTTGCAGTGAGCCGGGAATATCAAAATTTTCACTCCGCCGCGTGACCGTCCAACGTCCGGTCGCTTCGTCACGCACAAACGAGCCATTGTCAATCAGGGTCCGCACAACTTCTTCGACAAAAAACGGATTGCCCGTCGTACGTTCCAAGATTTTATTCATCAAATCGCGCGAAATTTCGATGCCGCCAAGCAGCGTGCTGACGAGCCGCGCGGTCTCGTCATTCGACAGCGGGCGCAATTTCAATTCGCGATAGCGATGTGAAAATTCATCGCTTGCTTTTTGCGAGACGCGCCAGCCCGGCGCATCGCGCATCGGACGCAGCGCGTACAACAACACGAGCGGCAATTCATTCGTCAACGGCATCAACGACAGCAACAATTCGACCGACGCGGCATCACTCCAATGCAAATCGTCAATGACCAGTACGCCGGGTTTGGCGGAAAAAGTTTGGCGCACGAGCAGTTCCATCACCGCGAACAATTCGCGTTGAAACGCATCCCCCTCCAACGGCGGCAGCCCCGACGTATCCGGCAGCCCCAACAAAATTTCGAGAATCTGTGCCGCGCGCGCGCGCTTGGCAGTTTCCACCTGCGCGAGCATCGGCTCCAATTTTGCGCGGGCTTGTGTGTTCGAATCATCCCAACCGATGCCATTCAAACGCCGCACCAGATTTTGAAACATGCCGTACGCGTGTCCCGATTCGTACGAGAGACTGCTCAGCGAGTACCAGGCGAGCGCGGTGTTGTCGCGCCATTTGTTTTGAATTTCTTCAATCAGACGCGTCTTGCCCAATCCCGCTTCGCTCATCAAACACACGATGTGTCCAACGCCATGCTGCGCGCGTTCGAGAATTTCTTGCAGAGTTTGCATTTCGGCATCGCGTCCCACCAGCGTACTGGTGAGTCCCGCAATTCCACGCACGCGTCCCGGCGCGGCTTTGCGCGCAATTACGCGATACGCTTGCACGGGTTCGTCTTTGCCTTTGACGCTAATGCCGCCCAGCGCTTCCGCTTGAAACAAGGGGGCAACCAGCTTGTACGTGTCCTGCGCGATTTGGACGGTCCCCGGTTGGGCGGTCTGCTCCATGCGCGCGGCGAGATTGATGGCGTCACCCATCGCCGTGTATTCCATTCGCAAATCGGAACCGACGGTGCCGACGACGACCATGCCGGTATTGATGCCCACACGCACATCCACGTCAATGCCAAAACGCTTTTGAATTTGTTCGCAGTACGGCTTGATGCCGCTGACAATTTCCAATCCCGCCATCACCGCGCGTTCGGGGTCATCTTCATGCGCGATGGGCGCGCCAAAGAACGCGAGAATCGCATCGCCCATCAAACGCGCGACGGTGCCTTCGTACGTATAAATCGGGCGAATCATGTGTTCGAACGCGCCGTTGATGACATCCGTCCAATCTTCGGGGTCGAGTTGTTCTGCTGCCGCGGTGGAACCTTTCACATCACAAAACAACATCGTCACGATGCGCCGTTCGCCGGACAAACCGCCGCCCGCGACAGCCGCGTTCAATTTCTTTAACAGCTCTTTGGGAATGTATTGCGCGAGGCGGGCTTGTTCGGCAGAGGTGATGCTGTCGGGATTCGTTGTGCGCGAGGCGACAGGGGGGGGTGTACGCGGCGCGATGCTTTGCGAAGGCGCGCGTGAAATTTGAAGCGGCGGCGCAGACGCGGGTGCCTGCCCGGTCAACGCAAAACCGCACGCATCACAAAATTTCGCGTTGTCGGGTAGTTCACGCCTGCACTGCGGACACAGTGCCGCGATAAACGTTCCGCAGTTTTTGCAAAACCGCGCGCCTTTACGATTTGTTGTTTGGCAGGTGGGACACTGCATGATGGAGTGAATGTAAAAAAATTTTCAGCACGAATGCCGCGAGGTGCAAGAATTATACTTGATAACGCGATGGCCGCGCGTCTATTGCTATTCGCCCCTCGCCCACTTTTTCACTTCCCAATAAATCGGTTTCGCGTCAAAGTCCGGCGTAACGAACGTGAA
>CALMZO010000250.1 GCA_937870825.1 uncultured Chloroflexota bacterium | reverse complement strand
TCCAAATACTATCGCCTCGGCACCATCGGCAGCAGTACTTTGCGCGATGATGTGGACCGGCTCTGGGCGCGCGTGCGCGGCAAACCCGACCCGCTGAGCAAGATTGGTCATTCGTCATTAGACGTTCGTCATTCGTCGAACGGGCATTCTCAAGAGACGCACGATAAAGGACAAACAACGAACAAAACTCAGCCCTCAGCCCTCGTCCCTCAGCCCTCTGATTCCATCTGGGCACTCCGCGATGTCTCGTTCGAGGTCAAGCAGGGTCAAGTCGTCGGCATCATTGGACGCAACGGCGCGGGCAAAAGCACCCTTCTCAAAATTCTCTCGCGCATCACCGCGCCGACATCGGGTGTGGTCAAAGTCAAAGGACGGATTGCGAGTCTCTTGGAAGTTGGCACCGGCTTTCATCCCGAACTCACGGGACGCGATATTGGGGATGAGACCAATGGTCTATGCACGCGTTGAAACTAAATCAACAACTAATCAAAGGCTCTTGCAGTATGGGCTTCTTGCAATTTTGGTCATACTCGGCTTTGGGTTACGGGTTGCGTACCTTGATCGGCAAGGCATTGGCATGCGGGATGAAGCGTGGCACGCGTTTGCCGCGCGGGGGGCATTGAATCGCATTGCGCGTGGAGTACCACACGCGACGCAACCACTCCTTCGGTTTGAACAAGTTTCGAGCAATTTTTCTTTTTATGAAGATACGAGCAGTAACAATGTGAGCGGCAAGCCATTGTTTGTGGTGCTTTTGGCTTCTGCCGTCTGGCTTTGGGGGCGTTGGGAGATGCTGCCGTTGTTGGGAGTCTCAGTCGCCGCCGGGACATTGACCATTCCGGCAATGTATGCGGCCGCGCGACGGATTGGGTTGCGAGCTACGGGGGCATCGTTGTGCGCGTTGCTGGCTGCAACCATGCTAGGATTTGTTATCTTTGCCCGCTTGAATTTTGTGCACGCACTCTTGATGCTGTATTTGGCATTAGCGCTTTGGGCATATGCAGGTACGTTTCGCGGTCAACTATCCGTGTGGGATGCCATTCTGACTGGGTTGATGCTTGGATTTGCTTTGGCTACTGACCCGTCGTTTGTCATAGTGGCAGCGGCTTTTGCTTGTATCGAATTGGGGTACCAAGTGTGGTTGCTTCGTCATCATCAACGCAAGATGATGTGGCGGCGCATAGCATGGCTTGGAATCGGTGGAGCCGTCCCACTGTCGTTATTTGAATTGGGTTACTACATTGGACATCGGGTCTTGCCGCAGGGTGGCGTGCGGTCGATTACGGGCTCATTCGTGGGAGATGTTGCACATCACGGCGCCGAAGTTGCAGGTTCGGGAATGTATGGGATAGAGGACCTCATGTTTTATCCGTTATTTCTGGTTGGCATGGGGGGCATCCTGGTCGTCTTGATGGCAGGACTCGGGGCTTGGTCGGTGCCGCGTCGACGCGAACTCCGCTTTGCTCTACCTGCGATTTTGTTCGGATTGATTTTTTTGTTTGCCGAGATGTCTCCATTCAAGGCGGGGCGTTCCGCAGTTGCATTAATTCCGTTAATGACCTTCATGGCAGGAGCAGGATGGGAGGCTCTCTCGGACTTGGCTAAAAAACAGCCGCGTTGGCACACCGGTCTAGCGGGATTATTCTTGGCAGCAGTTATGGGTTACAATTTGTGGGCGGATGTGCGTTTGCTCCAGCTGTCCAGCGGTTGGTTCGCCGTGCGCGAATTTTTCGCTTCGCGTCCTCAAGCGCGGATTGTGGTAAATGAAATCAGCGACAACGCGTTGTTTGCATTTTATGCAGGCAAGCCGGTTATCCTCTCTCTTAATCCGCGCGTCCTCAAGCCCGGAGATTACTACGCCACAGTGGGAACCTACCGCCCGCCCGGTTGGGAAGCTTATTCCCGCGATCGCGCGGTGGCGATTTTTGCCAATCCATCTCAAGTGTTTCGCCCGCTCAAAGCCGTAGGCGGTGCATGGACGCTGATCCCTTGGTGGGTGTTGGATTACGGCCCCCCCCGGTCGTTTCTACCCGGAGACGATGAATTAATGATTTTTCAGGTGCCTTAAAGTCCAATGGGCGTGATGCAGCAGTCCACGTATAATTTCGTTTCAACGCGGTCTTTAGTGCTGACCGAAGCAGAACGCTTCGGGCGTTTTCAGCAAGAACGAGTCCGTCATTGGGAAATGGTGTCCGCCGCAATGCAACGACGCAAGGGCTGGGGCACCTATTATCATCGGCGACTGGGTGAGATTTATCGTTTTCTTGTGCCCCGGCATTCCAAGGTTCTGGAAGTGGGTTGTGGCCAGGGGGATTTGTTGCAGGAATTGGAGCCCTCGTATGGTGTTGGTGTTGATTTTTCACCTCAGATGATAGCGACGGCACGGGCACGTCATCCACATTTGGCATTTCTTGTGCAGGATGCACACACCTTGACGGTGGAAGGAAAGTTTGATTTCGTCGTGCTTTCGGACCTGTTGAATGACGTATGGGACGTACAACAAGTGTTGGGACAGCTGCGCACAGTTTGTACTCCTTCAACCCGAGTATTGATCAATTCATACAGTCGTCTCTGGGAACTCCCACTGCGTGCGGCAGAAAAGTTAGGTTTGGCGTACCCAAACCTGAATCAAAACTGGCTCACGCTACCGGACTTGAAGAATCTGCTGACCCTCGCTGGCTTTGAAGGGATTCAAAGTTGGCATGAAATCCTCTATCCCTTACCGACTCCATTCCTGTCCGCTTTTATGAATCGCTTTGCCGCCAAGCTCTTTCCTTTGAATCATCTGGCACTGTGCAATTTTTTGGTGGCGCGTCCGCGCCCCGCGCCGTATTCCGTGCAACCGACCGTCAGCATTATTGTTCCCGCGCGCAACGAGTCCGGAAATATTCAGGCGATATTCGAGCGCGTCCCCGAATTCGCGCGCGAGACCGAGTTGGTCTTTGTCGAAGGACATTCACGAGACAATACCTATGAAACGATACAACGTGAAATCGCGGCGCATCCCGAGCGGAACGCGCTGCTCCTCCGACAGATTGGTAAAGGCAAAGGTGATGCTGTGCGTCTCGGTTTTGAACGGGCACGCGGTGAAATATTGATGATATTGGACGCGGATCTGACAATGCCGCCGGAGGACCTGCCGCGCTTTTATACAGCACTTGTAAACGGGACGGGCGAATTGATTAACGGTGTGCGGCTGGTGTATCCGATGGAAAAAGAAGCGATGCGCTTTGTTAATTTGTTGGGGAACAAGCTTTTTAGTATCATGTTCTCTTGGCTTTTGGGACAGCCGGTCAAGGATACTTTGTGTGGTACAAAAGTAGTGTGGGCAACTCATTATCGCAGGATTGCAGAAAATCGGATGTACTTTGGCGATTTTGACCCGTTTGGCGATTTTGACCTGTTGTTTGGCGCGGCCAAGTTGAATTTGAAATTGGTAGACATGCCGATTCGTTATCGTGAGCGCACGTACGGTACGACTAATATTCAACGCTGGCGTCATGGCTGGCTTTTGCTGAACATGGTCGCGTTTGCGGCGCGCCGGCTAAAATTTGTCTAGTACATCTTGGCATAAAAGGGTCTTTAGTGGTATAGCATAGGGTATTCCCGAACAGGAGCAACCAGATGCCCAT
>CALMZO010000249.1 GCA_937870825.1 uncultured Chloroflexota bacterium | reverse complement strand
GGCTTGCCTGATTTACTCTTTTGCGAAGTCCCCTATGAGGATTTTTGGATGGGCAGCAGCAAAAATAAAAACGATCTGCACCATGATCCCCAAGCGTATGATGATGAATTGGGGCAAACGGAAAAATACAAATTCAAGAACACAAAGGTTGGTGATAAATATTACATCACCCGCTATCCCATCACCAACGCGCAGTTCGACGCGTTCGCCCAAGACGAAAACGGTTATCGCAACAACGAATGGTGGACAGAAGAAGGATTAACTTGGCGCGGCGAAAAACGCGCGAATGAAAAATACGGCGGCGTGTTTGATTTACCAAATCATCCCGTTGTTAATGTGAGTTGGTACGAAGCGGTGGCGTTTTGTCATTGGGCAAATAGCAGATGGCAGATCGCAGATGGCGAATCGCATATCGCAAATCGCAAATTGCAATTGTGGCGTGACGGCAAAGTGGACGACGCCATCCTTCATCCTTCATCCTTTATCCTTCGATTGCCGACGGAAGCCGAATGGGAAAAAGCCGCACGTACAAGTGACGGACGCAAATATCCATGGGGGCTAGATATCACTTCCGAACACGCGAATTATTCTGACACCAGAGTTAACGCGACCAGCGCGGTGGGTTGTTTTCCAAAAGGGACGAATGACTATGGTGTACTCGACATGAGTGGGAATGTGTGGGAGTGGTGCGAGACGAAATGGGTTGGGGATTATTCTGATTATGTTCATCAAGAAGATAATTCGCTTCAAGGAGACTCGCGCCGCGTCGTGCGTGGTGGTGCGTTCAACCCTGATGGTAGGGATGTCCGCTGTGCGGGCCGCAACAATGACAACCCGGGCAACTTCTACGGGAATCAAGGGTTTCGGGTGGTGTTGTCTCCTGCCTGACTCTGAACTCTGTTCCCTCTGAACTCTGCACTCTGAAACGCGGCGGATTCGACTCCTCTCGTCTATGGGAAAGTAAAACAAAACGGGGGAGAGTTTGAGAGGGGGCTATGCCCCCTCTCAACGCGCGCGAAAATTTTTTTGAGGTTATAATGGCGACTGACAAGGAAATGCCCATCTTTACGCGGACGTTCGATTTTTTGACGTGGCTGTTACCACTCACCAACAAATTTCCACGCGCGCATCGTTTTACGGTTACGGCGCGTTTGTTGGATGCCGCGTTCAACTTGCGTGAACGCTTGGAAGAAGCGAATTTCCGTTCGGGCAAAGACCGGCTCGAACGTTTGGCGCGCGCGGATGAGGAATTGAGTCGGGTGCGTTTGTATCTCCGGCTCGCCGCAAAATGGGAATGGGTCACGGTGGGACAGTATCAACATGCCGCTGTGATGGTGGCAGAAATTGGACGCTTGCTGGGCGGTTGGAAAAAAGTCACCGCGTAATATGTCACTGCGAGGCGGCGGTCTTTGTCGCACGAAGCAGTCTCCTTCATTCACACATCGAGATTGCGGCGATGTATTCCATCGCACACGCTATTCGCAATGCCAATGCGCCTTGTGGCAAAACGCCTGTGGAGAAATCCGTTTGTCCCCAAGCGCTTCGCCTTTATGGGAAGAGGGGCGATTCGATAGCCAACGCCGCGTCGTGCGTGGTGGTGCGTTCAACACTAATGATAGGAATGTCCGCTGTGCGTACCGCAACAATGACAACCCGAACAACTTCAACAGGAATCAAGGGTTTCGGGTGGTGTTGTCTCATGGTCTTGTAGGCGCGTTTGCGCCGCCGGAAATAGGATGCGATGAAAATTTCATCCTCGAGGTTACAAGAGCAGCGCGAATCGTTCCTGGCCGCGCGGTGTGAATACAGTTCCTTGGGTTAAACCCCAATGGCAAGGGATGCAGGTTGAAACCATTTATGGTGAACCCTTGCCAGCAGGTCTTGACCTGCGGAACACCCCCTTCGTCCCGCCGGGCAAATATAAAAGCGCCCCGCCGCCAAGGCGCTGACCTCGCGGCGGGGCAACCCATTGTATGGGCGAAGCATTGGCAAGCACATCCGCGAAATGAATTGCAAACGCGTCTGCCAATGCTTCGCCCCTATCGCGTCGGATGTACACACAGCTCTGCACTTGGGAAAACCTCCTCCTCGCCTTCCGTAAAGCATCACGCGGCAAACGCGGACATCCGAACGTTGCCGCGTTTGAATATCGGCTCGAAGACAATTTGCTCCAGCTCCAACGCGAACTCGAAACGCAAACCTACATCCCCGGCACATATCACAGTTTTTACATTCACGAGCCCAAACGCCGTTTGATTTCCGCCGCGCCCTTTCGTGACCGCGTGGCGCATCACGCGTTATGCAATCTCACCGAACCGCTTTTTGAACGCTCATTCATTTATGATTCGTATGCGAATCGCGTCGGCAAAGGTACGCATCGCGCCCTTGACCGCGCGCAAGAATTCGCGCGGCGCTACAAATACGTTTTACAATACGACATCAAACAATTTTTCCCGAGCATTGACCACGCGATTCTGCGCGAGGTTCTCGCGCGCAAAGTTGACGATGCGCGCGTGCTGTGGCTCATTGACAAAATTCTAGCAAGCGAGCGCGGCGTGTTATCCGAAGAATACACGATGGTCTATTTTCCGGGAGATGACTTGTTCGCAGCGAATCGTCCGCGCGGTTTACCGATTGGCAACCTCACGAGCCAATTTTGGGCGAATTGTTATCTCAATCCATTTGATTATTTTGTAAAACGCGAATTGGGCTGTCGCGGCTATGTGCGGTATGTGGATGATTTTCTCTTGTTTGCAAATGACAAACGCGCCTTGTCACAATGGCGCGCGGAAATTATGAAACGATTGACCGCTTTACGTTTGACTCTTCACGAAAGTAGCGCCCAAGTTAAACCGGTTACTGAAGGTATTCCCTTTCTCGGTTTCTATCTTTTTCCAACGCATCGTCGCTTGAAAGTACGCAAAGGGTTTGCGTTTCGACGACAACTGATGAAACTTGTGTCCGCTTTGAAAAACGGCGCAATCGTTTTCGAGACCCTTGATGCTGTGATTCGCGGCTGGGTGAATCATGTGCGCTATGCCGACACATGGGGCTTGCGCCGCTCAGTTCTCGCCCATGTGTGACAAAAGGAAAATGGACCTGACACTCGAAACCGTCGAATCTGACGCCAGCCACGCCATCGGTTACGATGACGAAACAAGCGTGTTGGAAATTATTTTCAACAGCGGCGCGATTTATCAATACCGCAATGTCCCGCGTCAAGTGTTTAAAGAATTGATGCGCGCGGAATCCAAAGGCAACTTTTTTCAAAACAACATTCGGGGCGAATTTGAATTTTGGCAGTGGGACGCGCCAATGGCGAAATTTATTCGCGGCGAAGGACCTGCGACGAACGACGAATGACGAATGCACAATGGTCAATAGACAACACGAATGTTGAATGCAGAATTTAACTTTGAGCTTTTAACTTTCAACTTTTAGCTTGTCATCATGCGCGTCCTTTTCATCACCGGCGAATTTCCTCCCATGCAGGGCGGTGTTGGCGATTGCACCAACGAAATCGCGCGCGCCCTCACACAACGCGGTGTGGACGTTTCTGTACTGACAAGTTATCAGTCATCAGTTATCAGTAGTCAGTCTCCCGTCTCCAATCTCCAACCTCCAATCTCCAATCTCCAAATCTTTCCCAACATCAAAACTTGGAACTGGTCCGCGTTCTCGCACATTCGCAAAATCATTTCCGAAACGCGCGCGGACATTACGCATATTCAATATCAAACGGGCGCGTTCGGGTTGCATCCGATGATCAATTTTCTGCCGCGTCTCCTCATCCCCTCTCGCTCCCCCTCTCCCGAATTTTTCTCCGAAAAATTCGGGAGAGGGGGACGGGGGGTGAGGCGTGTTGTCACGTTTCACGATTTGCGCCCGATGTATCTTTTTCCCAAAGCGGGCGCGTTGCGCGATTGGGTCACGTTTCAACTTGCGCGCGGTTCCGATGCCGTGATTGCGACGAACAAGACGGATTATTTACGGCTGCGCGAACAAGTGCGCGGCTTGCGCAAATGGCTCAAACTCATTCCAATCGGCAGCAACATCGCACCGACGACGACGCCCCCCGATTTTGACCGCGCACGCGTGCGAAAACAATTGGGCGTGCGCGAAGATGAAACGCTGCTCGTCTATTTTGGTTTTGTGAATGAAAGCAAAGGCGCTGAAACATTGATTCGCGCGCTGTACGATTTGCCAAAAGCAAAATTGCTTTTTCTCGGCGGACAAACGGGTGCGAGCGACGCGACAAACATTGCATACTTGCAGCACATTCGGAAAGAAATCGCGCATTACAATTTGACCGCGCGCGTGTTGTGGACGGATTTTTTGCCTGCGGAACAAATCAGCGCGCATTTTTACGCGTCCGATCTGTGCGCGCTGCCCTATCGCGATGGCGCATCGTTTCGACGCGGCAGTTTTATGGCGGCGCTCGCGCACGGCTTGCCCATTATCACAACACGCCCGCAACAAGCTGCAGCACAAAACATCACCGTTCAAGACGAACAGTTTGAATTTGCCGACGACCTGGATTTGCCCGAACTGCGCGATGGCGAAAACGTGATGCTCGTTCCGCCGGACGATGCCGACGCGCTGCATTTGGCAATCACGCGCGTTCAAACTGCGCCCGGTTTAGCCGCGCGTTTGAGCGGCAGCGCGCGCCTCACCGCCCGCGCATTTTCCTGGGACAAAATCGCGGACGAACACTTGGAATTGTACGAACGGGTGCTGCGCGCCGCGTAAAGAGCAGAATTTAGAATTTCGAATTTCGGATTTGTGTTGTGACATCCGACAACTGAATTCCACTTTCCAACTTGGAAATTCCGTTGACATGCCTCTCGTTCGCGTTATAATACAGATGTTCTAACGCGGCACTCTCCATTTGCAGCGGACGATGCGTCCGCTTTTTTTATCTGCACTGCGTTCAGAGGCACCATGACATTTTTTGCATCCGCGCGTCGTTCGCAAAAACCGCGCGTCAATTCGATTCCCAAATCCGAAAACAAGGTGGCACAAGGTTCCCCTCCCCCCGGCAAAACTCCGCGCCGCCCGCGCGGCAGTCCCGCGCGCAAAGCGCCCCCGCCAACGTTTTCGCTCACCCCCGCGCAGCAAGAACAACTCGCCGCCGTCGTACTGTTGCTCATTGCCGCGCTCACGTTTCTCGGCGCGGTGAATCCGACGAATGGCAGTTTGCTCGACGGCTGGACGCGCATTCTTTCCGTTCTGTTCGGTTGGGGACGTTATCTCGCGCCCTTCTTTTTCGCGGGACTGGGCGCGTGGCTCATGCTCGATTCGCTCGACATGCGTCCCGACATCGGCTGGGAACGCCCCATCGCCCTCATCATTCTCTTTTTCGTCCTCGAAAGTTTTCTGCAAATTCTCGGCGTCGCGTTCCTTAAAGTGGCGGCGACTTCGTTGGCAACCGCGCAATCCGGGCAAGGCGGCGGATTGGTGGGACACGCGTTGTACGACGCGTTCGTCGGCGGGCTCGGCATCGCGGGCGCATTGCTCGTGCTGCTCGTCCTGTTGGCAATTGGATTCATTCTCCTTTTCAACATTCCGTTTTCTCAAATTATTGCAACCGTTTCAAGCGCATTCCGGTCCATCACAGCATTGTTTTCGCGACGCGCATCGGACATCCGAATTTCGCGTGAAGGGAGAGAACGTGTGCCGCCGGAAATGGTCACCGCTCCGCCGCAGAAAAGGACGAATGACGAACGACGAAGGACCGAGACGATTCCAAGACTTCCCGCCGATTTTGGAATGGACGAACGGCTTGATGAACCTATGCCCGTGCGTCCGCAAATCGGTCCGCCTGTCGCCGCGCGCATTGTGGGGGGGGGGGCGCCCGCGCAGCCGATGATGCATCGCGCATGGCGCCTGCCGCGCGTGCCGGACATTCTCGAAGAATCCATCGAGCAAGACATCAGCGCGAACGAGATTCGCACCAAAGTCAAACAAATCGAAGAAACGCTCGCGCATTTCGGCGTGCCTGCCAAAGTCATCGAAGTGAATCAAGGTCCGACGATTACGCAATTCGGCGTCGAACCCGGTTTTGTGCAGCAAAAATCATCCGACGGCTCGCTGCGTCAGACCAAAGTCAAAGTGAATCGCATCAGCGCGCTGCAGCACGATTTGGAACTCGCGCTCGCCGCCGCGCCGATTCGCGTGGAAGCGCCGGTGCCGGGCAAAAGCATCGTCGGCATCGAAGTGCCGAACTCGCAAATTTCGCGCGTCAGCTTGCGCGGCGTGATGGAGTCGGAAGAATTTCAAAAATTGCGCGCAAAATCCGCGCTCGCGTTCGCGTTGGGGCAAGATGTTTCGGGACAGCCAATTTGCGCGGACTTGGGCAAAATGCCGCACTTGCTCGTCGCGGGCGCGACGGGTTCAGGCAAATCGGTTTGCATCAACGCGTTGATTTCGTGCATGATTATCACCAACACGCCGGACGATTTGCAATTTGTCATGATTGACCCGAAACGCGTGGAACTTTCGACCTTTAACGGCATTCCGCATTTGCTCGCGCCCGTCGTCGTCGAAATGGATTTGGCGGTCGCGGCATTGAATCGCACCGTCCAAGAAATGGATGACCGTTATCGAAAATTTTCCTCCGTCGGCGCGCGCAACATTGAAGGATACAACGCGCTCCCGGACGAAAAACGGCGCGGCGCGAAATTGCCGTACTTGATTTTGGTGGTGGATGAACTCGCGGACTTGATGATGACGTCGCCGGACGAAGTGGAACACACGGTGACACGTCTCGCGCAAATGGCGCGCGCCACAGGCATTCATCTCGTACTTGCCACACAACGCCCAAGTGTGGATGTGGTGACGGGTCTCATCAAAGCAAACTTTCCGTCGCGCATTTCGTTCGCGGTCACGAGTCAAGTGGACTCGCGCGTCGTGTTGGATACGCCGGGCGCGGAAAAATTGTTGGGGCGCGGCGACATGCTGTACATGGCAAGCGACTCTTCAAAATTGTCGCGCTTGCAGGGCTGTTTTGTTTCCGATAAAGAATTGGAAAAATTGGTGACGTATTGGAAAGGGTTCATCGAAGCCGCGCCGCCCGCGACGCCAACGGTGACAACCATCACCCACGCGCCGAAAGCAAATGTGGCTCCGTCGTCCGTCGTTCGTCCTCCATCATCGGGTTTTGTGCAAGGCGGTTTGTGGAACGATTTGAAAGCGGAACCGAAAAAATCGGAAGAAGACGAATTGCTCGACCAAGCAATTCAAATTGTGCAGGACAATGAACGCGCGTCCGTTTCTTTATTGCAAAGAAAATTGCGCATCGGTTATTCGCGCGCCGCGCGCTTGATGGAACTCTTGGTGGAAAAGGGGTACGTGAGCGAAGAGGAAGGAATGCCGACAAAGGGGCGTCAGGTCCTCACGCCGCCTCCTCAAAACATCGCGCCATCAAAACCCGTCGCGCCTTCGCAGAGCAGCGGCATCATTCGTCCCAGCGCATCCGGCAAAACATCGGCGGCAAGCAGCGCCGCCAAAAAATCCGACAATTCCGCAACACGTCAAGCTAAAGATGATTTGGGAAGTTTCGACGATTGGACGGAGGACGACTGGAAGGATTTGGATAAAGGATGAAAGAATGCCGCGCACGAATTCGTGCGCGGCATTTTCATTTTGCAAAAAGCCGGAATGAAAATCCGTGTAGGTCAACGCGCGCCAATGCCGAGCTCGACCAGAAGTTGTTCAAGCGTGGCGGCGGCATTTGACGCGGCGCTCAAATCTTTTTTGTCCGCAGCAGCGCGGAGGTCAGACAGCTGGGTGCCGATGCTCTTGGCTTTGTTTTGCTCAACGGTGTGTCCTACGCGGTCCCAGATTAATTGAAGGACGGCGACATCGCCTGCCACTGCACCCGCGTCGTTGGCAGCGCTGTCGGCTGCAACGCGCCTTGTCCAGAGGTCGAAACGGGCAAGGTCAATCTCGGTGCGCGTTCGATAAGGCATTTGAAGGTCGAGCGTCGCAATCGCCACATCAAACGCCGCGTTTTGGGTCTCTGCTCTGTCTTGTTTCTCGACGGCTTTGGTCAGCGAATCGAGCGCGCGCTCCATTTGCGTATTGAGCAAAGGAAACAAGCTGCCCAGATCAATCGCCTCGCGGTGACCTTGCCATGCGGTGGTGAACGTTTCAAGTGAAGCGGAGAGAGCGTCCCATTTTGCTGTGGGCGCGGTGTTAAAGATGGTGTCCGCGCTGGTTAACATGGTCTTGAGCTCGGCAGACAAGGGTTTAGAAAGCGTATCTGTCGGAACGGCAACGGCGGCATCCTCAGTGTGCGCGAGAAATTCGCCATAGCCGGGGACAAATGCCTTGACCGTCGTCTTGCCGTCCAGCCCGATTTGTTGGACAAACATCACACCATTCACCAGCCCACGCGGACCTTCGAGTGTTTGGTTGATGGCTTTCACGGTCACTTCTTCAAAGACATTGCCGGGGATGTTTTCCACGCGATACACATTGCCCGGCTGGGGATTGGCGGGCATAATCATGGCGGGGGGAACGTCCTTGCCCGCACGCCATGTGCCACCATGGTCGACGATGGTCCCGTTTTCATAATTGGCAACGTCTTCGCCAAAGTACCAGACTGCGCCACCATCCGCCTGTGCGAGAAAATCAAGCGCAGTCTCGAGGATGCGTCCATCCAAATACGCGACGAACTGGAGGACCCGCGTCTCTGTTTGCTCGCCCAACCAATTGATCTTTTTCGTGCCGGGGAGAAGGGTGAACTCGGTGCGGTGCGGCTTGCCTCCTTTTTGGCCGATTTGAATGAGCTGGTCAACTTGAGTGATGGGCAAAAGCGCATTGGTAATTTCACCGGGCTTGGAGAAGGTTGGTTTGGCAATATCCACGCGCGCGCTCTCGGGCGCGATGCCGGGCGGAAAACCGCTCGTCGGCTGCGGCAAGAGTTCAACCGGTTTGGAATTTGCTTTCTTGATTGCGACCAATGGCAGACCCCAACTTGGGTCTTGGGCATAGTGAGTCAGAATATTTCCAACGCCCTTGGCATAGAATTTGGTTTCAATTGCGGTGGGGTCGAGCGGGGTCCAATCAATCGTCTTCAAAACATCCTGGTACGAGCCGACCGGCACTGTGGCGGATTCCCGCAAGCTTAATACTTGCGCCATATCTTCCGCTTCGCCCTTCAAGTACTCTTGGCGATAAGGTTCACCCACAATCGGCTTGGCAGGCATGATGATGCCCGGCTGCGCGCCGTTGACTCCGGCAAGCCACGCGCCCTGCGTGCTAGACACTTTGCCATTCACGTACTCTGCCGTCTCTTCGCCAAAATACCAGACGTTCCCTTGTTTATCCTGCGCGTACCAATCGGTGGTGCCTTCTTTGATTTGCCCGTCCACTGTAACAGTGTCCTTGACGACTACACAGGGTACGCCCAGAATCACTTTGGTTTCAGAAGTGATTGTGACCTCGACGTGTTCCTTGCCTTTTTTCGTGACCCCTTCATAAATGTATGTTGTGCCGGGTGTCAAGGGAAAGTATGGATTGTCCACAACCTTGACAAAATTCGCGGGGTCTATGGTGACGGTATAGGGCAATGTCGGCGTCGCCAATCTGGGGGGCGTCGGCTGCGCTTGCAACTGCCGAGTCTGCGCGCTCGTTGAATTTGATTTCAATGCGAAAGCAAAGGCAGCGAGGGCGAGCAATACAAAGAGACTCAAGTAATAAAACGCTTTCATAAGTTTTTCCTCCGTGTGAAGCAAAGCACGCACAGAGTACTCAACTGAAATTAAAACCGACAGGGCGTTTTGATTACAATTCTTTAATCGGCAATTTGACCGTCACGCGCGTTCCCTCTCCAACCTCACTCGCTACCTCGAGCGTGCCTCCTTGTGCACGCGTCAATGCGTTCGCAATCGCCAGACCCAAACCTGCGCCGTGCGCGCCTTGTTGAGCCACGCGATAAAAACGCTCCGTGATACGCGCAAGATGTTCATGCGAAATCCCGACGCCCGAATCTTGCACCCGGAACGCGATGTGTTCGGCATCGCGCGTCACGCTTAAAAGCACGCGGCGGTGCGGCGCGGAAAATTTAATTGCGTTCTCTGTCACATTACGCAAAATTTGATGCAAGCGTTCGGGGTCACAGCGCGCGAAAAGGGAATCCTCCGCGCGCGTTTCGAGCTCGATGCGCTGCGCGGCGGCAACCGGCTGCAATTCCTTTTTCACCGCGGCGAGAATTTCGCGCGCAGGGACCGTTTCAAAATTCAACGGCAGCGCGCCCGCATCCGCGCGCGCGAGCGTCAACAAATCTTGTGTGAGCTGTGTCAAGCGGTCCACTTCGCGCCCCAGCTCATCCAACGCGCGTTCGTACTCTGGCGCGGAACGTGGACGCGCGCGCGCCACATCAATTTCGCCGCGCATAATCGTCAACGGCGTGCGGAGTTCATGCGACGCGTTCGCGGTAAATTCGCGTTCGCGTTGAAATTGGTCATGCAAGCGCGCGAGCATTTCATCAAACGTGCGCGCCAGCCGCCCCACTTCATCATCCGGCAACCGCAAATTCAGACGCTCATTCAAATTTTGCGCGCGAATTCGCTGCGCCGCGCGCGTGATGGTGTCCATGGGCGCGAGGGCGCGGCGCGCGAACCAGACGCCGCTAAACGTCGCAATGACGAGGGTGAGCGGCACAATCAACGCCAGCGTGAGCGCCAATTGCTGCAGCGTCAATTCAATTTTCGCCAACGGTTCCGCCACTTGCAGCGTTCCCACGAAATGCTCGTTCTCTGTGACAGGAATTGTATAGAGCCGAAAACGTTCACCTTGCGCGGTAACGGTGACAAGTTCCGTCGCGCCGCGTCGGGCTGCGTCGAGCGAACTCGTCTCGACGGGCAGCGTCGCATAGGTTTCATTCGTGTCCACCACGCGTCCTGCGGCATCCACCAGTCGCACAAGGTTGCCGCCCGCACGCGCGGTTTTCACGTCAGTCGGTCCACCGCCACCGCTCACAAATTGAATCGGTGTCGTTTCCGTGTTCACCTTATCCACCAGTCGCTGCGCGGCAAGCGCCAGCGCCGCATCTGTGCGCTCATCCAACGCGCGCGCCAATGTGAAATACAACGCCGCGCTGAACGCGCACAGAATCAGCGCCAACAGCGCGAGATACCACAGCGCCAAACGCGTGCGAATGGTTTTGAACATTTCACGCCTCGAGTTTGTACCCCACGCCGCGCACCGTTTGAATCACCTGCGGCTCAAAATCGTCGTCAATCTTGCGACGCAAATAGCGAATGTACACATCCACTACATTTGACTGCGCGTCAAAATCGAGACCCCACACCTGTTCCGCGATTTGCGTGCGCGTCAACACTCGCCCGCGATGCCGCATCAGAAATTCAAGCAAGCGATATTCGCGCGCCGAGAGTTCGATGAGCTGCTGACCGCGTTGCGCTTGATGCCGCTGCGTGTCCAGCGTGAGGTTTGCAACGACGAGGATTTGGTCTGTTATGTGAGGGGGACGCCGCGCCAGCGCGCGCAGGCGCGCCAACAATTCTTGAAACGCGAACGGTTTCACCAAATAATCATCCGCGCCCGCGTCAAGCCCCTGCACACGGTCCGCCACCGCATCGCGCGCGGTCAACATCAACACGGGTGTTTTGTCGCCGCGTTGGCGCAAGGCGCGGCACACCGCAAAGCCATCGCGCACGGGCAAGCGCACGTCGAGAATGTACAGGTCATATCCCGCGCTCGCGGCAAAATCCAATGCCTCGCCGCCGTCGCGCGCGACATCTACCATGTACAATTCTTCGGTCAAGCCCTTGCGGATGAAACCCGCGATCCGTTCTTCATCTTCGACGAGTAAAACGCGCATGAGATTTTGCGATGCTGCGAGTTGTGCGATGTAGTTCATCGCCTCACTCGCAGCATCGCTCTCCGCCTCGAAATGACAAAATGCGATTTGCGCGCGACACAGAACCCGTCATGTCGAAGGGACTGATAGTCAGCTCAAATAGAGTTCGTAGCATCGGACTCGAGCATTTATGCGGGTACTGCAAATCAACCCGCTGAAGCGTAGAATCCATTCTACGACTTTTATTTGAGAGCTCTATGAGCCATCTCGCGCGGCGCGCAATGACAAGTTGTTCGCAGATTTTCGCGCGGCGCGATTAAAACGGGATTAAATATGTGGCAAAAAAAAGGCGAGCATTTACGCTCACCTGTTTTTTATTCACGTCACCAACGCCAACGCGCCCCACAACGGCGCGTCATCGCCCAACGCGGCGGGCACAATGTCCACCGCCTCGCGCAATTCGGGCATCACGTTTGCGCGCGCCGCCGCGCGCACCGTTTCAAAATACTGTTCGCCCGCGTTGCTCACGCCGCCGCCGAGGATGATACGCTGCGGATTCATCAAACAAATCACATTACCCAACGCGAAACCTAACGCGCGCGCCGCATTGTCCATCACCTCACGCGCGAGTTCGTCGCCCGCACGCGCGGCTTGATTCACGCGCCGCGCGGTGACTTGCGCCAAATCATTTTCGAGCAGCCCGCGCAAAATTTCACCGCGCGCGGGATTTTTTTCCAACTGTGCGCGCGCCGTGCGCGCAATCGCGGGACCGCACGCCAGTTGTTCCACACAGCCGCGTCGTCCGCACACGCACGGCGGACCGTTCGGGTCCATGACGACGTGCCCGATTTCGCCCGCGAGTTCGTTCGCGCCGCGATAAATTTCGCCGTTCAAAATCCAACCGCCGCCGACGCCCGTGCTGACCGTAATGTAAAAAACGCTCGCGCAGCCGCGCCCCGCGCCAAATTTGGTTTCGCCCAATGCGGCAACATTCGCGTCATTGTCCATGACCACGTGCGTTTGAAATTCACGTTCCAATTGTTCGCACAACAAAACATTTTCCCAGCCCGCGACGTGATGGGACAACACGACCAGTCCCTCACTCGCGCGCACGGGTCCGCCGAAACTCACACCAATCGCTTGCGGCGCGCGTCCGCGCAAAACCGCGTGCGCGAGTTCGAGCATCGTCGCATAATCGTACGCATAGTCAGGATTGGGCGGCGACGCGCGGCGCGCGATGTTTTCCATATGAAACGCGCCCTGTTCATTTCGGGTGAACAGAGCGCAAGTATTTTTTGTGCCGCCGAAATCAAAGGCGAGAATCATGGATTCAATTCCGGATGCTTTTGTTTGATTGTCGCGACGAGGGCGTGACACAACATGAGGTGAATGTCTTCGATGTGTTCGTACGAGTTCGAGGGTACGACAATGCAATGTTGTGCGAGTTCGCGCAATTTGCCGCCGTTCATCCCCGCAAAACCAATCGTAACCAAGCCGCGCGCGTTCGCTTCTTGCATCGCGCGCACAATGTTCGGTGAATTGCCGCTCGCGCTCATGGCGATGGCAACGTCGCCGGGGTCCGAGAGCGAAATCAACGGTTCGGCGAAAACGCTGTCATAACCATCATCATTCGCGTATGCCGAAAAAATGGCAACGTTGTCATTGAGGCAGGTGACTTGGAAGCGCGGCATGTGCGAGCGCACGGTATTTTTTCCCAAGTCCGCCGCGAAATGCGAGGCGGTGCTTGCACTGCCGCCATTGCCAAAAACGAAAATATGTTTGCGCTGTTCGCGCGCGCGTTCCAAAATTTCCAAAATCGTTGTGAGTGCTGCCGTATGCGTTTGATTCAAGATTTCGTGCTGGGATTGAAAATATTCAGCAAAAGGATTCATGGGTCTGTCCGGCATCGGTCTTTAAGAATTATATGAGGATTGTAACAATTTCCCAAGATATCGAATGGGGCGCGGTGCCTTGTGCCATTTGCTTTTTCTCCCTCGCGAGCATTTGGCATTGGAGAATGCGAATGCTACAATCGCCGCCATGTCGTTCCAGGCAGAACACAGCTATCGTTTTGACGCACAGGGCAAACTCGATGCCGACGATTGGCTGCTTATTCCGCGCGCACACTTGCGTTCGGACGTACAGCTCGATGCGGCATTCGCGGATGAATTGGTGCGGCGATATTTTGAAATGGTCAAGCGCACAAGCCCGTTCATCAACATCCTAAGGGATATGCAAGGCGTGCGGTATCTGACGCCGTTGAACAAGACGGCGATGTTGTTTGCAGAACCGGAACGCATTGTGGACGCGCGCCGTGTCGAAACGAGTTGGCGCATCGCGGGCGGATTTATGCTCGCGCACAATGTGAGTTATGGCGGACGATTTTATCTCGGTGCGGAATGGCAAAGCCACGATGTCCTGAGAATTTACAGTACGATTCGGCGTTATCCGCCGCGACTGATGAATTGGTTCGGCATCGCGCGCGCCAGCGCGATTTACCCGCGCACACAAGGATGGCTGCATCGCCGCATCGGTGACCTGTATTTGCGAGCCGCCGCCGCGCGCGTCACGCAGAAGGCGGATTGAAATTTTTTGCGCGCGTACTGTTATCCTATTGAAAGATTGTTGCGGTTCATGTATAGTCATGGCATAAATCTGGCAGGTTCATTCAAGGAGGATTCGATATGCTTTATCTGCCCCGTAAGGAAGAAGAAGGACAAGGTTTGGTGGAATACGCCCTCATCCTCGTCCTGGTAGCGATTGTGGTGATTGCGATCCTTGCCATTTTGGGTCCGCAAATCGGCAACATTTTCAGCCGTGTCACCAACGGTCTCTCGGGAACCTAAGCAGTACCGTCCCGATTCTTACGCCTCAATCGAAAGATTGGGGCGTTTTTATTTTACCAAAAATTTTTTCAGTTCAATCATGTCCGCGCCGCCCGCAATGCCCAAATTCTCTTGCGTCAGCGTGTCATACCAACCGATTCGCAAAACATATTCACCCGTTGCGATTTCCGGCGGAATTTGCAAGTGGATTGTCTCGCGCACCAGTTCGTCTTCTGCCCAGTGCGTCGTCGGATACGCGCCGTTGTGCGGCTCGTGGTCATCTTGGGCAATGTTGCCGCCGTCCACCTTTGCCAACTGCGCGAACAGCGTGTAACGCGCGGCAGGTTTTTTCAAAGCGCGCCAGAGAACGGTCAATTGCATATCATCGCCCGCGCGCAACGCTTGAGGTTCTAGCGCCCAGCCAACCAGTTCAAACGTTTCGCCAAATACTGTGCGCGGCTCCAAGTGTTCCAACGGCGCGGGTTCGTACACCACATAGAGCGCGTCGCGGCTCGACACCGCATAGCCATAATCCAATGCGGAAACAAACGCGCGCGTAAAATTTCCAAACGCGTCCACATTCTCACGCGTCCCGCGTTTCAAAATCACCAGCGGAAAATTTCCCGCGCGCAGATTTTCCGTTTCCCACTTTTGGTCATAACGCCCCGCGCGCGCCAAGGTGCTGTACACGAAACTGTAATACTCGACGCGTTTCCCATTCCGCCACAACAAACTCATGTCTTCGCTGATGACGGTCCCCTGCGCGTTTCGCACCAACGGCGCGACGTGTGCATTTCCCGCGCGCGTGTCGTCAAACAATTTTTGCGCAATGCGCGGGTCATGTTCGTTCCAAAACAGGGCGAGTTGGAGCAAGAGAAAAACAGGGACAGAAATTTGCCAAATTCCCTTTGTTTCCTTTGCGGAAGGACCGGGAACGAAACGGGAAAGCGCCATCCCCGCAAACACACATGCCATCACAATGACTTCGAGAAAATAGTTTTCCCACGCGCCTTCACGTCCCGCCAACACGATAGAGAATAACGATGCCAGCGCGTACATTTCCAACACGCCAAATTTTTTTTCGCCGCGTTCGTTTTTTGAACGCCTCACCCGCGTCCACCAACCGAACGCGCCAAGCAACAAAACAATCGCATACGTCGTCACGAAACTCGCGACCAACGGCACAAAGACGCGCGGTGTCCAGACGGTCGCATTCAACGCGAGAATTCCGAAACTCCAACCGCCGCGCGTCCACATCTCCAACGCCAAAAAAATTGCGCCGCCGCTTGCGCCCAACCCAAGTGCAAACACAACTCCCGCGCGCCGGTCACGCAAAAGAATCGCAAGCGCCGCCGCCGCAGGCGCAAAGAATAGAGAATGTTTTGTGTACAGGGAGAGTAAAAAGAAAACAATCGCAAAAATCAAAATGACGTTTGACATTCGACGTTGTTCGAGTCTGTCGTCTGTCGTCCGTCGTCTGTCGTTCCATTCCCATTTCCATACCAAAAAAATCCCCGCCAGCGAAAATGCCACGCCCATCAAATCCACGCGATACAACGGCATCCAGTGATACACGAACGTCGAACCCAAAAAGAACGCGGCAGCCAACAATGCCGCGCGCCCATTGCGTGTTTCGCTTTTCACCCAACGCGCAATGAACGCCGTCGCAAGCGCCGCCGCCGCGAAATTGAGCCAGCGTCCAAAAATGAGCGAGTCGCCAAAGAGCGGATACAACGACGCGGTGAGGAGCATCGCCAACGGCGGATAATTTGCCGCGTCAAAGGGCGGACCTTGCAAGGTGATGTAAATTTGTTCGCCGTGCGCGAGTTTGCGCGTGAACCAAAACACATCGCCTTCGCCATAATCGAGCGCGTACGGAAAAAAGATGGCGCTGAACGACAACCACACGCTCAACGCCACATACCACGCGAGTCCCGCGCCGACCAAGCCCCACAGCGTACGTTTTACATTGTTCATTCCCACAAACGTTTTACAAATTTTATTCGCACAGGGTGAACTGCAACGTCGTACGAGGTTCGGCGCGTCAGCCGCCGCGCCGATTGGAATTGCCCTCGCATATTCCCAAAGCAGTAAAGGAGGGGGTTTGATGTCCGCGTTGTGGACACTACCGCTGTGCGGAACACCTCTTATAACACCAATGCTGCCGCGCCCACCGCGCTCGAATCCACTTGGGAGCGCACAAGTTCGACGCCTTCCTGATTGCCTTTGATGACGCGCCGGGCATACGATTCGCACGCGGGCGCGTACAACAAATCGAACGCGGCGAGTCCGAGACCGCCGCCGATGATGATGCGCGCGGGGTTGAGCCAGGCGGACGCGGTTGCCATCACGATGCCCATCCACTCGCCCATTTTTTCAAAGGCGGCAATGGCAGCGGAATCGTTCGCGTGCGCAGCGTCAAGAATTCCGCTCGGGGTCAGGTCATTTGCGTTCAAGGACGACGCGGAACGAAATTCCAAAAATTCGCGCGTGGTTTCCACCAAGCCGCGCCCCGACAAAACGGTCTCCGCGCAGCCGTGCAGTCCGCAGGTGCAGACACGTCCTTTGGGGTCAATCACAAAATGTCCAAGTTCCGACGCGAAATAATTTGCGCCGTGAATGACGCTGCCGTTCACCATCGCCGCGCTGCCGAGGCCCGAACCGATGGAGAGCAAAACAAAATCATTCACCCCGCGCGCCGCGCCAAATAAATGTTCGCCCCGCGCGGCGCCGCGCAAATCATTTTCCACGCGCACGGGAACATTGCGCTTTAAACGGGGCAGAATTTTTTCGCGCAGCGCGATGTGCTTCCAATTCATGTTGACCGCGTTGATGACCACGCCGTCATTCGGATTCACCAAGCCCGGCACGCCAATGCCGACGCCGGAAAGGGTTTCGTTCGTCTGTGCGGCAAGCGCGTTGATTTCGTCCGCGATGCGTTGAATAACACTCTCCGCGCCCTGGTTCACGCGCGTTTCCGTTTGACGGGTCGCCAAAATTCTGCCGTCTTGCGTGACGAGTGCGGACGCGATTTTCGTCGCGCCCACATCAACGCCGATGGCATATCGCGTATCGCGTATCCTGCGCTGTGAACTTTTAACCATTTCAGATTTGTGATTTCGGAGATTCCGCTTGACGGTTCCCTGCGGCACCCGTCACCTGCCGCTCTGGTCACGCCGGACCCGACACAAGTCCAGACGTTTCGCCAATAGACCGAGCCGCGTCGGGAGCCATGATTGAAAACGTGACGTTGAATCGAATCGGCGCAAAGGAACGTCAGCGCGTGCAGGAAACATTGTAAATCAAAAGGCATCGGAATTGCAACCAGCGCCATAGGGCAAACGCATTTGAGAAATGTTTTTGGGACAGGTGCTGAATAATGCGAATTTCCGTTTGATTCGCGGGGTTTCAGCAATTGGAAATTGCCGTCTGAAAAAAGTTTAAAGCGCGCGGCGATTGTGAAGGCGGAGCATTTTGTCTTTTTTCAGCCGTGAAATTCTATTTCATGCAGGCGCGGCAATTTCAAATGCGTTTGCCCTAACCAGCGCCACGCGAGCATTCTCTTGCAGCGCGCATTACGCGGCAGTGCAAACCGCGCGGTCAACACCGGCCGCGCGCGCGTCAACCGTCACGCACGTGAAATTTACACAATCGCCAAAACGGCATATGCTGTCCAAAAATTCATGGAGGTACTCGCATGTCAGACCTCGAACAATTCCGCCAAATGAAAGATGATTTTTTCAAGAATCATTTTCAGTCACCGCTGAACGCGGAACAAAAGAAAAATTTTGCCGGGCTGAATTATTTTCCCGAAAATGACGCGCTGCGTTTTACTCTCATCCTGGAACGGTACCCGAATCCCGAACCGCTTCAAATGCAAACCAGCAAAGGCGAACTGCGCGATTATTTCAGGGTCGGGCAAATTCGATTTCCGGTAAACGGCGTGGAAACGACGCTCCAGGTGTACGAATCGCAAGACCATCCCGACGAATACTTTATCCCATTCGTGGATGCGACTGCCCCGCACGAGACGTACGGCGCGGGACGTTATCTTGAACCCGAACGCGTTGGTCCGGACAAAATGCTCGTAGACTTTAATCTGGCGTACAACCCGTATTGCGTGTTTGATCCCCAAAAATGGAGTTGTCCGATTCCACCGGTGGAGAATCGGTTATCCGTGAGGATTGAGGCAGGGGAAAAAAATTTTGGCGCGGATGATTCTGCGTTGCCATAAATGGTTGACGAACAGAACGCGGTTTGACGAAACCACCGCTTGGTAGTGCAGAATCGTCGCGGCACTATGTTGACCAAGTTGTGCTGCGCGGAACGGCAGCTGCGAGCCATTCCTCGCGCGAGATTTTTTAGCGCGTGCCTATTGTGTTGTTCCCGTGGGTAATTCGATGGTGAACGTCGTGCCCTTGCCGGGTTCGCTTTGCACTTGAATGGTCCCGTTGTGCGCGTGGACGAGTTGTTTGGTGATTGCCAGTCCTAATCCGCTGTGCTTTCGCCCCGTACGCGATTTGTCCCCGCGCCAGAAGCGGTCAAAAATAAACGGCAGGTCTTGCGCGGCGATTCCCGCGCCTGTATCTGTGATGCGAATCCGCACACTTCGTCCTTCGCCCGCACCTGCGTCGGCTTGAATGGAAATGCTTCCACCCTCCGCCGTGTGATGCAGCGCGTTGGCGATGAGATTTGAGAGAATTTGATTCAGTCGGTCATAGTCCGCGACAATCTCTTGATGCGGGTCGGCAAGTCTTGTCGTGAGCGCAACGCCAAGGGACGCGGCTTGAGTGGAAAAACTTGAAGTGAGGTCTTGCAAAAGGTCGGCGAGCAAAAACCGCGTGGGATGAAATGGCAGCTGTCCTGATTCTGCCAGCGACAACGTTTGCAAGTCGTTCACGAGACGCGTGAGCAGTCGCGTCTCATCCAGCGTGTCGTTGATGTGTTCGGGCGTCGCTTGATACACCCCATCGAGGATGCCTTCGAGATTGCCCTGAATGATGTGTACGGGCGTACGCAGTTCATGAGCAACGTCGGCAGTGAGATTGCGGCGCTGCTGCTCGGCGCGTTCGAGTTCCTCGACCATTTTGTTGAAACGTTTGATAAGTTCCCCGAACTGCGGTGAATCATCCTCGGGCACGCGCACCGAAAGATTGCCCTCCGAGACCGAGTCAATCGCGTTAAAGATATCCTGCAAGGGCCTTCCGAATCGGCTGTAGAGAGTGTAAATGGTGATGATTGCGACGACGACGATGATGAATGGCGCGCCGCACAAAAGAAGCCAAACGTTTCTTACGCCCGAGTATTCCGAAAAGAGCCAATACAAAAGCGCGGCGGCGCCTCCGAAAAAAAGGACGATGATGAAAAAGAGGAAAAGGAGAACAGGCAAAAAGCGATTTCCGCGCTGCCGTGGTTGAGGAGCCGTAGAATTTTCAGACATGGCGTGGTGGGGTTTTCAGCGCGCGGTAATTTTGCCTGTCAATTACCTTTCGATAAAGCGATAGCCAATGCCGTACACCGTTTCGAGCATGGATTCACCGGAGGCGGCTTCGAGTTTCTTGCGCAAATTTTTGATGTGCGAGTCCACACTGCGGTCCATGTTGGAAGCGGCGCCATGCAGTTCCTCTAAAAGTTGTTCGCGCGTAAA